>JAHFDZ010000003.1:39553-65906 GCA_023248745.1 Myxococcales bacterium | reverse complement strand
CGCGACAGCGGAGATCGATCCGCACGGTCCCGCGATCTCGGTTTGGAAAGGCATGTCTGAAGCAATTGGTCACGAGCTCGTTCACAATCAGCCCGCTCGACATCGCAACATCCATGTTGACGTACACTTTGTCGGCATTGACGGTGGCCGTAATGCGACGCGCATGGGTCGCAAACATCTCGTTGAGTGAATGCACGAGTTCTTCGAAGTATTCACCGAGATTCATCTGGGCCAAATCCTTCGAGCGATAGAGCTTGTCGTGAACGAGCGCGATCGCATGAATACGATTCTGCGTGTTTCGGAATAGCTCCGCATCGCGTGCACCCGCGACCTGGTGCCCTTGAATGTTCAGCAAGCTCGAAACAATCTGCAGATTATTTTTCACACGATGGTGCACCTCTTTGAGGAGCACTTCTTTTTCACTAAGGAGGCGCGACATTGCGTCGGTTTTCGCTTGCAACCGTTGCGACATCTTCACGAGCGCTTCGTTGGCCTCTTTGAAATCGGTAATGTCGATGCAAGAGCCGATGTAACCCTCAAAATCTCCGCGAAGCCCAAACCGTGGCACACCTTGATCGAGCACCCATCGGTACTGGCCGTCGGCACGGCGAATTCTGTACTCCATGCGGAAGCTGCTACGGTTGACGAAGTTCGTCATGTAGATGTCCATGCACTCTTGGAAATCCTCGGCGTGAACGTGCTCTGCCCACTGGTTGCCGATCTGTTCCTCCATGGGGCGACCGGTAAACTCAAGCCATGTTTTGTTAAAAAAGAAGCAGAGCGCATCGGTGCCCGCCATCCACAACAAGACGGGCGCAGAATCTGCCATCGCACGAAAGAGCGACTCGCTCTCTCTCTGCGAAGCCAACACGCCGCCCGCGTTCATATTGGAACTACGAGACACGACTGCCTCGCGAATCGTAGATTCCACTCGATGTCGAGCTAGGCCCAACATCGGACTGAAGTTCGGCTGAACCGCCATTCGCCACAACGGAACTTACAATGGGTGCAAAAGCGTAAACCGCAGCCTGCGCGCTGGGCCGCCATTGATCCATCCATTCGGCAACGACGGACTCGACCTCAGGCGCAGACTTTGTGACCGTGCTGACGAGCGAAGTGGACCAAGCACGATGCCACGCGCAATCTTCGCCGAGCGAAAACAACATTCGGCTGAGCACATCGTCTTTGAACGACATCGCCGCTTCGCCTAACTGCTTCGTCACGAAGTCGTCGAATATCGGTTTGACGACGAGGTTGAGCGCCACAAATGCCTCGCCCCAATCGTAAGTCACGAGAAGGCGTTCCACGACTTTTCGAAGCGGTTGCCACATCACATCTGTCAACCATATTGACTTTGCGCGTTCGCCAAAACCAGCGTGCACGCTTTGCAGCTGGCGCACGCGATAGGCAATGCGTTGGATACGTCTGATCTCGTCAGCTGCTTGCAGCGCGCACGCAACAACAATGCGACCACTCGGCGCCATGCTGCCAACATACGAGGCAACCATCTGCAGCCCGTGAACGGGAAACATCATGGGAGCGAAAACGCGATCGAGGACTGTTATCCAATGTGATGTAAGGCGCGCATCGTATTCACCGTCAGCCGCGCGCAAAAGACCTTCGACAAAAACTTCTTTGTTCTTCTGACGCTCGGTGTACTTCGCGTAGGTCGTCTCGCTCGGATCGCGAAATGCCTCCCAGTCCTTGCACTGGAATCGAGAGCCGACTTGATACTTCGCGTACCAGTCTGATAGCGGCGATTGAATTTCGAAACCGCGCGGCAAATAGTAGAGCAAATTCGACGTCGCAATGTCGTAGTCCGAAGGCTTGCGACCCAATTGGCTTAGGTGACTGTAGGTTCGCCTGCGCGTCATCGCCTTGCGCCTGTGGACCAAACCGCCTGGCCTTCTGTAACGGCCAACGCACCTTTGAACGACGGCATGACGATCTCGAGATCTCCGGGCAGGCAAAACGGACGACCAAGAAGCCGCTCGATACTCTCACGCGTGACGATGCACTTTGTAGGAACGAGAACCCGCGCGTAGGCCCCTTTGTCAACAATCGTCACATCTGCGTTGAGTTCGCGAATAGCGGCGATGATGGCCTGCGCAGTTTCCCCAATCTCGAGGACGGGCCCGACGCGATCGGGCTTCGTTTGGGGTGCACACTCCACTGGCTCTGGCGCACTGTCAGACGCCGCGCTTGGCTTTTCTCTGGTCTTCGCGCTGACTTCGACAAGAATGTGCCCTTGCTCGGTGCGCACGGAATGGGAAAGTAAGTGAACCGATTTGGGATTGAGGCCATGGCCACTTCTCGCGTCGTATTGATAGTGATGCGCGCTGCAGGTGAGTACGCCTTGATCGAGGCGGCCTTCGCTGAGAGGAACGCCAAGATGTGCACAGCGATCGTCGTATGCGTAAACCTCACCTTCGATGCGAACAAGAAGCACCTTCCTGCCCGCAACGATGCAAGGCTTCATCTCGCCGTCCCACAGATCTGAGATTGCAGCGACCTTTACGAAACTCATCGCGTCACCTCGTTGGGCGCCACGTCGATGCGATCGAGAGGTTCGAGCCCCGCCTGCGCGACCGTCAGATCGGGATCGAGAGCCGCGCCCTTGACCCATACCCGGAGGCCATCCGGTGGAACGGGCGCGACGCGACACGTTGCCGCTTGCTGCAATGAAGACACCACGCGACGCATGGTGTCGTGATCGTGCACGAGAACAACCAAACCCAACGAGTCACCCTTCAGAAAACCGTGTAACGGAACAAGCACTGCTTAGGCTCCATTCGTTTTGGCGTTCACGAGCCAAGGATACGATCCACCTGCGACGTCCTTGCCCCACATCTCTTGCGTAAGGCCGAAGTACTTCACAAGTTCGAGAAGATTGGGAGGGGCTTCGCCCGCAAGGATGCGACCCACAACGCTCTTGTGAGCAGCATAGCGCTGCGGCTCAGTCTGAAAGATCCATTGGCAAGGTTCGGAGCAGAAGATGTACTTCCTCCCCTCGTGGGCGTACGTCCGCGCGGAATTCGCGTCGGTCGTCCCTTCACAAAGAACGAGCTGGCAGAGGTCGCAAAACGCAACGGGCGTAACGCCGTGTGTGTACCACTCGACGCCAGGGCCAGCTTGTCGCGCGCGCTCGGTGATGCGTTCCCAAATCGGCTCCATGCGATCCCAAGTGTTCGGATACTTGAGCCGAAGCCACGCACGCTCTTCAGGCCCTGGCAGCGTGAGATCGAACCACACCGTTGCTCGGTACGTATAGGCACTCGCATAAACCATGTGATGGTACTGATCGAGCCCGTCCAAAAATTGATCCCAATACCAAGGCTTCTTCAGCCCATATTCTTCGAGCGAGCGCGCAAACTGATCAAGCGTCCATTCCTCCATGAACTCTTTGAACGACGCTGTGCGATCCTTCAGTGGCGTTAAGTAGTCCATTGCAAATCCGGTAACGATTGCGAAGAAGTGCCAACTTCGCCAAAACCACTTGTCGATCAGGTACTGCGCATATGCGGGGTCGTGCTTGAGAACGGTTTGCAAAACCGGACCCCCAATTTGCGCGTGCCGCGCTTCGTCGGTCTGGATGCTCTGAACCATTTTCTCGAACATGCGATCACCCACGTGATGCGCCATCGACGCGAGCCCCACGAACTGGAGGTTCGTAAATCCTGTTTCGAAAACGAAGTTGGTTGCGATCGCAAACTCGATCGGATTTGCAGTGAGCAAAAGCTCGTCGACGAGGTGCCTGCCGGCGATCGCGACCCAATCATTTGTATGAAAAAACTTATGCGTCCAATCGAATTGGGGATCCCACTGCACGAGGTCATGCATGAGCAGCAACGGAATTTGGGTGTGTCGAAGTTCATCGAGCGCACCCAATGCTGCCGTCGTCCGCCACGCGCTATCGCGCGCGAATCGCCCGGCGCGCAGGTTGCCAACGACGGCGGCGAATTCGGCGAGGGGCAGCGTCGCTACGTGAAGCTTGAGACCGTTCAGCCACGAAGCATCGTGCTTCTGAAAATCCTCGACGCGTCCGATGGCTTCACGAACGGCGTCGAGGGCAACATCCTTTGCATGCTGGTTGGTCACGTACTCGGCGTAGGTGGTTCGGTACGGTTCGTCCCAATCTTTCCACGCGTCTTGAGCAAGCCACGGGCGACCACTAATCACCTCGGGAAATACCTCTCTCTCATCAACATACGAGAAGCTCCAGTCAAGCTTTCGAGCCAGATCGAGCCACTCATCGCGCTTTAACATGAAGCCTCGCTAGACCATGATGTTGGGCGTTGTGTCGGGGTATCCACCGCCGACATACTCGCGAAGTTCTCGAATCTCGTTGTCTCGCGTTTGAAGTGTCCAATGAACGAGATCGCCTATCGATACCATCCCAACGACATGACCCTCATTGAGGACCGGAATGTGACGTAGCCTGCGGCGCGTCATGATTTCCAGTATCTCGTCGGGTCGCGTGTCGAGCTCAACGCAGACCACCTCTCGGGTCATGGCGGTACCGACCGTGATCTCGGTTGGGTCGCGGTGTTGCAGAAGAACGCGCGTCAGGACGTCCCTTTCAGACAGAATTCCAATGGGAACGCCGCCGTGCGTCACGAGCACCGCGCCGATCTTTTTTTCGCACATCGTTTCGACCGCCTCGTAGACAGTCGAGCCGGACTCGAGCGAGTAAACCGCTCTGTCTTTGCTCTCAAGGATCGTCTGCAGTGGGTCCATCGTGTCCTCCTATGGCGCGTGAGTATTGGGCAGTGCCGCTCGGAGGCGTTGCCCTCGGGTTCAAAGAAACGGCAGATACAACCAGAAGACCCTCCACGCTTCGTATTCGTCACTTCGCGTGACGTCGTCATCATGGATCGAACGCGGTCCACGAAATTGATCCGTCAGCTCGTCACTCGTTTCGGTGCGCACTTCATCCGCAGACGTCGCCGATGCGACGAACTCTTCGGCGAGCTTTTCGGCAAGCTCAACGTCTGAACGCGATGGAGAGTCGCGCGAATCGAAGAGAAACGCGGTTCCATCGTCCGGCGACAAGTGCGATCGCGACCATCTCTTTCTCCGGCGCACGCGCGAGTGGGGTTGTGTGGACCTGAGCATGGTGCCTCTCCTTTCGAACGTTGACCTTCGGAAATAAACGTTGGCGACTAATCGAAGAGCGACCCTGATCGCGCTCGCACGTTCGTAAGGGACGCATTCAGCACCGCGGTGCGGAGGTCGTCCATGTCAAACGGCTTCTTGAACACGGTGAGCGCGCCCAAATCTTTGGCGCGCTGGAGCACTGACTCGTGCGCAAATCCCGTCATCATGATCACGGGGGTGAACCATCGCGCTCGACGGAGTGCGGTAAGAACGCCAATGCCCGAGTATCGAGGCATGAGTACGTCCATGATGATGAGGTCAGGCAGAAGTAGTGGGCTCTCGAAAGCCTCCTGAATGCGGTTCATTGCATCCAGCCCGTCTTTGATGGGAACCACATCGTAGCCATCTTTTTCAAGCGCACGACACACGAGAATCCTCATGTCGTCGTCGTCATCCGCAACGAAGATGCGCGTTCGATTGGAGTCGACGCGAGAGTATCCATCGCCAACGTTGTGCCAGCTCAATGGTGCTTGGTCATTCATCTTCTTCCTCCATTGGCGGTGTCGAGCCATCGACGACGCAAGCACTGCCTAGAAGTTCACGCATGGCGGCAAAGAGCTGCGACTTGCTAACAGGCTTTGCAAGAAACGACGCTTCGCGAAACGCAGCGACTGGCTCTGAAAGCGTCGCGTCCGCGCTAATCACCAAGAACGGAGTTTTGAGTGCGAGGCTCCGCGCCATCGCGAGAACATGCCGACCATCTGGCCTCGGCATGTGCACATCCGTCACGACGAGGTTGTAGGGACCACGCTCGCCAAGGGACCACAAAAGTTCTGCTCCATCGACCGCTTCGTCAACGATGACGTCGAGCGACGACAAGTGACTCCTCAGCAACGCACGCGAGTCTTCATCGTCATCGGCAACGAGAATTTTTACGGGCGCGTTCATGACTGTGCCCTCACAATTCCGTGAACGATTCCCACCAGCGCGCTTGGCGTGAATGGTTTGCGAAGGAAGGCTGTCGCTCCATGCTTGTGGGCCTGCTCTGAAACGTGGAGGTCATCGATTGCGGTGATGACGACAATGGGGACCGACCAATCTGCGCGACGCAATCCGGCGAGCACCTCGATCCCTGTGAAGCCGGGCATGCAAAAATCAGTAATGATGAGATCGGGCCAGGCACGGCGCGACTCCAAGAGGACGGTGCCCAGGTGATCCATCAGTGCGGCACCACTTGGAAGCGCGATGACTCGGTACCCTTCGCGTCGAAGTGCTGGACCTACGAGTCCATGGATATCGGGATCATCGTCGGCAATGAGAATGTTCTTACGCCGCGGGCGAGGAACCGGACCGCGTGCGTGATTTGCCTTCGAGATCTCCATGAAGGATTTCTACGCAACGTCCGTTCCATCACGCGCCACCGTCGAATTTGCTGCTTCTCCGATCTCTTTGACGACATTGTGTTCCGAGACACAAACGCCGGGTGATTCTCGATCTCTTCGCTAAGGAGCTGCTGTACGACGGAGGGATTCGGCGCGCGGGAGGAGACCGCACTGAACAAGTGAGTGAGACAAAATTGTCGATCGTGGCGTGCACCCAACGCCCCAATATTCGCCCTTAACACGCGACTCTCGCGCTCGCCGTACGACCCTTCCGAGGTAGAATCAGAGGGACATGCCTTCACTCCCACGCCTGCTGCTCGTCGACGACGATCCGAGTATGTGCGAGTTGCTTCACGCCGGCTTAACGAGGCGGGGCTTCGATACCTCGTGGCAAACATCAGCAATCAAGGCACTTGATCAATTGCGGGTCGAAGAATTCGACGTCGTGATCACCGACCTCCATATGGAGGAGATGGACGGTCTCGAGCTATGCGATCGCATCGTTTCCAATCGGCCCGACATCAGCGTCGTCATGATGACCGCGCATGGTCGCGTTGATGCAGCCGTTGCCGCACTAAGGGCGCGCGCGCACGACTTTCTCATCAAGCCATTTGAACTCAATGCGCTGGTCGCCATCATCGAAAGTGTCTCGCGTGACAAACGCGTGCGACAAACGATCTCGCTTCCGCAACCGGCGTATCCAATGAGCGACAAGTGGCCAGACTTTGTGGGCGCCAGCCCTTCGATCATCGAACTTCGCGACGTCGTCGCTCGCGTGGCCGCCGTTGATACGTCTGTTCTCGTCACAGGCGAAAGCGGAACAGGCAAGGAGCTCGTGGCGCGCGCCATTCACCAATCAAGCCGCCGTGCGAAGGGGCCGTTCGTCGCACTCAACTGCGCCGCGGTCCCCGAAACGCTGCTCGAAGCCGAGCTATTCGGACACGTCAAGGGAGCCTTCACCGACGCACGTTCTGAACGACAGGGGCTCTTCGTCGAAGCACGAGGGGGGACCTTCTTCCTCGATGAGATCGCCGAGCTTCACCTGCACCTTCAACCCAAACTTCTGCGCGCGATTCAAGAGCGGGTGATCCGACCGGTCGGAAGCACGCAAGAAGTTCCTTGCGATGTGAGAATCATCACGGCGACCAATCGCGATTTGGGCGTCATGGTTCGCCAAAAACTCTTCCGAGAAGATCTCTACTACCGGCTGAATGTCATCGATGTTCACGTGCCGCCATTGCGCGAGCGCGACGACGATGTGCTGCTATGCGCGCAGTACTTTGTCGAACGCTTTGCGGTTGCGCTCGGCAAGCCCATACGTGGCCTCTCACCCGAAGCGGCAGGAAAGTTGCTCGCGCACGCGTGGCCCGGCAACGTGCGTGAACTTCAAAACACGATCGAACGTGCGGTTGCCTTGACGAGGACTGATCACATCACGGTCGACGACCTTCCGGAATTTCTTAGACGATACAATCGCGCACCCGTTCGGCAGATCGGATCGAGTTCGGATTCGCTTGTGTCGCTCGAAGAATTGGAGTGGCGCCACATCTGCGCCGTCATGGAGGCAACCCGGGGCAACCGCACTGCAGCGGCCGAAATTCTCGGTGTCGATCGCCGCACGCTGCTCCGAAAAGAAGCACGGTTCGGACCGCCCTCAACAGGCCGCCAAAAAGGGAGCGCGAGCAGCGGAGGAAATCGCTGACCGTGCACCGCGAACTTTTGTCGCAGGGGCAATCTTGCGCACGTGGCCAGAGTCCAAGTTGGTCGCTTTCTCCTTGAATCCCCAGCAATGAAGCTGTGTGCTGTGTTGTGCGTCTCTATCGTCTCGCAGGTACGGTTCTTGCGAGACATTCGCAAGTAGCCAATCTTTGAGCTCGAAAAGCTAGAAGGGAATGTGAAGGCCGTGCAGTCGACCCCCACGCCGAGAGCAATTCAGCAGCGGCCGACTCACCTACTGGTCATCGAGGACGATCCAAGCGACGCCCGCATGATCGACGAAATGTTACGTCGGGCGCCCGCAACGTTCACGTTCTTGACGACACACGTCACGACCCTCGCCGCGGCGATCCAGCGGCTCGCGACGCAAGCTTTCGACGCGATCTTGCTCGACCTCACGATACCCGATGCGTTCGGACTCGATCTCATCACGCGCGTACGCAAGGCAGCGCCCACAACACCGGTGATCGTCCTCACGGGCAATGACGACGTGCAGCTCGCCGTGCAAGCGGTCAATTGTGAGGCACAGGATTACCTCGTGAAGTGGGACTTCAACCAACAGCTTCTGTCGCGCTCGATCCGTTATGCCATTGAACGCGAGCAGGGCGAGCAGCGATTGCGTTTTGCAAAAGAGAGCGCTGAGCGCGCGAGCGCAAGCAAGAGTGAATTCTTGGCGATGATGAGTCACGAGATTCGCACGCCAATGAACACGGTTCTCGGAATGGCGGAGCTGCTTGCCAGTGAAGTTCCGCTAACGGGTCGGCAGCAAGATCATCTCGCGCGCCTTCGACGTGCGGGCGATCATTTGGTTCATTTAATTGACGATCTGCTCGACCTTTCGCGCGTTGAAGCCGGCCGGCTCGTTCTCGAACGCATCCCTTTCGATCTCGATCAGCTCGTCACTGACACGATCGAATTTCTTCAACCAACGGCCTCGGCGAAAAATTTAGAACTGACCGTAGAAAAAGAGCCAGACGTCCCAGCTGCGCTACTTGGAGATCCCCGACGTGTTCGTCAGATCTTGATCAATCTTCTCGGCAACGCGATCAAGTTCACCGAAAAGGGACGCGTCAGCCTTCGTGTTGAGCGCGACCCGCTCGATCCACTTCCCGGCACCGTACGCTTTGTCGTCTCCGACACCGGAATGGGAATTCCTCCAGAAAAACTCGGCCACATCTTTTCGCACTTCGTTCAGGGAGACGCGAGCACGTCGCGACGCCATGGCGGAGCGGGGCTTGGTCTCAGCATCGCGAAGCGACTCGCAGAATCGATGAACGGCACGATTCGCGTCACCAGTGTCCCAGATCAAGGAACGACGTTTGTCGTGTCTATCCCCTTCGTAATCAACGCGACGACGAGGACGCCCGAGGCGACCAAAAAGCGTTTTGATCCGCAAGAAGTTGCGCGAGCACTTGCGTCGCGAAGGCCGCACGTGAGGATTTTGCTTATCGACGATTGTCCCGACAACCGCGTTCTCGTCGAGGCGTACCTGGCAGAATTGCCCGTTGTGGTCTGCCACGCCGATACGGCCGCCCGAGGAGTCACCGAGTTTCAGGCGGGCGCATTCGACCTCGTGCTTGTTGATCTGCATATGCCCGACATGGATGGATTTGCCGCCACGCGATCGTTGCGACGGGTTGAGCGTGCACAAAAAAGTGGACCAATTCCAATTCTGGCGTTGAGCGCAGACGCGCTACAGGGAACTGTCGAGAATGCGATTCAAGCGGGGTGCACCGGCCACGTCGCGAAACCGCTTCGCAAGCAAACGCTGCTGCGCGCGCTTTGGGAGTATCTTTTTCGAGACGACAAGCACATGAGCGATATTGAGCCCCCGAGCATTCCACCGGCAGCGCCAAAAAATGTCACACTGGATCTCAGCAGCTTCGGCCCTGATGTCTTGCCGCTCTTGCCTCGATTTCTCGCACACCGCGAGAGCGACGCCCAAGTGATGAGAGAAGCACTGGTGAAAGGTGACTACGCTCGCATTGCAACACTAGGCCACAACATGAAGGGCACTGGCACGGCGTATGGTCTTGCGCGCGTGAGCGAGTTTGGTCAGAAGCTCGAAGAGGCCGCAATGAGTGGTGAAGCCACGACAATCGGTCCGCTCATCGATGCGCTCGAAGCGTATGTAAAACATGTTGTGAGCTCCCTTCGAACAGGGAGCGATGGGACCGTGCCGTCGGGGTCTTCTCACGGTCCGCAACTTCGCAAAGGCTCAGGGCTGTACCGCAGAGCGCACGTTGCCGACATGGATCAGGACTGGCTCACCATCAAGCGGCGAAAGTAACCCCGCGCACAGAAAACTAAGATGGCGCGTTCTGTTCACGCCGCTGACCAGTTTGGTTTGGCCACGTTGCCGCGGCTCGTCCAAGTCTTGCTTCTCGCCGGCGCATACTTCGTCACAGGCAAGCTCGGCTTGTTGCTTGCGCTACCTCCAGGATACGCCACCGCCGTGTGGCCTCCTTCCGGGATCGCGTTAGCGGGCCTACTTCTCTTTGGCTATCGCGCTTGGCCTGGCGTTTGGCTTGGCTCATTCTCGGTCAACGTCGGAACGTCCGTTGCGCTATCGGGCGCCGGACTTTCGCTAACCGCAATCGGCGTACCCGCATCGATCGCAGCAGGAGCAACACTGCAAGCGGTCTTCGGCGTGTTCTTACTCCGACGTTACGTGAAGTTTCCAACCGCGCTTGCTGACGAGAAAGACGTCGGACGGTTTCTACTCTTGTGCGGTGTCCTTAGCCCGCTCGTCAATGCAACCATTGGCACAACGGCGCTACTGCTCACCGGCGCGATCGCATCATCCGCATACCCTTTCAGCTGGTGGACGTGGTGGGTCGGCGACGCGATCGGCATCATTCTCTTTACGCCGCTCGTCTTTGTATGGACCGCTGCACCGCGAGAAACTTGGTTGCGACGGCGTCTCACTTTATTCGTTCCGCTCGTAATCACTTTTGCGATGTTCATCGTGCTGTTCGTGCGCGCGAGTGCATGGGAAGCAGAGCGTGCGCGCCAACAAGTTCAGCGGCGTGCCGAGCGCATCGCCGGTGCGATCAACACGAGTGTTCAAGCGAACGTGCGCGAAATGAGTGCACTCGCAAGCCTCTACACAATTTATGAACGCCCATCCGCGCAGCAGTTTCATGATCTTACGGTGGGCGCACTCGAACGAGCTCCCGACATTGAAGCACTCTCGTGGAACATCTGTGTCCTTGGCGATCAGCGTGACGCCTTCGAACTCGCTGAACGCAACGCCGGATCGGTCTCTTTTCAAATCACGGTGCGCGACGAACACGAGCAGTTCGTGCGAGCGCCTCAGCGTGATTTCTACGTTCCCGTTGTTCACATCGCACCTGCGGATCGCGTTAACAACACCATCATCGGCTACGATGTGTTGTCCGATCCCACGCGCGCTGAAGCCATTGCACGTGCGCGCGATACGGGTCAGCCTGCGGTAACCGGCGCAACGCCTCTCTTTCAGCTGAGCCGAAACTCTGTGCGTGGCCTGATATTCTACACCCCCGTCTATCGCAAAGGTGCGCCACACGAAACCATCACCGAACGGCGGCAGAACCTTGTCGCATTCGTCACGGGCGTGCTCCTCGTACCAAAACTCATCGAAGGTGCGCTCGCAAACATCGCTCACGATGACTTTGAGTTTGCGATCTTCGACGAGACCGCATCACCAGGCGATCGCGTTCTCTATTCGAGCTTCGATGAGCGTACCGCTCAAGTACGTAATGCGCTGGGTGGTGACATACCATTGGCCATCGGACGTCGAACGTGGACGCTCCGTGGGCGTCCAACCGCCAGTGCGCTTGTTGCGCAGCGAAGCTGGCATGCGTGGTACTTCCTCGCGATAGGATTGCTCTTCACCGGCTTGCTCGGCGCGTTCTTGCTGGTCGTCACCGGGAGGGCGCTTGCAACAGAATTGCGCGTCACACAACGGCTCGACGAACGAGAACATCGATTCCGCGCGCTTCTCGAATCAGCGCCTGATGCGATGGTCGTTGCGGATCCGACTGGGCTCATCGCATTTGTGAACGCGCAGGCCGAGAGGCTATTCGGCTACGCGAGAACGGAGCTCATTGGGCAACCCGTCGAAACTCTAATCCCTCAACGATTTCGGCACCAACACGTGCAGCATCGCGCTGGATATGTCGATGCACCAAAGGTTCGATCCATGGGCTCGGGTCGCGAGCTTTTCGGCATCCGCAAGGACGGAAGCGAGTTTCCTGTGGAAGTGAGTCTCAGCCCGGTCGCAACCGAAGACGGCGTTCTCGTATCGAGCGCCATTCGAGACATTACGGAGCGTAGGAGCGCAGAGGTGCGCGCCATGTCAGCTGCGATCGTCGAATCGTCGGACGATGCGATCTACTCTTGTGCGCTCAACGGCGATGTCGAACTTTGGAACGCTGCCTCGGCACGACTGTTCGGCTACGCGGCCGACGAGCTCGTTGGTTCTAACGCTGCCTGCTTGATGCCAGCCGACAGATCGACCGAAATGGAGACGCTCTTCAAGCGCGCAACCGAAGGGAACGCCGTTGAACAATACGAGACCTTTCGTCGGCGTAAGGATGGCGCTGTCGTCGAAGTTTCGCTCAGCGTGTCGCCGGTTCGTGGAAGCCATGATCAAGTCGTCGGTGTGTCTGTGATCGCCCGCGACATCACGCGTGCGAAGGAAGTCGAACGGCACGTGGTGGCATCGTTGAAAGAGAAGGAAGTACTTCTGAAAGAAGTTCACCATCGTGTGAAAAACAACCTTCAGATCATTTCGAGCTTGCTCAATTTGCAAGCGGCAAAGGGTGAATGGTCCCCAGCCGTCTTTACCGAGATGCAAAATCGGGTTCGGTCTATCGCGCTCTTTCACGAGCGACTCTATCGATCAAGTGATCTCTCACACGTCAACGTCACTGACTATATGCGAGCGCTCGCCACTTCACTCGCAGGTCAACACGGACAGGACGTCGACATCAGCGTCGAAGCCTTCGGTGTACAACTCGCGGTCGATCTCGCGATTCCTTGTGGACTCATCGCAAACGAACTCATCACCAATTCTCTCAAGTATGCGTTTGTCGGTCGCGAAGTGAACGACGACGCAGCCCGCATCAAAATTGCCTTCAACGCGAATTCAGACGGGAACGAATTTGTCGTCGAAGACAACGGAAGAGGACTGCCGCCCGACTTTGCGGTTCAGCAAACTTCAACCTTAGGCTTACAACTCGTCATGACGCTCGTTGAGCAAATTCACGGAACGATCGCGTTCGCAAGTGATGGTGGCACTAGAGTGCGAGTGACTTTTCCGAACTCGCCATAACGGAGGCAATCGATGGCTGCCATTCTGATCGTCGAAGACGAGGGAATCGTCGCAAAAGATATCGAGATGACGCTACGTCAGATGAACTACGACGTCGTCGGCATCGCTCGATCAGGCGAGGAAGCGATCGAACGCGCAACCAGCTTTCGACCCGATCTCGTTCTCATGGACATCCATCTCAAGGGTCAACTCGATGGCATTGCCACGGCTGCAATTCTTCGCGAGCGAATGGACATTCCGATCGTCTATTTGACCGCGTTCGCCGACGACGAAACGGTGGGCCGAGCAAAGGTCACCGAACCCTACGGCTATATCGTCAAACCATTCAATGCGAGCGAACTCCGAAGTGTCGTGGAAGTTGCATTATACAAGCATCAGATTTTCCTCCGCCTCCGAGAAAATGAACAGGGACTCGCCACGACGCTAAACAGCATCGGCGATGGTGTTATCGCAACCGACGAACTTGGACGCGTGCAACGCATGAACCCAGCCGCCGAGCGATTGACAGGCTGGACGATCGAAGACGCGCTTGGAAGGCCGATCGAAGAAGTCTGTCAATTTCGGAGTGAGGTTACTCACATGACAATTGCCAATCCGGCAGTCAGCGCGCTGCGCACCGGAACGATCGTCGAACTCGAAGACCGCGCAATGTTGGTCTCTCGCAACGGCGATGAGTGCCCCATCTCTGATCGCGCCGCCCCCATCAGAGACGCGCGAGGACAGATCCGCGGCGCTGTTCTCGTCTTTGACGACATTACCACCGGCAGAAAAAGAGAGCGTGAGCTCGAAGCCACGAAGCTACGTCTGCAACACCTTCTCACCGCAAACCCTGCCATTGTGTACACCCGTGATGCAACGGCTGGAGCCCAGATCACCTTCATTAGCGAGGACGTCAAAACGCAGCTTGGACAGGAGCCAGCCTCTTGCGTGGCCTCGCCAGAATTCTGGAAAAGTCACATTCATCCTGACGATCGCGCCACGTTTTTTGATGCCCTGTCACAACCATCGAGCGACGCCGTCACAACGTGCGAATACCGATTTTTGCACCCAAGCGGGGGGTATCGTTGGCTGCACGACGCGTTTCGGCGAGTTCCAAATTCGGGTGGCGAACACGACGAAATTGTTGGATGCCTCGTCGACATCACGAACCAAAAGTACACCGAGTTTCTGCTTGCACGACAGACCCGCAGGCTCGAGCGCTCGAACAAAGAGCTCGAAGAATTTGCCTACGTTGCGTCGCACGATCTTCGCGCCCCGCTGCGCGCCATCAGCACGCTTGCAGAATGGATCGAAGCCGATCTCGGAGATGTTCTCAAAGGCGAAACCCGAGAGCAAATGCACCTCTTGCGAGGACGCGTACAACGAATGGACCGCTTACTCTCAGACCTTCTGGAATACGCGCGCGTTGGCCGCGAAGAGCTTGCTGTCGAGTGTGTAGACGTTCGAGAACTTTTGGCCGAAGTGATCGACCTGTCGAATACAACAAAGCGCTTTCGCTTTGAAATTGCCTCGTCGCTACCCTGTTTCGAGACAGCCAAGGTGCCGCTCAAGCGCGTGTTCCTCAACTTGCTTAACAATGCCGTCAAGCACCACCATCGCGACGAAGGGCGAGTAACAATCTGTGTTGACGATCACGGTGACTACTTTGAATTTTCGGTCGCCGATGACGGGCCAGGCGTTGCCGCACAATTTCACGAACGAGTGTTCCAAATGTTTCAAACCCTAAAACCTCGCGACATCGTCGAGGGAAGCGGAATGGGACTCGCTCTCGTGAGAAGGATTGTCGACGACGCCAACGGGAAGGTTTGGCTCGACTCTCAAGAAGGCCAAGGCGCAACGTTTCGGTTCACGTGGCCCAAGTACTGGACTGGCGCGCCCGCTTCGCTTTCGGGCGCTTTCTCGCTCGATTCTGTGCGGGGTTTGCCTGTCACCACGAGAGGAGGCTGACGTGCTCACAAGCGTACTCTTGGTTGAAGACGACGATGTCGAAGTGATGTCCGTGAAGCGAGCGTTTCGCGTCATGTCGCTTCCGCACCCGCTCGTCGTTGCGCGCGATGGCCTTGAGGCACTGGCGATTCTTCGTGGCAACGGCGAGTCGAAAAGTGCGGCGTCGCCACATCTAATCTTCCTCGACATCAACATGCCCAGAATGAACGGCATCGAGTTTCTTCGAGAGCTTCGCCGCGATCCCAATCATGCAAGGATCCCCATCGTCATCCTCACGACATCGATGGCCGACGCTGACCGGCAGGCAGCAGGCGACGCCGGTGTTGCTGGCTACATCATCAAGTCGACACTCGAAGGTGGCTTCGCGGCGTTTGCGGCTGCGATCGACGGGCATCTAAAAAAGCTGACACCAATCGACGCACCCTAGCCAAAAAGTGCGTTAGTCCCAAGACCGGAGCGCCGTGATTGAGTCGTGCGGTCAGTTGGGGGGAACTAGATGGCGCGTGACCAAGGCTCTGGCGCAGGAGGTGCGTGCTGTCGCAGCGCACGCAGCAGCACCGGCCGAACGATCGGTTTGGTGATGTGATCGCTGAAGCCTGCCGCGTAGCAACTCTCTTCGACTTCTTTGAGCGCGTGCGCCGTCAGCGCGATGATGGGCAAGTGGTAACCCTCTTTGCGCAGCGCAACGGTGGCTTCGTACCCGTTCATGATGGGCATCTGCAGGTCCATCAGCACGATGTCGTACGGATGTTGATGCACCTTATCGAGCGCCTCTTGACCGTTCTCAGCCAGGTCAACCGCAACCCCTGCTGTCCTTAACATGTGCGTCACGAGAAGCGTGTTGTCCGAAGAATCATCGACCAACAAGACAGTCAGTCCGTCCAAGCGAACCTCGGCAGGCGCGACGGCCAGGATCGATTGCGCCACGTCGCTGCAGTCATCCGGCGAAGTGTCCTCTGTCATGCTCGCAATTCCGGGATCGACGACAACCGTGAACGTGCTGCCGAAACCAGGCACGCTCTCGGTGAGCGTCACGTCACCGCCCAAAAATTGCGCCAGGCGCTTTGAGATCACCAATCCCAAACCGGTGCCGCCATACTTGCGCGTCATCGATTCGTCGGCCTGAACGAAAGGCTCAAAGAGTTTGGCCGCTTGCTCAGGGCTAATGCCAAGCCCAGTATCGGCAATTTCGAATACGAGTTTGCTGGGACTTCGTCCTTCGGAGCTCTGTCGTACTTTGACCTCAACACATCCTTCGCCCGTAAACTTGATTGCGTTGCCGATGATATTGAGCAGAATTTGCTTGAGCCTCAGCGCATCTGTACGAATCTTGGCCGGTAGCTTTCCTTCGGACAAAAAGCTCAGTTCGATGCCCTTTTCTTGGGCTTGAAGCGTACACAACGCCGTCAAGTCGCTCAGGATGTTGGCGAGGGACACCTCTTGCAAATCAATGGCAAATTGTCCTGACTCGACTTTGGACAAATCGAGAATGTCGCTAATGATCTTCGACAGCAACTCGCCGTTACGTTTGATCGTGCCGAGATAGGTTGCACGCTCTTCGGAGGTCAAATCAGGATTGGCCATCAACTCGGAAAAGCCGAGCACGACGCCAAGTGGCGTGCGAATTTCATGGCTCATGTTGGCCAAGAAAGTGCTCTTGGCCACGCTCGCGGCGTCTGCGAGTTCTTTGGCCGCAGTGAGCTCGCGCGTGCGTTCGTCCACGCGCCGCTCGAGCTCTTCGTTGATTTTGCGTGTCATCGCTTCTTTGCGCTGCAGCTCGGTGAACTTGAACCGTTGTTCGCGACGCTCGCTCTCGAGAATTTGGACGGCTTGATGCTTGATGAGCCGTCGCTGTCGGAAGAGCTGCACGAAGACAGCGACCTTCGCTTTCACTACCTCGGGCTCGAGTGGCTTTTGGAGATAGTCGACGGCTCCAATTTCGTACGCGCGATAAATGTCGATCACTTCGGACGTCATGGCCGTGAGAAAGATGATCGGTATTTCGCGCAGGCGCATGTCTGCTTTGAGCGCCTTCGCAAATTCGAAGCCATCCATCTCGGGCATCATGACGTCGGTGAGAATCACCGCGCACTCATTGGCCTCGAGTAGGCGCAACGCTTCGATCGCCGAGGTTGCACTTAGGACTCGGTAGTCTCCGGTGCAGAGAAAGGACTCGAGCGCCACAAGGTTGGTCGGCTTGTCATCCACGATGAGAATGTTGATGAGTTCGGTCATGGCCTAGCTCCTCTGCTTAATCGCGGGAACGGAAAGGTGATTGGCTTCACTCTTCGCTTTGGTGAGCCAGACGTACATCACCGATAGCAATTTTTCGGGCTCAATTGGTTTGGTGACGTAGTCCGAAGCACCTGCCTGAAGTGCCTTGTCGCGATCGCCCTTCATCGCTTTTGCAGTGAGCGAAATGATGGGTAACGAAGCAAATCGAGGATCCTGACGAATGAGGTGCATGGCTTCTGCGCCGTCCATGTCGGGCATCATCATGTCCATGAGAATGAGGTCGATATCGGGATGATCCATGAGCTGAGCAACGCCTAGCCGACCATTTTCTGCGTGGAGAATTTGCATCTTGCGCGCCTCGAGAACGCTGTCGATCGCGAGAATATTGCGCGAGTCATCGTCGACGACGAGCACCTTGAAGCCGGAGAAATCTGCGTTCTCAGGCAACGGTGGAATCTCGGCGTTGCATTTCTCAACACCCGAGACAGCGTCGCGTGTTCGATTGAGATCGGCGACGTTGTAGTTCATCGGCAAATACAAAGTGAACGTACTGCCCGAACCTGGGGTGCTCTGCACCTCGAGCCAACCGCCAAGGAGGCGAGAAATTTCACGGCTGATGGTCAAACCGAGACCGGTGCCGCCGTACTTTCGACTCGTCGTTCCGTCTGCCTGTTGGAACGCTTCAAAGATGAGGTTCTGCTTGTTGAGCGGAATGCCGATACCCGTGTCTTGAATCGCAAAACGGATCACCGGTTGTGATGGCACCACGATCCCGATTGCACCTTTGTGACCCGCAGGCATCATGCCAATCGTCATCGTGACCTGTCCTCTCTCGGTGAACTTGAACGCGTTCGAGAGAAGGTTCTTGAGAACCTGGCGCAAACGACTGATGTCTGTGCTCATGGTGTGAGGCACCTCGGACTCCAAGTGAATTTGGAACCCCAGCCCCTTTTGCTCGGCCATGTGCCGGAACGTTTGCTCCACGTAAGATTGAATTTCTGGCACCTCGAACTCTTTGGGATCGATTGGCATCTTGCCCGCTTCGATCTTCGACAAGTCGAGAATTTCGTTGATCAGACCGAGCAGATCGTTGCCCGACGAATACACCGTGTTTGCGAACTTCACTTGATCGGTCGTGAGGTTCTTCTCTTTGTTGTCGGCCAACATCTTCGAGAGAATCAGAAGGCTGTTGAGCGGCGTTCGCAGCTCGTGCGACATGTTCGCCAAGAACTCCGATTTGTATTTCGAGATCAGCTGCAGCTGCTCGGCCTTCTCTTCGACGCTGCGGCTTGCGAGTTCGACTTCTTGATTCTTAACTTCGAGAAGCTTTGCCTTGTCGTTGAGTTCGCTCGCTTGCGCTTCGAGTTCTGCGTTGGAACGCTTGAGTTCTTGAAGCAACTCCTCCGTGCGCATCGAGGAGGAAATCATGTTCAAAATGACTCCGATGGAGTCCATGAGTTGATCGAGGAACGTGAGGTAGTTGGTCGTAAACGGCCTGAACGATGCAAGCTCAATGACAGCCTTGAGTTCGCCCTCAAAGAGCACCGGCAACACGACGACGTTCCGAGCGGGGGCGTCACCCAAACCCGTCGTGATGTGGATGAAATTCTCGGGGACGTCAGAGAGCAGAATGCGCTTCTTCTCAAAGCCGCATTGACCGATCAAGCTCTCCTTGAGGCGATATGAGTTGGCAATATTTTTGCGATTGATAAAGCCAAAGCTCGCGATGAGATTGAGCTCAATGCCGCCGCCTCGATCCTTATCTGCCAATTCCGCCATGAAGAATCCGCCGTGCTGGGCGTCAACGAGCGGCGTCAACTCTGACATGATCAGTTGGGCAACCGAGATGATGTTGCGCTGTCCTTGCATCATGCCGGAGAACTTTGCCAAGTTGGTCTTTAGCCAATCTTGCTCATTGTTCTTTTGCGTTGTGTCCTTCAGATTGCCAATCATCTGATTGATGTTGTCTTTGAGCGCGGCGACTTCTCCCAACGCTTCAACGTTGATCGATCGCGTGAGGTCGCCTTTCGTAACCGCCGTTGACACTTCGGCGATCGCGCGCACTTGCGAGGTCAAGTTGCCTGCGAGCTGATTCACGTTGTCGGTCAAGTCACGCCACGTGCCTGCTGCACCTGGCACCTTGGCCTGACCACCAAGCTTGCCTTCGATTCCGACTTCGCGCGCCACCGTCGTCACTTGGTCGGAGAAGGTGCGGAGCGTGTCCGTCATGCTGTTGATCGTTTCGGCGAGTGCTGCGACTTCACCCTTCGCTTCGAGGACGAACTTCTCTTTGAGGTTGCCATTCGCAACGGCAGTCACGACCTTGACGATGCCGCGAACCTGCGTCGTGAGATTCGACGCCATGAAATTCACGTTGTCGGTCAAGTCTTTCCACGTGCCCGCGACGCCAGGCACACGGGCTTGCGCGCCGAGTTTGCCTTCGATTCCGACTTCGCGCGCCACCGTCGTGACTTGATCGGCAAAGATGCGGAGCGTGTCCGTCATGTTGTTGATCGTCTCGGCGAGCGCGGCCACTTCGCCTTTCGCTTCGAGGACGAACTTCTCGTTGAGATTGCCGTTCGCAACCGAAGTCACAACCTTGACGATGCTGCGCACCTGCTTCGTCAGGTTTGACGCCATGAAGTTAACGTTGTCGGTGAGGTCCTTCCACGTACCCGACACGCCCTTCACTTCCGCCTGTCCACCGAGCTTGCCTTCGGTGCCCACTTCTTTCGCAACGCGACTCACTTCTGCCGCGAAGGAGCTCAACTGATCCACCATCACGTTGACAGTGTTTTTGAGTTCGAGCACCTCGCCTTTCGCATCAACCGTGATCTTCTGCGACAAGTCGCCTTTTGCAACTGCCGTAGTTACTTTTGCGATGTTTCGAACTTGCGCAGTCAAGTTGCCGGCAAGCCCATTGACGTTGTCGGTCAAGTCGCGCCATGTGCCCGACACGCCTTTCACGTCAGCTTGACCACCAAGCTTGCCTTCCGTACCCACTTCCTTCGCAACACGCGTCACTTCGGCGGCGAACGAATTCAGCTGATCGACCATGACGTTGATCGTGTTCTTCAGTTCGAGAATTTCGCCTTTCGCATCGACCGTGATCTTCTGCGACAAGTCGCCCTTTGCAACTGCCGTAGTTACTTTCGCGATGTTTCGCACTTGCGCGGTCAAGTTGCCGGCAAGACCGTTGACGTTGTCGGTCAAGTCTTTCCATGTGCCCGACACACCCTTCACGTCAGCTTGACCACCAAGCTTGCCCTCCGTACCCACTTCTTTCGCAACGCGCGTCACTTCGGCGGCGAACGAATTCAGCTGATCCACCATGACGTTGATGGTGCTCTTCAACTCGAGGATTTCGCCTTTCGCGTCGACCGTGATCTTCTGCGACAAGTCGCCTTTTGCAACTGCTGTAGTTACTTTTGCGATGTTGCGCACTTGCGTCGTCAAATTCGCCGCAAGGCTGTTCACGTTGTCGGTGAGATCTTTCCACGTACCGGACACACCGATAACTTCCGCTTGGCCACCGAGCTTGCCTTCAGTACCCACTTCCTTCGCAACACGCGTCACTTCGGCGGCGAACGAGTTCAGCTGATCCACCATGACGTTGATGGTGTTCTTCAGCTCAAGGATTTCGCCTTTCGCGTCGACGGTGATCTTTTGCGACAAATCACCTCGAGCCACCGCGGTGGTCACTTTCGCGATGTTGCGCACTTGCGCGGTCAAGTTGCCGGCGAGACCGTTGACGTTGTCGGTCAGATCCTTCCACGTGCCCGACACACCCTTCACGTCGGCCTGGCCACCAAGCTTGCCTTCCGTACCGACTTCCTTCGCAACGCGCGTTACTTCGGCGGCGAACGATGACAGTTGCCCGACCATCTTGTTAACAACGTCTTTGATCTGCAAAATCTCGCCGCGAACTTCGACGGTGATCTTCTGTGACAAGTCGCCGTTCGCAATGGCCGTTGCAACTTTCGACACGTCGCGCAGCTGCACCGTGAGATTGGCCGCCAGACCGTTCACGTTGTCGGTCAAGTCTTTCCACGTACCGGCGACGCCCTTCACTTCAGCCTGACCGCCGAGTTTGCCTTCGCTACCCACTTCCTTCGCAACGCGCGTCACTTCGGCCGCGAACGAGTTCAGCTGATCCACCATGATGTTGACGGTGTTCTTGAGCTCGAGGATTTCGCCTTTCGCGTCGACCGTGATCTTCTGTGACAAGTCGCCTTTTGCAACTGCCGTAGTTACTTTGGCGATGTTACGCACTTGCGCGGTCAAGTTGCCGGCGAGGCCGTTCACGTTGTCGGTGAGATCCTTCCACGTGCCCGACACACCCTTCACGTCGGCCTGACCACCAAGCTTGCCTTCGGTACCGACTTCTTTCGCGACGCGCGTGACTTCGGCAGCGAACGATGACAGTTGCCCGACCATCTTGTTGACGACGTCTTTGATCTGCAAAATCTCGCCGCGAACTTCGACGGTGATCTTCTGTGACAAGTCGCCGTTCGCAATGGCCGTTGCAACCTTCGACACGTCGCGCAGCTGCACCGTGAGATTGGCCGCTAGACCGTTCACGTTGTCGGTCAGGTCTTTCCAAATACCCGACACGCCCTTCACTTCGGCTTGGCCACCGAGCTTGCCTTCGGTACCCACTTCCTTCGCAACGCGCGTCACTTCGGCGGCGAACAAGGAGAGCTGATCCACCATCGTGTTGATCGTGCTCTTGAGTTCGAGAATCTCACCGCGCGCATCGACGGTAATTTTTTGCGACAAGTCGCCTTTTGCAACCGCCGTAGTCACCTTTGCGATGTTACGAACTTGCGCAGTCAAGTTACCGGCAAGACCATTCACGTTGTCGGTGAGGTCCTTCCATGTACCGGACACACCCTTCACGTCTGCCTGACCGCCAAGCTTGCCTTCGGTACCCACTTCTTTCGCAACGCGCGTCACTTCGGCGGCGAACGAGTTGAGCTGATCAACCATCGAATTAACGGTCGTACCAATGCGCAAGAATTCACCGCGCAGTGGCCTTCCTTCAATTTCGAGGAAGATCTTTTGCGACAAGTCGCCTTTGGCAACGGCCGTGATCACGCGTGCGACTTCGTTGGTCGGCGCGACAAGGTCACCAATGAGTTGATTGACCGACTGCACGCTGGTGGCCCACGAGCCTTTGGCCGGACCGACCGACGCGCGTTCGGTCATGCGTCCTTCTTGACCGACGATCTTTCCGACGCGCTGAAGCTCGTTCGAGAGGTGCTCGTTGAGACCAATGATGTCGTTTAGAATTTCACCCGTGCGGCTCAGAATGTCGCCCTTTTGGTACTCAAAGCGCGCAGTGAAATCGCCCGACTTGACGGCCTTGAGGACGTCCACGAGTTGCTCGATCTCATCACGATGCGAAGGCGAGATTTGAACCCACGTTGGATCCAATTCTTGCGTTTGGTTCCCATTCGGCCGGACGGCGTACTTGGTCGGTCCTTTGCGCTTCTTGCCGTTTAGCTTTGGAGATTCAGCATCGCCCTTGGGTTCCACAACGCGACTGTTTTCGAGTGAGTTCACGACAAACCTCCGACAATCTCAAACGTTAGAAATGCCAACTACGATGACGTCGACTTGACCTGGAAATTGTCCAGCAGCAGGGCCAGAAGCCGGTGATGAGCAACTCGTGTCACTTTGGCAGGGGAAGAAAATAGATAGCCCCGTGATCCAACAAGTGCCCCATCTTTGTTCGCTCAAACGCCTAAATTGACTGACTCAAATGCGTCCACAGCGATCGCGCAACTGAGGCAATTTTGTACAAACCATGTGAGCGCGATGCGGCGAATTCGCCATCTCATGGAGCGCGACACAAATGCATCGCGACAAATTTGCGCGAATACCTACATGGAGGTTCGGGTCGAAAATGCGTGCGCAATCGCAACGCGCCGACGGCACGTCACAGTCGTGTCGACGATTGATAGATGCGGTGGATCGGAACCCAACACAGAAGCAGCCCGAACAACGTCAGCCCGAAGTCCATGCCCTCTCGCTTGCTGGCCACCACGCGAGGAATGAACCCAACCAAGAGCAACGTGCCCCCAATGAGAGCGGCAAGGAGCAAGGCACCACTTGCGACACTCTCATGAGGACGCGCAAATTCGGCGCCGAAGCGCACGCGCCGCACGCGCACAATCGCTTTGTAAATGAGGAACCCAAGTCCCCACGGCGCGAGCCCCATCAACATTGTGTCAGCAAGCGGAGAGGACAAAATGTGAACGCCCCACGCAGCTGTGACGACGAGTCCAGCGAGCAAAAAAGCGAGCGCCACAAAAACAACAATAACTCCATCGTAAATACGGTTGACTACTGAATGGACTTCAGTCGGCAAGGTGACGTTCTGCACGGAGGGATCGCGACGCTCGATCGCACTCAACGCGACTTCTCGATACGGATCCGTCGACCGTGCAACGCGCAGCACGCGAGCAAGTGCATCCATGTGCGTCATCCAACGGTTCACCGAAATTCGCCCGCTGCGCGCGTGAATGACGATGTGAAACGCTTCTTCAGGGCTCGAGGGCCAACGGTAAATTCTTCCTGACTGCCAAGCTTGCGCCGTGCACTCCACTTGTTGAACGTCGTTCCAAGCGACATGGCGCTTTCGCCAAAACCAGGTTTCAGTGAGCCCCCTCGGCCCTGCCTCCACGCGAAAGAGAATCATGTGAAGTTGCAGCATGAGGCAGCCGAACCCCGCGATGGCGGCAAAGGCCGGCTTGCTCCAAAAGCTCTCCGAGGTGTCGACCAGGCCGAGCCACGCGCAGAGAGGAACAACTGTCAAAAGGGTCGCGAGTGCGCGTCCCTTCCAGGACCACTTCACTGTCACGGTCGCTTGCTCGAGGCTATGCACTGGGCTTCGCAGGGATGTAGCGGCGGTGAAGGCATGAAACAAGATCGCGCGCGGACTTGATCGACGACCTGCGTGGATGGCAACTCGCTCGAGGCGACATGCGACATGGCTCAGCGGAGACTCGCGCAGGATTCACCGAGAGCACGTCCTCGATGGAACCGTTGCCAAGTTTGGCACGGTCGGGCAAGCGTTCTGGCACTGCGTACCAAGACTCCATGCGGAGTCCTTTGTAAGCCGCGCTCACTCACGCGAGCCTCCTCTCGTGTGATACCCCGCCGTCGAACGGTGGACGAACCTCACGTTCTTGTGAGGTCGCTTCGTACCTCACTTAACGAAAGTCGTTTTCCGGAGAATTGCTCACGGCGTCCCATAAATAATGGGAGATCACGCTATTTCCGGCGCCGGAAACAACGCACCACCAGTCGCTTTTGTGTGTCCGCACGCCGTTAGGGACGCCACCCATGAAGGATGCGAGAGGCAGCGCGCGATGCGTCTTCGAAGTGGAGGAAGTAACCCACTCCGTCGAGCACTTCGAAGCGGAGGTTCGCACTGTAGAGCGGTGGCTACAGGATTGAGGAGGTCAGAAGCGGAGTCTCGCTAAGAAATGAGCATTCGCCTTTTGCCCACAATCTGCCGCGAGAGATCACGGCGTCACGCGATGGAGCGCTCGTCGTTGCCGTGGATGAAGAGGGCGAATCGCTCCCGATCATTCGCACGCGTGACGGCACCACCGTTTCGCTTTCGCTCTTCCGTCAGGACGACAAACTCGTACCGTTTGTTCTTGCCCGTGACGGCAGCTACGAAGGACCAGACGCCTTCAAGGACTGCGTAGACGCGAGCCCAATCGAACCGGTCAAGCGTGTTGACCACTTGCTTCAGGCGTTCTTTCGCTCGCCGCAGTGACACGTTCGCCAAGCGTTCAGCACCGCACAGATTCACGCCTGTTCATCGAGAAGGATCCTCCTGCGCCTCTAAGCGCCAGAGTTGCCGACGCACTTGGCGGCAAAAGGGCGAAGAAATCGCCTTCGACAAATTTCCCTCAGGAAACTCGGGCGAGCGGGCTGCAGCAATCGCTACGGGTAGCTATTCACCACGCAACCCGGGGTGCTCATGTTGGCTTCATCGTAAATCGTCGTTTTGTTTCGCGTTGCTTCCCATCCGCTCATCAGCGAAGTGACCTGGCTTGAGAGCGAACTTGCAATCGACGGAGCGAAATACTGAAACGGACATTTGTATTCGGTTGTCGCGAAGTCCTGGCAACCCGCACCGGGGTAGTAGTTCACTTGAAGTTCAACGACGCCGTAGACAGAGTCGGTTAGCGGATTCGCTTCGCCACCTGTAATGCTATTGCCCGCGGTACCGATCTTTTGTCCGGCGGTCACCTTGTCGCCAACTTTGATCGTCGGATTCAGAAGATGGTCGACGCTCACGAGGTAGTGCGAGTTGGCGAACGGCACGAGGTGGACTTCGTAGTCGTGTTCCCACCAATTCGATTGGTATTCCACCCTAAGAACGATGCCATCAATCGGCGCGTACACAGCTTGATCCTTCATCACAAAGAAGTCTACCGAGCTACTTCGCTTCGTCCCTTGCGCTCCCGCAATGGATGCACCGAACGGCCCGAGCAATTCGCGCGAGGAGGGAATCGCCGGGTCGAGCTTAAACGCGCCCCACACTGCGCCGCTTGTCGCCGCTCCCGAGCCGAAGTCGACAACGTGACTCTTGATCACCGGTGGATTCGCGTCGCGCACGCACGGTCCCGGAGGCTGC
>JAHFDZ010000003.1:15258-39543 GCA_023248745.1 Myxococcales bacterium | reverse complement strand
CATCGGGCACTTGTGGCGGACCGCCGGAGTCGAACGGTTGGCCGGCATCGGGCACTTGTGGCGGACCGCCGGAGTCGAACGGTTGGCCGGCATCGGGCACTTGTGGCGGACCGCCGGAGTCGAACGGTTGGCCGGCATCGGGCACTTGCCCACCTTCTGCGGTCGATGTCGGAACTGCTTGGTCGGCGGCATCGCGAGGTTCAGACGATGCATCGCCTTGACCCATGGTCGATGAACCTGCGCCACAAGCGATCGCCGTCGCTGCCATCGCAGAGGCGACGCAGCGTTTGAAGTTCAGCATGGCTCACGTGAACGGCAGATGCGGTGGTCCCTTGAGCTCGCGCGGCACACAGTCAGAGCGCCCTGCGCAGAGCCTCTCTTCTTACGGACAATCACGGATAACTGCTCCGCGGGTCGGCCCACGCGTTCACTGCTCGCACGCCTTGATGTTAAGGCCCATGTTGTTGCCACGCAGTGCGGCGTCGCAGCGAGTCTTGTCCGCGCTCGAGAGGGTGCAGTCGTGACTCAGTTGGCCGAAGTTATTGCGGCACGAAACCGACCAACCGCGTTGCCAAATGTCGACGTCGGTTTGAAGGGGCTGAGTTACGTAAAGTTTGCCGTCAGGCGCCACGACACATGCGGGTCCGATTCCCATCGACTGCGCCGCGCCGGATGTATGTCGCGTCCAGTTGTAGGTGCAGAACGCTTGATTCGAATCCCGTATCTTGCACTTCCTGGTTTCGTCTATCTCGGCAAGCGCATAAGCCATCGGATCAGGGCAAGACACTGCCGAGCGCTCGGAACCGTTCGCGGTGCTATCTGGGGAGTTCCCGGTGACGCCATCCGGCGAGGTCGCGGAGCATGCCCCAAGAACTGCGACGAAGGCGCCTGAAGCGATAGCCTGAGCAAAGTATAAGTTCATGCACTTGCGTTGCAGGCAAAACGCAGGCCACCAAGATGTCGCCGCTTAATCGCTGGCGAGGCGGGTGCCAATATGGCCCAAGTGCGGCAGGGTGATCGTACGGCACAGGCGCTGCGCGAGCGGTCATCAGCGTGCGTGGATGCTGTGAACCTGCCCCTCGGCATCGACCCAAAACACTTTGTGATTGTCGTACTTCGGCCCGATGGTGTGCCCCAAACCACTTGCAACAACCGTTTCCGCTCCGCCGCACGCCGGCTGCGACCGAAGCACACCGTCATCCGCTACGACATAGAACACTCCGGACGGGCTCGCACCGAACCGAACCTCCACATCGCACATATTTTCGGGGGAACCCATTTGGCGGACGACAGTGGGGCTGCCGGAGGGCAGGCGCATCGCCATAAGGCGGCAAGCGCCATATCCGCCACCCCATTCCGGGCCTCGCCAGCCCGTCTCGTACCAGTAGAGGCACTCGCCGGCCGAAGCTACGTCGTGAACCTTGCTCGCCGAACGCGCGAAGGGGCGAAGGGGGCCACCGCCAATGCGAAGGAAGGCAAGTTCCATCTCGAACCAGTAGGGCGAAGCTGGCCGCGGATTAAAGAGATAGCCGACGATGAGGTCCGGGCCCCGCACATCAAGGATCTCGGAGTCGGAGCCCAGGTGATGGCCGGTCGTCGTACGCGAAGCGGTAAACCGGTTGAGCATTGATCCATCGCCTGCGCCCGCTCCTCGCACCGACAGGAACACGGCATCGTCGTTCCCGATTATTGTCATCGCGATGGCGCCGTCCGACGTGGCAACGAACCCCTTGAGCGTACTGGAAACGAGAGTGCGTGAGGAGCCGCCGACTTTCGCCTGTGTCCACAGGGACCATTTGTGATCGAGGATGTAAAGGGCATCGGAAACTCTCAGCTCCACAACCTCGCGGGCTTGCTCTTCGTGCAAGCCGACTCGTTGACCTGGTGGACGTGCCGCCGCCCAATGGGCCCCTGTCACAGATCGGGCAGGCCCGCCTGCCTTCGGTACTGCGACGATTTCGCCGTCGCTCATTGCGACGAAGACCTCGCGCTCGTCGAGCGCCATGTCGATGGGATGAGCCGTCTCCGCCTTCGGAGCGGCTGAAGGTGTCGATGGGGCGGCTACGATGGGCGGAGGTGCTTTGGCCGAAGGTGCTTTGGGCGGGAAGGCCCCAACGGGTGCCGTGCTCCGTTTGCACGAGAGACCGAGCAAGATGCCCGTGGTGCCCAAGGCGAGGAGGACGGGCAGTCCCAGCGACCGCAGCCGTGTTCGTCCTCCCGGCATGGCAGTGATCATATTCGCGGCCCGGGAAGGTGTCGACTATCCTTCCTCGCGCAATGGGCCATCACCTGGCTGCAATCGTTGAGATGAACGAACTTGATGCTGAGCGCTCGAAGGTCGTGGACGCGGTGTTCCCAAAGCACTTGAGCAGCGCAAAGGAGTGCCGCCCTCATCGTGCGGTCAGCACGTGGGGGGAGTTGGATCAATTGGACCACGAGATGTGGGAAGCGGGACAGTTCGTACCGATCGTCGAGCAAAGGCTCTCGGGCAGTTTTACCGCGCCTTCAACACGAGAAGTTCTGTACTCGATCACACTCACTTATTGCGCACCCAGCGATTTACGCCACCGCGTCTTTGCCATCTTCGACGCGCCCGATGCGGGCCATGCTGTAAGCCGTCCGGTGAAATTGCGTTTCGCCGAAGCCGCGCGCGACCACTGGCGTTTTCTGGCCGTCGTGCAGAGAGGAGCGGCGCCGCCGCATTTCTTGGTGGCACAAACCGGCGCCGACGGGAGCGTCGCAAACGTGAGAGAACTGACGCTACGCCGTCCCTTTGCGACGGGTGCGACCTTCCCAAGCGAGCCGCCCGTTGACTGTATATCGGGCGCTGGTAGCTCGGAGTTGGCTTCTTGTCAGGAGTACAAGCGCCAGGCCGCAGCGCGCAAGAACGAATGGTTGGAAGCGAAGCCGTGGGAGGTCGTCGCAGAGTTGCCTGCTCCGCATCCCAACGGGTGCACCACATTCTACGCGACGGACAACGCCTCCGATGCAGGGGCCTTCATCCGCCTGGCCCGTGGGGATTGTGCCATGCCGTGAGCCAAGCGGCGCATTGTGCAGTTCGTGTTTCTCGTTGTGGCTATCACGCGTGGCGACATCGTAAAGTTCGCAGCTGCGCGCCTGACCGCTAAAGAGGCGCCATCCCCTCCAGACACCGAGCAGACTTTCGATGAGCTGCGTGCGCGCATCGGTAAGGTAGTTGACTATCTCGAAACGTTTTCGCCCAGCGATCTCGAGACGGCAGCTTCGCGCTGGGTCACGCTTCAGGCACGGGTGCCATGGTCGCTCCCGCCCTTGACGCAACGCTGCTCGCTTACGACACGCCGCGCGTAGACGACAAAGCGAAGCTCCCAAATGCCCTGCGTGCAACGCCGACCTGGGGCAACGCTTCGAAGTGCTCGACGGAGTGGGTTACTTCCTCCACTTCGAAGACGCATCGCGCGTTGGCTCTCGCATCCTTCATTGGTTGCGTCCTAGCGGCGTCCGACGAAGTAAGGCGACCGGTGGCGCGTTGTTTTCGGCGCCGGAAATAGCGCGATCTCCCATTATTTATGGGACGCCGTGAGCGATTCTCCGGAAAACGACTTCGGCGAGCGCTTGCGTTCGCCGAAAATGCGGCCAAGAAGCCCCATGCGGGTCCATACGCCGCAGGCAGCTCTCCGAACCTGGGAGCTCAGCAAAGAAGTCTATGCATTGGCCGAGCTCGACGGCGGTGCATTTGACGAAGACCTGGGCGCAAAGATGCCATGTGGAGACATGAGTGAACGACGACTTCCTCGATCTGCTTTCCGCATTAGTCAGCGCTGACGTTCGTTTCTTGGTCATCGGTCCAGGGCGAATGCTTTAGGGAGACTTTCTCCAGCGCATGCTCTCGAGGTCTAGCGTGAAGATCCCATCGTTGTCGGCATAGGCATCTTTGCCATTCTGCTCACCGGAAATGATCGCCCGACCCCGCCGATTGCTCGAGCTGAGCATTATCTGTGGTTGAAAGATCGTTCTCGCCATCTACGACCCGTAGTCCACAACGGGTAAGTAACTTGACCATACGGCGAAGCACCTTCTCGAGCCCCACATTGGAGACCGGTGGCGCGGGCGGGCAATCGTTCCGGCACGGCGTACCAAGACGCCACGCGGAGTCCTCGTAAACTGTGCTCACTCGCGAGGTCCCGTTGAACCGTCACAAGGCGCTATCTCGGTTTCGACGCGAAACGCGCAACTGAGCGCGCACGAGCATTGCTTCGGGGGGGGGTTCTTATGCGGAGATTCTGGTTCAGCGTTCTAATGACGATGGGACTCGCGTGGGCAGCGTGCGGAGGCCAGCGCGAAAGTGGTCACCGAGCCGAGCCAGCTCCGGACGCGACCGCGCAAATGTGGGATGACTCCGGTCCGGATGCATCGCGGGACGCAAGCACGGCTGACGTTGGCAAAGCGGATGCGACGAACACCATAATCGACGCGAACGTTGACGGCGGCTGCTCCTGTTTCGATGGAACGTACGACGTCGTGCGGAAGGATGCGCTGCCCCAACTCTTCCCGAAATTTTTTGAACTCACGTATTATTGCAACGGGACATTCAGGTGCACCCTCCCCGACAACCAGAACCACATGTGCTTCGTCGGTGCCGACAGCTTCTACATCTATACGGACACCGCCGGGTACACGGCGTTCATCTTTAAGGCGCCCCTGTCGTGCTCGACGGTGTGGAGCGGACTTTACGCCTCTGAGGGCGCGGAGTCGGCGACTATAGAGGCGACGCGACGCTGAGCCGACGCTTCCTTGGGCGACTCGGCCACGATACGAGCGCGCTACTAACGCACCTTTGTCGATCGCGTGACCGGCGAGCGATCGGTGTGAGGATGATCAGGTCGCGCCAAGCATGTTTTACGCGTGGCAGAAGCAAGCACTCGATGCGATCAGTTGCCGCCATCCTCGCTCACATCTTTGGCGGCAAGAACCACCCCACAAAGTCGCCTCTGGCGATGGATCGCCACAAGCTGAAGGGCATCGGCAACTTCAACGCGAAGTTGAATGAGAACTCGGGCGTGCGATCCGTGAGGGTCCACTGCGGCCCGCAGTAGAGTACGCCGAGAGAGAAGAATGGGGCGAGGTGAAACCCAGAGCGACCACTCAACGAAGCGGACGCTCCGCGGTCTGCGTATCCGATCTCGAGACCAAACGGACCGATTCCGCCCTGCACGCCAAACACTTGGCGATGGTAGTCGCGCGAACGATACGAGTGGTTGCGATAGAGAAGGCCAACGTTTGGCTCGAGGAAGAACGCGCGTACTCCGTCACGGCTGGCGAGGAGAAAGGTGTAACCCGCAGTCAATTCGAACCCAGTCCCGTTCGCCTTCTCGGGCGTCTTTGACCAAGACCAAACGATGCCTGGGCTCAGGTAAAAATCGCGCCAAGACGGATTGCTCGCTTCGGCCGTCCTCGACGAGAACTCCGCGCAACCAGTCAACAGCAGGAGCGGTTTCGCGTTCACTGCGTCACGCTAACGCATCAGCATGGTTGCGCGAACACGCTCATCGTTGCACCCAACGACGACATCCGGCTGTGCGGTGACGGTCGCACCTCCTGCTTCCTCCTTCGCAACGAAGCGATAGCGAACGGGCATTTGTCCTTTCCAGCCAGGTGTACCAAGGATCTTGTCCACGTCCTCCCCGGGAAGTGGCCGCGTAACGGTCAGATGAACATGCCGGTGGCCCGCAGCTCCTGAACATCCCATCACGCCGAGCACTTGCTCGCGTTGAACGGGGCCAGGTTGCACACGAACACGTGCAAGGTGCCCGAACAAGTAGATGTTGGTCCCGTCCCAGATCTTGACGTGGTTTCCGTAACCGAGACCACATCGGGAATCGTTATGCGCAGTCGGGCCAGGATCGCGCTCTTCACATCCATCGAACGTGTAGGCCGTGCCCGCCACCGGAGCGATCACCTCGACCTCACCGGACGACACCGAGGGGAGATCCATGGCAAAAAGATCGCCCTGAAACGAGTGCGTGCGGCCGCTCGCGCTTCTTCCACCTTGTGCGCACCAGAATTGGTGTCCTGGTTTGAATGGCGGCTGCAAGTCGAGAGCGGCATCGACGTATTGAACACACCGGCTCTTCCCAGGCTCGACGAACGCGCATACGCGGCCCTCGCCGCAGCTCGGACTGTCGTAGTCACAGTTTGCTTTCGAACACGCCGCATCGATGGACGCCGAAAGGATCGCGCAAGCGAAATAGCTCCACCGACCTGCAGCGTTTGTACGGACGCCGCTCGACCGCGGCAAAGTTTGCGAGTCCATCGTCGGGTCGTCCTCATGAAGACTTGGCCAGCAAGCGAGGAAGCGCCTTGTTGTAAACCACTGCAGAGGCGCGGATCGGATTCGAACCGACGTTTGACGGTTTTGCAAACCGTTGCCTAACCACTTGGCTACCGCGCCACCATCCCTTGCGGGAGAACCGGCAGGAATACCGCGAGCTACCTCTAGGGTCAATCAGCGATTCGGAAACGCGCTATTTCACTTCGGGGTCAGAACTTCAATACCGTTCATGTAGTTGACCAACGCCTTCGGGAGCGTGATCGACCCGTCGGCGTTCTGATGATTTTCGAGCAACGGAATCAAGATGCGCGGGCTTGCGATCGCCGTGTTGTTCAACGTGTACGGATAGCCCATCGTACCGTCCGCAAGGCGCACGCGAATGTTGCTGCGTCGTGCTTGGAAATCGCCAAGCGTGGAGCACGAATGCGTTTCAGAGAACGCATTGCGGCCGGGCATCCACGACTCGACTTCGTGTTTGCGCGTTTGGCCGAGGCCAATTTCGCCGGTGCAGGCAATGGCAACGCGATACGGAATTTCGAGTTTCGCAAGAATCGCTTCGGCGTTACCAAGCAGCGCGTAGTGCTCCTTCTCAGCCACCGCTTCATCGGGCGCGCAGAAGACCACTTGCTCGACCTTCGTAAACTGATGCACGCGATAGAGCCCGCGCGTGTCCTTTCCGTGCGCGCCAGCTTCGCGTCTGAAGCATGGTGAAAGACCGGCGTAGCGAATCGGCAACTGCGCCGCGTCCAAAACCTCGTCACAGTGAAGCGACACGAGCGCCACTTCGCTTGTGCCGACGAGGAACAACTCGTCTGCTGCAATGTTGTAGGCCTCTTCTCTGCCGAGTGGAAAGAAGCCCGTTCCTTGAAGCGCGCGCTCCTTCACCATGACCGGCACTGACACGAGCGTGAGTCCGCGTTCGATGAGGGTATCGATCGACAAGCGAATCACGGCTTGCTCGAGCAGCGCGCCGAGACCCATGAGCGCATACGATCGACTGCCTGCGAACTTGCGCGGTCCATCCCAGTTGACGAAGCCATGCATCGTCATGAGCTCGACGTGATCGCGCGGCGTAAAATCGAATTTGCGGGGCTCACCCACGCGGCGAATCTCGACGTTGTCTCCCTCGCCTTTGCCAATCGGCACTTCAGGCCGAGGAATGCTCGGCACTCGCAACATCAAGTCCTCAAACTTGCGGTTCGCCTCGGCAACGCCGGGCTCGAGTTGCTCGATGCGCGATTTAACCTCTTTGCCCTCTTCGATGAGGGTGGGTCGCTCTTCTTTGCTGGCCTTCGGAATCAGCGAGGCGATCTCGTTCTTGCGCGCGCGTGACGCGTCGAGAAGCGCGACGGCTTCACGGCGAACTTTGTCGGCCTCAAGGAGATCGTCGAGATTGACGTCGCAGCGCTTGTTCTTGATGGCAGCGCGAACGACATCTGTGCTGTTGCGAATGAAGTGAATGTCGAGCATGGAGATTTGCGAGGTTACGAAGGCTCGACGCGGGATTCAACGCGGAACATCGATGTTTCTCAGGCGCGATGGCCTCAAAATCGCATACACGCTTTGCTTGGTACCTTCGCAAGCGCCTTCGCAACGTCAGCGAACGCAGTTTGATTGTCTGCGCGGCCCATGAACGTAGCATCGTAACGCCACATCGTAAGGCCACAGCCCGCAGACCCCAACGCGATGCCCCAGTCTCTCACTTGCGAAGCGCTCATGCGGCAGTTGGGCGAGTAGGTACCTTTTCCTTCAGTCAACGAACTTGAGCAATCCCACGTACCGTCGGTGTCCTGCACGCTTCCATCGAGGATATTCAAGCTGAACAAAATCGCGTGGCGATCGCGAGCACCCAAGGCAAGGCCCGCGTCGCGATAGGCGTTGATGTCGCCGTTTGTTTTGCGATACGCGTATTGGTCGACGATAAAGTCGCATGTCGCGTAAGACTTCGTCGGCTCAAAGTCGTCGTGGCCGTGCACCACTCCCACTGGCAACGTCGGAAAGATCCCGTTCACGTACGCACACATCTGATCGATCGTTGCCTTGGTCATCGTGCCGCCCCAACTGTCGTGGTGAGGCTCGTCCATCACTGAATTGCCGACGACGGTTCCATCCGCAACTGCCGCTGCGACCGCCGCTGTGATGGTCGACGTCTTGTACGTGTCCATCGCGGTCTTCCACTTCGTCAGGTCGAACTTGCCGCTCGTGATGTACTTGCTGTGATCACCGCTCGTCATATGCATGAGCAACTTGAGCTTCAGCTTCTTGGCGGAGTTGATACGCAAAACGACGCCCGTAGCATCCGCGTAGTCGGAGCTCAGGTTGAACGAAGCTGTGCCAACCGACAGCGGAGTCTCCCACGACGACGGTCCGGCTTCTCCGCCGCCATACAAATTGTAAGGGCCGAAAGGAATCCCAATCGGGATTGGTAAAGTATCGGAACTAACGTCTTTCGGCGCATCAAAAACCGGAGACGAATCCTGCGGGTCGATCTTCCCATCACTCAGCGCGTTTGCGTCGACGACACTCGCATCGACAGAAGCCGTCGCATCTACTGCTGCCGCACCGTCGGGCGCACCTGAACTTGGCGCTGATTCCGAACACGCGAGGACCAAACTGCCGACTACCGACGCGAGGGAGAGAACGCGCTTCTTGCGATTCATCTTTGTAACCGTACGGGGCGCATATCGAACTCGCGAACCACGCTTGCGTCTCATAGGTTTGCCCGCGCCAACTCGACTGCGCATTTGGCGCGGGTGAACAAGCGGACGTTCTCCGCCATCTTAGCTACGTGCGCCAAATCGTACCCATCGCGTTGCGAACGATCGGCGAGCGTGCAAACACAGCATTGTGAAACTTAGCCTCACTCTTGCTGTCGTCAGCTGTGTTGCGGTCGTTGTCGCTTGCTCATCAACCAACGGCTCCCCCAATCCTGCCCTCGACGGGGGTGATGCCGACGTCAAGACTAAGGCGCTCGGTGCGGATTCGTCGCTCGTCGATCAATGCAAGTCGAAGCTGACCGCAAAACAGGCCGCTTGTGCCAAGTCGAACGGCTCTCGACAGTGCGAATACCTTGAATATGCGAAGCTGTGCTCCGTGGGCGATCCAGCCGCAATCATGCACGTGTTCGACTGTTTCCAGAAAGACGAGTGTTGGGTTCCAGGCGACGCAAATACAAGAGACAGCTGCGTCGATGACGCCATTCAAGCAGACGACCCTGACTTCATAAGTGCCGTCACAAAGATCTGCAAGCTGTGCAGCCCCGGTGGCGATTGCAGTAGCGGCAGCTACCCGCCACAGTTCTTCTCGAGCGCGGCACGCACCAACTTTCTTCAGTGCCTTGGGCTTGCGACCGCGTGCTCATCAGCTACCACGTGCCTAAAAGCGATGCTCGATACTGTTCCTTCGTTCTTGCCAGCTTGCCGGTAGGCACGACGTGGGTCAGTGTGGCTTGCGCCTCACCTCTTCGCGAAGCTTCTCGACGTCCGAGAGGATTCGCTCGATGCCAATCTCGTTTTTCAAGTTCACGCGGTAGTCCGTTTCGGCCTGCGCGCGGTCTTTTACACTCTGCCGATTCTGACTCATCACGATGAGCGGCCCCTGCATCGCAACAAGCACCGCGAGCACGAGATTGAAAAACGCGTAGGGGTATTGATCAATCGGCGGCCGAATGAACACATTGATCACCACCCAGCCCGCGGTGATGGCCGCAAGAAAAAAAATGAACGACCAGCTCCCATTGAGATCGGCCACTTTGTCTGCAAGCCGCTGACCGACCGTAAGCTTATCGTCCAGTTCCTTGACCACATCGCGCGCCGCACGCTGGCTTAGCATCGCGTTGGTTTCGCGCAGCCGCTCTGCAAGTTCGGCCATGATGGTCATCGCTGCAGTGGGCGTTCGGCCAATGTAGTCCGCAAAGTCGAGGCGCTTCAGCTCGAGGACTTCGCTCACGCTCGTTGCAACGACCGTTGCAGAGCGCGGCTTGGCATCGAAGAGTGAAAGCTCACCAAAATAGTCGCCGGCGATCGCCTCTTTTAGCGTGATGAGAACTGGATTCTTTTCGTCAGCTGGAAGAAAAATCTGCATCGCGCCGGTCACGACAATGAACATCGAGTCTCCGACGTCGCCCTTTTGAAACACGGTCTCACCAGCCCGCACGCTTCGAAGCGTCATCTTTTCGGCGAGCGCTTCACAGTCGGGTTGAGACAGCGTGTCGAAGAGCGCCGTCTGCGCAATGAATTCGGCGATGCGCATGGTCAACTGCGAAATATCACGAAATCAGCCCGGCTTGCGCCCTACGTACGCGCGCGCGCGCATCACGCCGCGCTCCGTTAGCGGCACCTTGCTGGCTTCGAACCCCGCGCGCCTTAGCGACGCCAAAAAGGCGTCCTTTTCGTAGCCGCTCCAGACCGCAAAGACTCCAAGGGGCGCGAGCGCCGAAAGCGCCGCGAGGACACCCTCGGCGCCGTAGAGACGAGCGTTGCCGCGCGTGGTTGCCCATTCGGGACCGTTGTCGACGTCGAGAAGGATCGCGTCAAAGGGTCCGCGTGCATATGCGTCGAACACGTCACCGGAGAACACCTCAGCACGCGAATCGTCAAGCGGTTTACCCGTCAGGTACGCAAGTCGGCCCGCCACGAGGTCGACCACAATCGGCATGCGTTCGGCGACGATGACATGGGCCTCCGCGGGAAGAGCATCGAGCACCGCCCGAAGCGTCGCGCCAAATCCAAGGCCACCCACCAGCACGCGCTTTGGATGTGAAAGTCCGTGGACCAATTCGCCAAATCGAGCCTCGGTCTCGAGCGCTGCGCTCGAAAGCAGAACCACATTGCCCGCGATCAGATCGACGTGCTCGTGGCGAAATCGAAGCGCATACCCGCCGCCCAACGGCTCGACACGAACGCTCATTCGGCCGCAGCACCAAGCGTCGCTTTGTCGCTTTTGTCCGTTTCGAATTTCTTGTTCGGATCAAATTTTCGAAACGCAAAGACGTGCTGTTTCACGTAGTCGGCCCCCGCTTCGAGAAACTTGCCTATCCAGCTTGTCGCTTTTGCGTCGTTAACACCAGGGAATCGAACATCACCGCACAGACCATAGTCAGGTACGTTGATATCTCTTGGGAGGTACGCGGTTCCGAACAGCCAGTCCCAGATCGCCAGCTTGGTCGAGAAGTTACGATTGCCGATCATCATGTCTTGCGCATGATGCAAACGGTGCATCTCGGGACCGTTGATCACATATTGCAACGCGCCCGAGCGAACATCGATGTTGGAGTGGATGTACATGCCCCAAACGGCGTCGAGCGTTCCCTTCATGAGGGCCAGTTCCGGATGGCCACCGAGCAGCACAATCGGTGCGTACTCAATCGTTTGATTGATGAGAATTTCGAGCGCGTGAGAGCGCGAGCCTGCAACCCAATCAACGTCCCGTCCAGAATGATGGGCCTCGTGCACGCGCCAGAGGTGCTTGTTGCGGTGCTGCGCACGATGAAACCAATAAATGTAGAAATCGTGGACGACGAAAAAGAAGAGCAGCTGCGCCCAAATGGGCCACGCAGACACAAGGTGCAAACGAGAAAGGCCCGAGCCGCTGTCCATCGCGCGGATGATCCAGTCGATCGCGAAGCCTAAAATGTAACTGTGAACGAGCGTGTACCAGAAGAAGTCGACAAAGAAACCCTCGCGAAAAAAACGCTGCTTCTTAAACGGAAAGCGTCGCTCGAGCGCCACGACCACCACGGCCCAGCTCATGATGATTGCAGGCGATAGCACTTTCCACGAGGGCCACAGCATGAGCCACTTTTTCGGCTACGCGCGACCGCTTGCGGCCCTTGCCGAAACGTTCACCGCTGGGTGGGCCATCTCTTCGCTTCGAACGCGACGCAGCTTTTTGCGCTGCGAGAGCTCCTCGTCATAAACACGCTTGACGCCATCGCCCACCGATTTCTCGATGTCCCGCACGCCTTGCACGAGCCTGATCAGCCCCGGCAATTCGACTGAAGCGGCTTGGTCGCTGCCCCACATCGCGCGATCGAGCGTGATGTGCCGTTCGAGGAACGTCGCCCCAAAAGCAACCGCGGCAAGACTAGGCGCAAGGCCCGTCTCGTGACCCGAATAGCCGACAGGCACGGTCGGATACAGCGCCTTGAGCGTGTGAATCATGCGCAGGTTAAGTTGCTCAAGTGGGCAAGGATACGTCGACGTTGCGTGCGCCATGAGCAGATGCTTTTCGCCAATGGCCGAAACCGTTCTCGCGATCTCGTCCATGGTCGACATGCCGGTCGAGATCATGAGTGGCTTGCCCGTCGCCTTCATCTTCTTAAGAAGCGCGTGGTCGGTCAGCGACGCGGAAGCTGCTTTGTACGCAGGAACGTCGAATTGCGCGATGAAGTCGACGGCATCTTCATCCCAACAGGAAGCGAACCACTGAATCTTTTGCGCTTTGCAAAACGCATCAATGTCTGCGAACTCGGCCTTACCGAATTCGACCTTATATCGATAATCGATATAGGTCATGCGACCCCAAGGCGTATCGCGCTCGATGCTCCACTGATCGCGAGGGACACACTTTTCGGGCGTGCGCTTTTGGAACTTGACCGCATCGCAACCTGCAAGGGCCGCGCCTTCGATGAGCTTCTTGGCGACTTCGAGCGAGCCGTTGTGGTTGATGCCAATCTCGGCGACGACGTACACAGGCTGGCCTTCGCCGACCCGTTGACTGCCAATCGCAATTTGCGTCTTGTTCATGCGTTCCCTTCTCTCATGCGTTGGGATCCCATCCTCAGGTTGAACCTTCGCGAAGGCTCAGAATCCACTCTGCGAATTCTCGAAAGGCGCCGTGTCCCCCTGGGCTTTTGCAGACGTAAATAGCGTTGCTAAGGGCTGGGCCCATCGCATCACCAGGCGCAGCCGTCAACCCAACCGAACCGATGATCTTCATCAGGCCCAGGTCATTGACGTCGTCACCGATGAACGCGAGCTCGTCTATTTTTGTGCCCGTCTCTTCGAGAATCGACTCGAGGTGAGCTTCTTTGTCGAGCACCCCAAGCCAAGTGAAAGGCAACTTGAGTTTGGCTGCGCGCGCTTTCACGCTGCCGCTCAACTCGCGCGTGAGAATGGCTGTGACGATGCCGACGTTGCGCAATCGCTCGACGCCCATGCCGTCGCGAACGTTGAAGCGTTTCAACTCTTCGCCACGATCGGAGTAGTAGACACCCGCGTCGGTGAGCACACCATCGTTGTCGGTAACGACGAGCTTGATCTGCGCGCCCCGACGCCGCAATTCGGCGGGCGCGTAGAACGCTTTCGCTCCGCTCACCAAGCGGTCCAGCCGCCGTCGACGACCAAGTTCGCTCCCGTCATGTAGCTCGACGCCTCAGACGCGAGGAAGACCACCGCGCCCCGATAGTCGCTCGACTTTGCCATGCGCGCCAGCGGAGTGCGCTTTGCGTAGTTGGCAACAAAGTACTCGTCTTGACCATTTTCAACACCGCCAGGACACAGTGTGTTCGCGCGCACGTTTTGGCTACCCCAGTACGATGCCAAAAATTTCGTTAGGGCGACAACCGCGCCTTTGGTCACAGGGTAGGCCGCCGATTTGTAGAAGCTCTGCGTCCCGTCCAGCTTGCGGTACATCGCCTGATCGGGCGCGACCAAACCATAGGTAGATGCAACGTTAATGATGCTTCCGCGGCCGCGTTTTGCCATCGCAGTGCCGATGACCTGACAGCAGAGAAACATACCCGTCACGTTTACATCGAGCGATTGTTGCCAAAGCTCGATTGGATAGTTCTCGAATTTCGACAACTCGGCCGCAGCGGCGGGCGACTCAAATTTGTCGTTGATCGCGGCATTGTTGACGAGCACGTCCACTTGACCAAACGCGGCAACGGCGCGCGCATGCAGTGTCTCGACGCTGCCGCGTTTCGTAATGTCGGCACCAACCCCGATGGCACGAGGAAATTCGCGCGCAAATTGTGCGCACCCTTCGTCGCTCAGGTCTGTGATGACCAACGCGGCTCCGGCATCGGCGAGCGCGCGACAATGCTCACGACCGATAAGGCCCAACGCGCCTGTAACGACAGCCACTTTCGATTCGAGCGAAAAGAGATCGTTTGCCATAACCCGCCCCTACTTGTTCTTCGGCTTCACGTTGAACTGTGACGTCTTACGAAACACGGGCTCCACCGGTTCTCCACGCAAGTATCGCGCGACACTTTTTTCTTCGACCGCGCGCTTCAAAATTGGAAGCACTTCGCGATAGGCCGCAAGCGTGTGCTCCACGTCGCCGTCAGTATGCGAAAAGCACATGTTGTGGAATCCACCCCACAAGACACCGCGCTTGATGAGCTCTTGCTGCACAAGAGACTTCATCTCGAGCGGATTGCCAGCCTTGGCGTCGAAGGTCACGATCGTACGGACGTCGAAGCCCGTGCATTGCGTGTAACCAATGTCTAGTTCCTTGACGATTGAATTGTATCCATCTTTGATCTTTTTTCCCTGCGAAAACAGCGTGTCGGAAACGTTCCTGTCACGGAGCTCCTCGATTGTGGCTTTCGCGGCAGCGAGAGAGAGCGCTTCGCCCCCGAAGGTGGTGAAGAAAAAGATGTCCTTGTCGCAGAGCTTCATGACGTCTGCGCGTCCGGTCAAAATCGAAAGCGGCATGCCGTTCGCAACGGCTTTCGAGAAGCACGCCAGGTCGGCTCGAACGTCGAAATACTGCTGCGCGCCCCCTAACGCGAGGCGAAAACCGGTCCACATCTCGTCGAAAATGAGAAGCGCACCGGCGTCGTCGCAGGCCTTGCGCACCTTCTGCAAAAAGTTGTCGCGTGGCGCTTCGAACACCGTGGGCTCGAGAATGACGCACGCCACATCGTCATCGAGTGAATCGACGAGGCCTTGAATATCGTTGTAGTTGAACGTGAAGGTCAGATCTTGGGTGGCTTGCGGAATGCCGCGATTGCGATCGGTGACGGCGATGTACCAGTCGTGCCAGCCGTGGTACCCGCACGAGAGAACTTTGCTCCGACCCGTGTAGGCGCGCGCAAGACGCACCGCAGCCGTGGTGACGTCGCAACCGGTCTTGCTATAACGAACCATTTCTGCGCCGGGCACGACCTCGCGAACAAGCTCGGCCACCTCGACTTCGAGTGGATGCATTTGCGAGAACGTGATGCCCTTTGCGAGTTGCGACGCAATGGCCCGATCGACCGCTTCGTAACAATAGCCGAGCGAAAGCGGACCGATGCCCATTTGAAAATCGATGTACTCATTGCCATCGACATCCCAAACGTGTGCTCCCTTTCCGCGCTCGACGTACTTTGGCGCGACGCCGCGAACATACTGAGCGGGCCCCTTTGCGAGCGTTTGCGTGTAAGCGGGAATCAGCCCAGTGGCGCGCTCGTAAAGATCGTTGCTCTTCGCGATGGTTGGATAGTCGGCATTGAATTTCACACTGTTCGGCACAGACTCACTCCCTTTCACCCCAGCGCACGAAGCACTTTTTGCGCCAATTGTTCGCCAGTGAAACCTTCGTGCACGAGTACGTCGGCGAGAAGCGCGGGCTTGAACCAGCGTTCTTCCAACGCGATGGGTAAGACACGTCGACTCACGCCATTGCGCACAAAAATTTCGGACATGATGCTGAAAAGGCCGCCGATGAGAAAGTGATCTTCAACGGTTACGAGCAACGACGTCTCTCGCGCGGCCTTCAAAATCGCCTTCTCGTCGATGGGCTTTAGTGAACGGAGGTTCACAACGCGAACGCTACGTTTTGCGGCCTCGAGAATCTCTTTTGCTTTCCACACTTCGCGGACCAAAAATCCGTACGTGAGCAAAGTGACGTCTTCACCATCGGAAAGTATCTCGGCCTTGCCCAGCTCGAACGGCTCTCGATGCACGACCGACGCCGGAAACGCATTGTAGCGAATGTAACAAGGAGCGTTACTTTCTATAATTTTTGGCAACGCCGAGACCAATTCGTCATGGTCCGCAGGACATACGACCTGCATGTTCGGAATGCCGCGCATCAAGCTCACGTCTTCGATCGCTTGATGGGTGGGGCCGTTGCCGTCACTCAAAAATCCTGGCACGCCGCCAACGAGCTTCACAGGCAAGTTCGGGATGCCGACGTCCGTGCGCACGAACTCGAACGCGCGCAACGTGAGGAACGTAGCGAGCGCATGCGTCAGCGGAATGCGACCACGAAGCGCAAGACCGGCAGCCGCGCCGATCATCGTTTGCTCGGCGATGCCCACATCGATGAAGCGACTGCCAAGTTTGCTCGGCAAGTTACGAATCGCCGCGCGATTTTCTGCAGTCATGACCACGATGCGCTCGTCGGTTTGTGCGAGCTCCCAAAGCTTCTCTTCGTAGTTCATCAGCGCACCATCAACGTTTCACTGGTCAGCGTTGCCTTCGCGGTGCCGTGCAGCTCTTGCAGCAGCATCGCGATTTCGTCTTTGTTGAAGTTCACAAACCATCGATCAGCGCGCCGCTCGATGCTCGGCAGGCCCTTGCCGCGGACCGTTTTTGCAATGATCGCGGTGGGCTTTCCTGGCGCGTACGGAATGTTCGCAAAACCCTCTCTGAGTGACGCAAAATCGTGACCGTCAACTGTCTTGACCTCTGCACCAAACGCCCTGAACTTGGGCTCGAGCGGCTCGAGTGGGATTAGTTCTTCGGTGCGAATGTTTGCTTGAAACTCGTTGCGATCGACGATCGCAATCAAGTTGTCGAGTTTGAGTGCACTTGCGACGAGCAGCCCCTCCCAAATGGTGCCCTCGTTGAGCTCGCCGTCACCAAGAATGACGAAGACTCGGTTTGAACCGTTTCTCATCTTGATATCGAGCGCGATGCCGATCGCCACCGACAAGAGATGGCCAAGCGAACCTGAGTGGAATTCGATACCGGCTACGTTACGATTTGGATGCCAGTAGATTGAGTCGCTCGTTTTGAGATGATTCTTCAAGCGCTCGCGATCCATAAAGCCGAGTTCGGCGAGCGTTCCGTAAAGTGCCGGAACGTCGTGTCCCTTCGAGAGAAGCAGGTAGTCGCGATTCGGATCGCCCACGCGGTCGGGACTCACCGACAGGACCTCTTTGTAGAGGTAAACAATGAGGTCTGCGCATGAGAGCGACGCACCAATAAAGCACCCACCCTCGGTCGACATTCCAATGATGTGCTCGCGCACACGCAGGGCGAGCTCAGTGAGCTCTTGGGCGGGGCTTGTTGCAATCTCAGTCATTGGGGGATCTCCCGGGTTTGCTCGGCGCTAACGGTGCGCAACGTTCCGATGTGGTGCCTATACCAGTTGACCCCGCAATACTTGGCATTGAGGTCGGCGACTGCTGGGCAACGGTCTAGGTATGCCAGAATGTCTTCGAGCGAAAAGCGCGGACCCTTACCGTAGAGAGCATCGTAAATTGCAGAGACAAAGGCGTAGTCCTCTGGGTAATCGATCGTGAAGCGATGACTCATGGAGCAATCGCGCCCCGTTTCCCACGCCACGTTGCGAAGACGAAATCGTGATGGTCGGTCCCAAATGAATGGCGTCGTGTGCTCGCGTTCGTGGGCTTGCGTTGCCTCTCTCCAAGCCGTTTCGAGAACCGAGAACGGCATCGCCTCAACATCGTTGCCATCGGGGTAAGTCGCAGGATGCAGATTCGAAACGAAGTCGATCCCAGGCTCGTACGCAGAGAGCACCCGCCCGATGACAGCTGGATCGATGAGTGGACAATCGGAAGGAATCTTGACAATCAAGTCACTTGCCGATGCACCCAGCGCTCGCGCCGCTTGATAGTGACGGTCGAGCAAGTCGGTCGGGTGTCCACGAAATACGCAAAGCCCTGCGTCTTCACACAACGACGCAACAATGTCATCGCTCGCGTCAGTCGTCGTTGCCACAACGATACGCTGCGCGACAGAGGCAGCAGCCACGCGCTCGACCATGCGCAGCAACAGGGGTTCTCCCGCGAGTGGGAGAAGTACCTTGCCAGGCAACCGCGACGAGCCCGTGCGCGCTTGAATCACTGTGAAGATTTTCATTGGTCAATTCGCAAGAAAGAGAGCGGCCGCACCTTCGGAAGGCCTTGAACTTGCCGAAGCGTAGGCGCTGAATCCTCGAGGAGCTCCCGGCATACCTGCGCGATCGCTTTTGCTGAACTGCCTCCATTTTGAATGGGCAACAGATGCTTTGCAGAGGCGAGATCGAAGTTGGTAAAGACCTCTTTGCCGAGCGCGAGCGCAACGTACACAAGCGATGACCATTGCGTCACAACGACCTTCGCGTTCGCCACCATGTGCTCGGCGTTGCCCGACGCAAAGATCAACGCGTGAGGCGCGAGCTCTTTGATCTCCCGCGTAGCCCGCTCCACGAGCTCGTTGGGATGCAGCTTGAAAATCAACTGGCGCCCCGCCGCGATACGAAGCGCGCGCCGAATGAAAGCGGGCCTATCATCCGTTCGGGCAAGCTCTCGGAGATCCGACGTGCAGACCAAAACGTAATCGCGATATGGAAAGTCGCTATCGCGAAATCGCGCGCAATCATCAAAATTAGGAATGCCTGTAACGCGGATTTTGTTGCCATCGACGCCGCGGCCAATGAAGAAATCGCGAAATCCTTCGCTGGCCACGCAGAAACGATCGTACGCGTCGCTGAGCCCCGTCATGCTCGTCCCCGCAAACCAGCGCGGAAGCGCGTGAACGCGACTGACGAGTTGGTACTCCCACGTGTCGGGATCGACGGCCCCTTCTTGAACTAACGCAATTTTGCTTGCCCAAATGTTGCGGGGCAAAATGGTGTCGGAGCAGGTCACCACAAGATCGTAGGGACCTTCCTTGCCGCGATAGTCGATCGGCAGTCCGTTCGAACGCAGATAGTCGAAGCACCAGGCTGTGCGTTTCGCCCCTCCGATGGTGCTCTCGGCGAGACCGATCAGCACACCCACGTGCGTCATACCGGTGCCGTAGTAGGGGGTGAATCGCTGTTCGTATTCTGTCAGTTCATTGGCAATCGCGCGCATTTGGAGCGTCTGATTGAGCGATCCGCAAATGAAGAGAACTTTCTTCGAACGAACCATCATCGACCTCCGCGCCCCATCTCGCGAGCCCCAAAAGACGTTTCCACTAAGTCGCTTCTACTCCATCGGTCTTTGCAGGCGGCGGCACTCCGGATGCCAAAAGAATCAGAGAGCCAATCGCGATCCAAACAAGCTCTTTGGCGCGTTTCAGCAGCACGAATGCGACCGCCGTCGCCGCTGCGTTTGGAACGCCGAAAGAGGAAAAGCAGCGGAGATAGCCCAAGTCTTGAACGCCGAGGCCCATCGGCGCGAAGAACGCTAAGTTCCGCAGAAGCGACAATCCGGCTTCGAATGAAAGAACGGCGAGAAACCCAGGCGATGCGCCGAGAATGCGCAAGATGAGGTAGCTCTCGACGGACTCCGTCAGCCACGCCAAAAGGAACATCGGCGTCGCCCGCAGGGACGCAAAACGACCGGCCTCGCCAAAGTGTTGAAACTTGGCTTGCGTCGCCACAAACGCCACCTCGCGCCCTTCGAACCACACACCGAGGCGACCCGGAAGGCGGCAAAGGCCCCGAAAAAGCGCCATGACGAATGTGCCGCGCACCAACGTCGCGCCAATGAACACGGAGATCCCTAGCGGGATGAGCGCGGAAAGAAGGACGATCCACGGCAAGCCATTCAGCCCAATCAGCGCGGTTGATTTCGTGGAAAGCAGCGAAAAACCAAACAAAACGCTAATTCCGATGTAGAGCGCATGCGTTCGGGTCACGAGCCACTTCTTGGCCGCGGAAGCGACGACGGCGTCTCCCACCGGCAGACCCTCGCGCTCACGCAGCGCCACAACCGTGTAAGGCTCAGCAAAGACCGCTCCGCTCGGAAGGCTGTTCAACACCTCTGCCGCTGCGCGAATGCGAACCAATCCGGCGAGCGAAGGCCGATGCGAAAGCGCGCCAAAGAGCAATTTCCAACCCATGCTGTCGAACACGAGCGCCGCAAAGTAGGGGACCAATATGACCAAGAGGAGGGGCCCCGCCTCGCGCACGAGAGAAGCGGCGAGCATGAGATCTTGCGCGAGCAAGGCGCGGACAAACAGCCCGAGCGCGAGAAGCGCAAGGACAATGCGCAGGGCGTCTTGCCATCGAAATCGCGACATCATGTTCGAAGTTCGGCGCGACGGTAGCCTCACAAGTTGACCTCGGCAAACCTACAAAAACACACGAGGCTGGCTTTCTGTTGCAGCCGTCCCGTAACATCGCGCGGCCTGGCGCGTACCAATCATGGAAGAGACCCTCGAGTCGATGATGAGTGCCTACGCCAAAGGAGACCGCCTTGCTTTCGCGAGGCTATTTGAGCGGACGCGCGGCGGGATTTACTCGTTCTTTTTGCGATCGATTCGCGATCCAAGGGCGGCCGAGGACCTCATGCAGACGACGTTCATGAAGTTGCACGCCTCACGGTCGAGCTACGATCCGTCGCTGCCGCTTTTGCCTTGGCTCTTTGCAATCGCGAATCGTGTCCGCCTCGATGAGTTTCGAAGGCGTCATCGATTGCCGCACCAAGCGGGTGAAGAGGCGCTCGAGCAAGTCGAAGTCGAAGACGACCCCGCAGAGCGCATCGCCAAAGCACAGCGTGTTCGATCGACCGATGCTGCGCTTGACGCGCTTCCTGAAACGCAACGCATCGTGTTACAATTACGCCACGTCGAAGGCATGAGCTTCGCCGAAATCGCGCAAGTGCTTGGCGTTGCCGAAGGGGCGCTTCGCGTTCGTGCCACGCGGGGATATGAGAAACTTCGCGCGTTGCTCCAAGAAGGAGGCTCCAATGAAGCCTGATCCTTTTCTTGAGCATATGCTCGCCGACGGGCAAGCTCGCGCACTCACCGAAGAAGACGCCGCAAAAGAAGGCGTTCGCGACGCGCATGCCCTTCGCCAAGCCCTCGCGGATCTTCCACGACACGCCCCGTCCGACAATGCGTCCGCTCAAGTGATGCACGCCATTCTCGCGGACCTCGATACCGAGCATGCCAAGGCGAGTGCGATCCCTGCGTGGATTGCCAGTGGACTCTTGATACTCGTGAGCCTCGCGGCCTCCATCGTGGCGGGACGAACCTCGTCGCCACTCGGCGTTGCCCAGGGCACGCATTGTCTGACTGAAATCGTGCTCTCGGGGGCGGTGCCTTACATGGCCATCGCACTTGGATTGCGCCTCTTGCGCGCGCAACAATACGGAGCGTGGCTCGCACCGATCGCGACGGGCTTCGCGTTATGTGCACAATTGGTGTTACATTTTAGATGCCCTGATTCACACGGGATGATGCACCTTCTCGCATTTCATACCGGCGCCGTGCTCATTGCTGCAGCGTTAGGCGCAAGCGGTGGATTGCGCATGATGCGCTTGTCGGGTTCGACCGCATGACCAACGTCACGGGACGGACGCCATGCTGACCCAGACGGCGGCGACACAAGAGAAGCGCAACGTTTGCTGCATCGGCATCGTTGGCACGAACAACGCAATGCCGGATCGTCATGCAGTGGATTGCCCTCTCTCTCTTGTTCGTCTTGCTCACCTCGCACGCAAGGTGGGCGAACGCCGCTACGTCGTTTCACCAAGCCGATGCCTGGCTCGATCGCGAACTCGATCGGGACGACGTGCTTCTTCTCGCACGCACCCACAGCCATGGCGAAAGGCGCGCCCACCCCGTTGCGTTGAGCGTCGCTTCATTTGTCACGCAAACGTCAGGTACAGGCCCGAGCGAACATCAATCAACCGGCTGGGGCTTCGCGGTCACCCTTTCAGTCCCAACGGCACGCGTCGATCCGCCTCGTGAACGCGCACCCCCCGTCTCAACGACTCGTCGCTCCACACCGAAAGGCCTTGGCAAGCGCTGCGTCCATGCCGCCTGGCAAGCCGCGGGCATCGGAAACGACAAGAAACTTGACGGCATGACCAAGCGCGCGCGATTGTCCGCCGCGCTTCCAGAGGTGCGCTTGCGCGCTTCCCGCGGAATCGACGCGCAAGCCCGGGTCGATACCGACTACGACTCGGAGCGCTTTGCCGACACGTCGAGCACCAACCTATGGCTCGAGGCGCGTCTTACGTGGCGACTCGATCGCGCGCTCTTTGCCGACGAGGAAATCCAAATCGAACGATTACTCCACGATCGGCGCGAACTGCGCCTTCGAATCGCCCATAAAGTGCTCGACGCTCTTTCTCACTGGCTTCGCGCGAAGGCCGAATTGGTCAATCCAATTGACGATGAAGCTCGTTCCGGTGCTTCGTTGAGGCTCGCTGAAGCGGAAGCCACGCTCGACGCCCTCACCGACGGGTGGTTTTCAGCCGCAAACGATGAAGGTGGCTAACCTTTGCCATCATTGACTCACAGGAAACGCTGCCATATTCCGGGCGCATCATGTTGAGCGAAGCGCGCGAAAAACTTGCGGACCTCCAAAGGCGTCTCATGGCGCTAAGGGGGCATCTTTGACGTCCCGAAACTGAAGCGCGATATTGCTCGATTGGGCGACGAAACCCTCGCGCCCGGGTTCTGGGACGACGCAAAGCGGGCTCAAGGCGTGACGCGCAAAAGGTCTGTGCTCGAGCAGCGCGTGGTCTTTGTGGAAAAGCTCACCGGTGAGATCGAAGACGCACAAGTACTCCTCGAGCTCGGCGCATCCGAAAACGACGAAGCCACCATCAACGAGGTCGAAGCGTCCTTGCCGGCGATCGAGCAAAAGGTTCGCCAAGCCGAGCTCGCACGCATGCTCTCCGGTCCGGTCGACCACTCAAGCGCCATTCTCTCGATCCATCCTGGCTCCGGCGGTGAAGAAGCCAAGGATTGGGCGAAGATGCTCTTGCGCATGTACCAACGCTGGTGCGAGCGGCGCGGATTCAAAGTCGAGATGCTCGACTTTCAACCTGGCGACAATGCAGGCATCGACGGCGCAACGCTCAGCATCCAAGGTGAAAATGCATTCGGCTATTTGCGCGCCGAAAATGGCGTCCACCGCCTCGTGCGTATTTCACCGTTCGACGCAAACGCGCGCCGCCATACTTCGTTTACAGCCGTCGAAGTTACGCCTGATATCGAAGACGAAATCGATATCCAGATTAAAGACGAAGACCTCGAGACGACAACGATGCGTGCAAGCGGCGCCGGCGGCCAAAAGGTGAACAAGACCGAGTCAGCAGTCCGCATGAAGCACCTCCCAAGCGGAATCGTGGTCGTCTGCCGCATTGAGCGTTCGCAACATCAGAATCGCGCAATGGCGCTCAAAATGCTCAAGGCGAAACTTTACGAAGCCGAGATCAAGAGACAAGAAGAAGCGAACAACGCCTACCAGGCTACGAAGAGCCAGATCGCTTGGGGCAGCCAAATCCGCAGTTACGTCCTTGCGCCGTACCGCCTCGTAAAAGACGTTCGCACTTCGCACCACACTGGCAACGTCGATGCTGTGCTCGACGGCGAGCTAGACGACTTCATCGAAGCCTACCTCCTTGCCGCATCCGGAGGAACACTGCGCAAAGGCGGCGCGATCGAAGACGAAGCTGAATAATTCACCTTCTTGACCATTACTTCAAAGCCGACGATCCACGAGTAGCCCGATGAACAGTGACGCAAAAGAACCAGGCGCCCAATCTGCGGAACAGACCATCATCGAGGGTCGCAGGGCGAAGGCCGATCGTTGCCGCACCCTCGGCGCAAACCCATTCGCAAACAACATCAAGCCAAAAAACGCAACCGCTCGCACCCTCGATATCGGCATGGTCCGTACGCTCGTCGACCACACAAAGGTCGACGGCAAGTACGCCGATGAGGCAGTCAAGAACGTTACCGAAAGCTCAATCTTTCACGTATGCGGCCGCGTCATTGCGCTTCGCTCCACGGGTGGACTCACGTTCATCCGTCTGCGCGATCAAACGGGAGAGATTCAGTTACTCATCAGCGAAGCCGTGATGA
>JAHFDZ010000003.1:0-15248 GCA_023248745.1 Myxococcales bacterium | reverse complement strand
CGAAGCGCTCGACATTGGCGACATCATCGACGCCGAAGGCCTTCTCACGGTCTCCAAGCGCGGCGAGCTCTCAATCGAAACCACACGCCTTGGACTCGTCACAAAGGCGTATCGCCCTCTTCCCGAAAAGTGGCACGGCCTTACCGATGTCGAGACTCGCTACCGGCAACGCTACGTCGACCTCATCGCAAACCCTGAAGTAGGCGCGGTGTTTCGGGCGCGCTCGCTCATGGTCAAGGCGCTACGCGCAATCCTCGACGGCGACGGCTTCCTCGAAGTTGAAACTCCGTTGCTCCACAGCATCATCGGGGGCGCGGCTGCGCGGCCATTTCACACGCATCACAACACACTCAACATGGACCTCTTCCTAAGAATCGCGCCCGAGCTCTACTTGAAGAGACTGCTCGTGGGCGGCTTCGAACGGGTGTACGAAATCGGGCGTTGTTTCCGCAACGAGGGCATCTCAACGCGCCACAACCCCGAGTTCACGATGCTCGAGTTTTACCGCGCGTTCGCAACCTACGAAGACCTCATGGATTTTATCGAGGTGCTGCTCCGCGGGGTCGATTCATGCGTGAAAGGGGCGATGCCAGAAGCCCACGCAAAGTGGAGCGCCGCGCGCACGTTCACGATCGACGAACCCTTCGTGCGTTTGCCCATGGCCGAGGGCGTCGCACGCGCGGCAAAGGCTGCGCAAGTCCCAGGGTGGATTGCGGCCGTCGAACAAGGCTCCGGTGGCGGCCTCGTTACGCTTCTCAAAGAGCGCTTCCTCGACCACATCAAAGAATGGTCAAAAGCGTCGCCTCGCGCAAAGTCGCTCGACTGGAGCAACTTCCGAAAGGGATTCGAAAAGTGTGACAACGACGGAGAACGTCTCTTCTGTTGTTACGAATACCTTGCCGAACCGTTCCTCGTGCAGGACTACCGAAGCGCAAACGGAATGAAGTCGCTTCCCGTGTTCGTCAAAGACTACCCATTCGAAACGTCACCGCTCGCCCGTCGAAACGACGCCCATCCCGAACTTGTCGATCGCTTCGAAATTTTCATCGACGGACGCGAGCTCGGCAACGGATTTAGCGAACTCAACGATCCCGATGACCAAGCCGCACGGTTTCGCGAACAGGTCGAAAAGAAGGCCCGCGGCGTCGAAGACACCATGGACTACGACGCGGACTATATTCGCGCGCTCGAGCACGGCATGCCACCTGCCGCTGGCTTTGGCATGGGGATCGAGCGGCTCGTCATGCTGCTGACGAGCACGTCATCCATTCGCGACGTCGTCTTGTTCCCACTTTTGAGGCCCGAAGCTTGAAAGCCAACCCCGTCGCTTACCTCGTCATCGCGATCGCCGTCGTTGGCACGATCGCGTTTTTCGCGCGCGCAGTGCAGAACATCGTCCTGAAGCGATGGCCGCACGTTGGCGGCAATTTGCTCAGCGCGATCTCGGGTCTCGGCCTCGCCGGCATCACGCTCCACTTCGTTGCCGCGGGCATGCTGACATCCCGCGGATGGAACAAGCGCGACTTCATCACGCGCATCGGCGGCATCGCAACGCTTGGTATATTCACCGTTGCAGTTGCCATCCAGGTCGCTCCGCTAGTCGTCAAGCAACTTGAGCGTATGGGATTTGCTGCCTTCGTCGCTGCCAGGCACGTTCGCTCGGTCAAGAGTGGGTCTCTGACGCTCGTCAGTATCTTGGCCATTATGGGCGTCGCTGTCTCGAGCGGCGTTCTCACCGTCACCACAAGCGTTATGGGTGGTTTCAACGCGGACTTGCAACGCAAAATTCTCGGCAACAGCGCACACGTTGTCGTCGACCAGGCATCGCAAGCAAGTTGGAAGAGCGATCCTCAATTGATCGAGAAGGTGCGCCAGCTACCCGGCGTCGTCGGCGCCACGGCCATGGTGCGCGGCGAGGGCATGTTGTCCTCCGGGTACAATCGTGGCGGCGTAATCGTCAAGGGAATTGACCCTTTGACGGTCAATTCCGTGATCGATTTCCCGCGCCTCATCGAGGTCGGCAACTTTAGCTATCTGCTCGACCCAGAGCCTCTTCGTGCGCTGCCGCCCGACACGATCATTGGCTACGACACGAACGGAGAGCCTTGGCGACAGGGCCCCGCTGTTGCCGGCAACGACGCGCTCGATCCCGAAGTTCGCATCGCGCTCGACAACCGAAAGCCGCTTCGACCTGGCATCATCGTCGGACGCGAACTCGCAAAGACGCTTCATCTGTACCTTGGCGACGAGGTCACGCTCGTTTCGCCACTCGGCGAACTCGGTCCTGCGGGCTTACTCCCAAAGATGAAGCGCCTGCGCGTTGCAGGCATTTTTTACAGCGGTTACTACGAGTACGACGTAAGCCACGTCTACGTAACCAACGAACTCGCGCGCGATTTCATTGGCATTGGCAACGAAGTGCACGAGATCGAAGTACGCGCCAAAGATGCCGAGCAAGTGGACGTTGTCACGCCCTTGGTAACTAGTGCCGTTGCCAACCCAGAATTGCGCGTACGCGATTGGCGAGAGATGAATCGCAGCTTGTTCGCCGCGCTCAAACTCGAACGCGTGGTGATGTTCGCCCTGCTCATCATTGTCATCGTCGTCTCCGGCTTTTGCATCGTGAGCATCTTGTCGCTCATGGTGACCGAGAAGTCGCGCGAGATCGCGCTTCTCAAAGCCGTCGGCGCGAAGTCGCGTGACATCATGCTGTGTTTCTTTTTTGAAGGCGTGACGATCAGTTTCATCGGTACGTTCATCGGCCTTTCGGTTGGCCTAGGCATTTGCGCTGGCCTTGCCTTCTTTGGCCTCAAGCCAGACCCCGAACAAACGTACATCGAGCGCATTCCGGTAACGTTCAATATTCTTGACTATGTGGGGATTACCGTCGCGGCGATCATTGGATCGAGCTTCGCCTCAATTTTCCCGTCGATGAAGGCGGCGGCCGTAAACCCCGTTGACGGCTTACGCCATGACTAACCCCGTGAGGCTCCTGTGACCGATCCGCTTGTCGTCGTCTCTCACTTGCGAAAAACCTATCAGCATATGGGGCAACCGCTCGAGGTGCTGCGCGGCATCGATCTCAGCATCAGCAGTGGCGAAATGGTCAGCCTCATTGGCAAGTCAGGCGCGGGCAAGTCCACGCTCATGCACTGCTTGGGCACACTCGACGTTCCCACCGAAGGGTCGATCAAATTCGACGGAGTTGAACTCACGAAGCTCACCTCGGCCGAACTCGCGGAGCGTCGGAATCGGTCCATCGGGTTCGTCTTTCAGTTTCACCACCTACTTCCCGAATTCACGGCGCTCGAGAACGTGATGATGCCCGGCCTCATTCAGGGCATCGCGAAGCGTGAAAACCGCGCGCAAGCCGAAGCCATCCTCGAAACCGTGGGTCTCAAAAGTCGTCTCGAGCACCGACCCGGAGAGCTCTCTGGTGGTGAGCAACAACGCGTCGCGCTCGCTCGCGCGCTCGTCCTCAAGCCAAGGCTGCTTCTTGCCGACGAGCCCACTGGCAACCTCGACACTGCAACAAGCGACAGCATCCACGAGCTCTTCTTCGACATCAACCGGAAGGAGGGGACCACAATCGTCATTGTGACCCACAACCCAGCGCTCGCCGAAAGTATGCCGCGCATTATTTCGCTTCGCGATGGCATCATCGAGAGCGACCGCCGTGGAACAAATGGCACTGCACACGCGACACTTTGAGTCGAACGATCGATGACGCATAGCCTCCTTGCGCCATTTGCAACTGCAATTGTTCTATTTTCATCAGCCGCACGGGCAGACGACTTCGAGCTCGCGCGCACCACGCCCGCGTTTCTCGGCACCCAGTTTGGCGTCACGACCGGAGCGGCGATCGGCACTCTGTTTTTGCCAAAACCCGAGACGTGTCGTTGGTGCACAACGAATGGATTCGACCTCAGCATCCGCTCTGCATTTCTGGTGAGCAACCCTAAGGCTGCACGCACCGCAAGCGATATTACGGTGGGAGCGGCACTCCCAATCGGCACCCTTGCCTTCGCGATCATTCCTTCGCTGACGGGTGAACACAAAGGTCATGCGCTCGAGAACGCGGCCATCGTGATGAACGCAACGATGACTGCCGCTGTGCTCACCCAAGCGACGAAAATGATCGCGGGACGTCAGCGTCCGGGTTGCGCGCGTTCGTCAACTTCTGGAATTACCGGCAAGGAGTGCAACCTCTCGTTCTACTCCGGTCACACGTCGATTGGCTTCGCAATGGCAGCCTCAGTCACGACAGTCCTTGCGCTGCGCGGTTCACGCCTCGCACCCTGGGCGGGTGTCGGCCTCGGAGCGTTGGCGCTCACCGGCGGGACTCTCCGCATCATGGGCGACGCACACTGGGCGAGCGACGTTCTAGTTGGGCTCGTAATCGGCACGGCGACGGGCGTGCTGATGCCGCTCATGCTTCATCCGCGCGCGGGAGCGTCGCCTTCTGCGGCGGGCCTCACGATTGCGCCGGCGCCCAGTGCGGACTTTGGCGTAAGCATCGGTGGAACGCTGTAGCGCTAAAACCAGGCGTGCCAGCCGTCTGCCTCGAGCACAACGTGCATTGTGATCGAAATGCGATCGATTTCACCGGCAAACGGTGCGATCTGATGCATACGGTAACTATCGATGACGGCAATCGAGCCCACTTGGTAGTGCACCTCGGCCATCGCAAGGGACGAAGCGGGCTTAGGAAATAACTCACCGTCGAAGAGGCGATCCCATACGCGAAGTTCACCACCCGAAGCGGGCTTCTGAAGCATTGCCACGATTGTGAATGCGGGCCGGCGTTCACCGAGGTGCTCGTTTTCTAGGCCCTCCGTGTCGAAGTGAACTTCGCCGCCGCTCTTGGCAACGAGGCCACCGCTAGGAAAAATGTGCACGCCCGGACCGCACCAAGACGCCCTTGGCATCACGGCAAAGCGGAGTAATCGCGCTCCGAAATCGCGCATCGACTGCTGCATCCCCGGAAGGGTTGCCTCAACAAGTGCGTCCGAAGACGCAGCGCGCGCAAAGTAAAGATCGCTCCGATCTTCTTCAAGGTGCGTGTACCAAGCGCGACCAAACGTGAATTGCACGCCGCCGAAGTTGGGCGTCCAATCTTCACGCGCATTTGTAACACTGTGCGACCACAATTGGCATTTCTCAGGGGGCAGCACGCCCTTCACCAACACGGCAAGATGCTGTCCTATCGCGTCGAAGAACGAGAAGCGTGGCCCTTCAATTTGCGACGCATTCACTTCAAGCATGCCGTTCATCACCGCGCGAGCCTACAGCGCATCCTTGCAGCATCGAAAGCCGGTTTCGTAGTACCGAAACGACGGTTCGTGCGCGTTGTTCGTTCCGCGGCATGTTTGCCATGGCTTCGCCCAGTGACCGCCCATCATGACCACGGGCCACCGATACTTTCGACTCGCCTTTACCCACTCTTCTGCGTTGCCGACCATGTCACGCGGATAGCCTGGTTGCGCTTCGCAGGTGGGCCGCGAATCGGCCACTTCGCCTTGCCACAGGCGCGCCGCTTCTTTTTGAGCAAGCGCGCCACCTTGAGCGATGAAGCTGTTGTTCACGGTCTTCCACGGCTTGGTCATGTTGCAACTGTCGTCCACGCGCCAGCCATAGCCATGCGGCCTGCGCGCATCTCCCTCGCACGCGGTTTCCCACTCGTACTCCGTGCACATGCGTTTGCCATGCGCGGTGCACCACGCCTCAGCATCTTCGCCCGACTGCATCACCAAGGGAGGCTGCCCTTTGATATTCGGAGCCTCAAATCGATCAACACAAGCACGAATGGGAACCACCGTCCCTTCGGCGCGGAGGTTTCCCTCTTCGTACGTCGAGCAAAGGCCCCACTTGGTGGCGATACACTTGTACCGCATGCCCTCGGGGTGCTGACCCGTTACGAGCGCCATGTCGGTTGGGCACGCACTCACGGGTAGCGCAGCGGAACTACTGGTCGCCATGAGCAGGGCGAGAAACTCGGGCACCATCGTCAAAGTGTAATCCGCAAAGTGACAATTGGCACGAAAGGCGGATTCTCGCGGCCCACCCCATAAGCTGCAGTATCCTCAAGATCTTCGGCAATCGAGCCGTTCTCTACGCTTCAGGTGACGATGCTTGCGAGCTTCTGTTGGCGAAACGTGGGAGCTATCGCGCTTGGACTGGCGAGCGTTTCGATGCTCTCGTGTTCGGCGCGCGAAAAAGCGGTTCTCATGGTGGCCGTAAGCTCGGACCTCGTGCCCGGCAAGGACATCGACGCCCTTGATCTTCAAGTTTTTCTCGACGGCCGCGCACACTCAACCACGCGGTATCATATTGGCGAAGGTGCTACGCGCCTTCCTTTTACGGTGTCGATTCTTGAGGGGTCGAACGCAAATGCCACCGTGCGTGTGCGCACCATCGGATACAAATCCGGACAAGCGCGCATTGCACGCGATGTCGAAACCCACTTCGCAAAGGGCGAAACAAAGCTCGTGTCCCTTTCGCTTGAGTGGCTCAGCGACGGTTCCGCAAAAGGATCACTGGACGGTCCACGCGTCGTTTGCAGCGACGGGCAGACAGACCGATTCGGAAAGTGCGAGAGCGCGGCCGTCGATGTCGTCAAGCTACCTGTCTATAGCGACCAAGCCGTATTCGGCGGCGGCTCGTCAAAGGGCGAAGGTGCGTGCTTCGACGTCGCTGCCTGTTTCGCGGGCGCAGCGATCGTCGTTCCAGACGCAAATTGTTCCGTTGCTTTACCCAATGCCGTTCGCGCCACAAACGTAGGTCTCGTCCTTCCACCCAGCGACACCGGCTTTTGCGCAGGGCAGCAGTGCTTCATTGCACTTGCCGACGGGGAGGGATTTGTCCGCGAAGCAAGCGGCCGCACAACACTCCCAAGCGCTCTTTGCGAAAGACAGTTGACGATCGTCGCGTCGAACGCCTGCCAAACCCGAGCACCCGCAATCCCCCCCTGCTCATCGGCAACCTCCGTCAACGGCCACCGCATCACCCCCGATTCCGCAACCGACGCCGGCCCCGCCGACGCTCCCGCTGACGCTCCCGCTGACGCTCCCGCTGACGCTCCCGCCGACGCTCCCGCCGACGCTCCCGCTGACGCTCCCGCCGACGCTCCCGCCGACGCTCCCGCTGACGCTCCCGCCGACGCTCCCGCTGACGCTCCCGCTGACGCTCCCACCGACGCCGACGCCAGTATCTTCATCCCCTATGGCGACGCAGGCAAAGTGCAAGTCACCGGTCCCACCGAACTGGTCACCCTCGCCGCCGACGCTGGCGCGGGTGCCATCATGGACATCTGGGAGCCCTCGGGGTTCGCTCTCCGATTCGCGATCGATACGGGCGAAATTCGCGACTTCAATCGCACCTCAGTGAGTTACACAACAACGCGTCCCGCGGTTGGCACAGGATGGGATCTCTGGGCGCGTGACTATACTCGCCTTGTGGTGCGCGCAAAACGTACCGGGCAAGTCGATTTGCTCAACGTGACTTCCAACGTCGACATCAGCGTGACACGTTCCAACGTGACGATCGAAGCCGTCGCGGTCTTGGATTGGACTGGAACCGATTACTTCTATTGGGCCGAGTCAGCGGCGCCCGGAAGCTCCACTCTCTTCCGATGCGCGATTGGTGCGACTTCGACGTGCACTCCCGAGAGTCTTGTCACGCTGAACTTCACCGTACGATCCATGCTCGCGTGGCAATACAGTTTGTCGCACGGCGTTGTGTTGGGAGCGTCAGACGGGCGCGTCTACTCGGTCGACTGCGATGCAACCGCAAAATGTAATCTCGTTGGGGCACTTTCGAATTCGGGTCAAAGCGACCAGATTATTGCAAACGTTGGGTCGTCGTCGGGGAGCGCGTTTTGGTGGGCCGACCGAGGCGGCAAAAGACTCATGTATGCAACGCGCTCAGCGAGCTCATGGGTCGTTTCCGAGCACGCCTCTCTTGCCGCCGCAGGCTTTGTCGAAAACCCACGCGCGTTCGGCGTCAACTTTAGCTTCATCCATCTCTTGACGACGACTGGCATCTACTCAACCGATCGGGGGCAACCCACTCCTTGGAGCCTCACGTGGGTCGGCACCAATGCTAACGGACGCAGCGTGCTCGGAAAGTCTGATGAGTTCTTGGTTGGCACGAGCGATGGCAAGATTCTGCGATACGGCTTGCAGCAGTAAATGGTTCGCACACGTAGCGCCAAGAGTGCGCCTTCAACAAGTGTTTCTCGCACGCTGCGCAACCTGTAGGGAACGTGGCAACGCAATCCACTACGGCTCAGCTACGCAGCACGACCGTTCGCGCCGTTCGTACAAACCACGATCGTGCGCCCTTATTACTTTCCTCTGCTGTGCGTCTTGATCGCGGGCTGCTCGATCGAAGTGGTTCCGCCAAATGCCAATGCCGATGACCTCGAATTAGACGACGCCGGCGAAACGGAAGAAGAAGCTCCCGAGGACGCGGCGCCACCTTACGACGGGCGACCACCAGAAGACGCTGGCGCTACCCAAGATGCGAAGGACGTGGCGCCCCAAGATGTAGCGCCCCCGCAAGACGTCGCGCAGGACGCAGCGAAAGAAGACGCCAAGCCCCAAGACAGCGCACCACAGGACGCCAAACCTCAAGACAGCGCGCCGCAACCCACCGATGCATCGGACGCTTCGAACTCAAATCTCATCGTCCAGACTGACATCTCCATTACCGAAGTTGCGATCTTTCAAGGCATCAAAGTGCCACTCATGAAAGACGGCGTCGCCGCCAAGAGCACTTACGCACCGATCGTCGCCGGCCGACCTGGCGTGTTGCGCGTCTACGTCAAGCCGGGCGCTGCTTACCAAAAGAGGCAACTGACCGCAGAGCTAACCCTCGCCGGCCAAGCCAGCACGATCGTGCGGCAAGTCAAAATGACCGTTTCGAAAAGTTCGAGCGAAAGCGCGCTCGACTCAACGATCAACTTTGACCTTACGGACGTCGACCTGTCTGCGGGCAGTGCGCAGTTCAAGGTGCGCCTGTTGGGACAGACCGCATCGGCTGCGCCAAACGATCCGCCCGCGCAATATCCAGCGAGCCCAGGCATGGCTTCAATCGATGTGGCCTCGTCGAGCAAGTTGAAAATTGTGCTCGTGCCTGTTCGCTACAACGCCGATGGATCGGGCAGGCTTCCAGACGTCAGCGCGGCGACGGTGGAGGAATACCGCAAAGCCTTCCTTGAGACATACCCAGTTGATGCAGTCGACATCAGCGTTCACGCCGCGCTGCCGTGGGCCTCCGCAATCGACGCCGAAAACGGATGGGACGATCTACTGGATCAAGTCATCGCACTGCGAGCGCAAGACCTAGCGACGAAAGACGCGTACTACCTTGGCATCGTAAAGCCGCGCACCACATACGAAATTTTCTGTCCAGATTCGTGCACAGCGGGCCTCGCTTCAATTGTCACCAACCCCACGGACTCGAACTTTCGCGCGGGGGTTGCAATCAGTTTTAGCGGAGACCCTTACGATCTGCGCTCAAGCCTCGACACCGCGATTCATGAAACAGGACACATGCACGGCCGTGTGCACGTGGGTAACGACGGAACGAATCCCTACTGTGGAACACCCGTCGGCCTCGACAATGCGTACCCGTACGCAAGCGGATCGATCGGGACTTGGGGCTACGGCATTTTAGGCAAGAGAATTTACAGTCCATCCACTTACTCAGATTTTATGGGCTACTGCTACGACAACTGGGTGAGCGACTACACATACGGTGCGCTACTGACGCGGGTGAATGCGGTCGTTCCACTCGCAAAGAACATCTCCCTTCCAGGCGGCGACTACCGCTTTGTCAAAGTCGGCAAGGATGGCAGCTTGCGCTGGGGTCTAACGGTGAACTTTCCGACCCCACCCACCAACAATCCCATCACCGTGAGGTTGGCGGGCGCGAACGGAGCAACAAGTAACATCTCAGGTTACTATTATCCGTACGGCGACCGCGAGGGTGGTGACGTTCTCGTTCGCAAGTCTGACTTGAACGGCAAGTGGCTCGAGCTCGACATTCTTGGCAAAACGCGCACGCTCGCAACGCAATAACCACGCAAGCACCGTTTCACCTATCCTTCGCACGATGAGAGTCCCGATCACGGTTGCGATCGCTATCTTCGCTGGGTCCTGCGCAAGCCCCAGCACCTCCGGAGTGCTCGACGCAAGCACCGGCTACGACGCCGCTGCAATTGATGCCTCCTCCGGGTCTACCGTCGTGAGCGACATCACACCCAAGTCAGGAAAGGGCACACCACCCTCGGGCAGCTCCGATGGGGGGCCTTGGTCAACCCGTATGATGCTCGCAACGTCAACCGACGGAAAAACGTTCAAGCGAACGAACGAAGTGGTTAGCGATCAAGCGGGCGTGCCCAACGCGTTCGTGGATCGCGAAGGGCGTCTTCGCCTTGCCTACATCGATTGGGGCAACGGCAACATCATCGCGACGGCAGTCCGCAATACAGACGGGCATTGGGCGTATCGACGCATCCTATTTAGCCCCGCTCTCACCACTGATAAGCCCGACCCCGTCGACCCCTCGATAGTAAAGTTAGCTGACGGCTCGTATCGATTGTTCTTCATGCTAAAAGGAAAATTTCTGTCTGCGCATTCTCAGGACGGCTTTGTATTCACGCCTGACGAAGGCGAGCGATTTCCATACGAGAAGCCACTGTATGACCCAGCGGTGGTCGAAACGAAAACCGGTTGGTTGCTTTGGGCAAATATCGGCTCGTCAACTTTTGCTTGGGGCAAGTCGAGCGACGGTTTGAACTTTATAGCGAGCCCCGATCTCTTTCGCCTCGATGGCAAGTCGATGACAGTATGGTCGGCCGCACAAGTCAGCGGAGGCTATCGGATTAGCGGCGGACTCGAAGGCACGCCAGGAATTGCATCCGCGTTTTCGGTCGATGGCGTCTCGTGGACGATCGAAGGAGCGGTGCTCACCGACAAGGGAGCCGACCCTGCGATCGAAAAGGCCCTCTACCCCGATCACGGCTACACGCAGCTTCCCGATGCAACCTACGCGATCGCCTACCTCGCACAGATTCCTTAGTGTCGATCGAGCCCCTCAGTGTCGCAGCAGCTCTTCGATCACCCCCCGAAACCATGCATGCAACGGGCTGCGATGCGTACGGGCATGCCACACCATCAGCACCGTGAAGCCTGGAACAGGAAGCGGTGGGTCGAAGTACTTCACGGGATGCGTCTTCACATACATTTTTGCGAGCCTCAGCGGAACGGTCACGATGTAGTCGGTCGACGCAACGATTGCCCCCGGTGAATGAAAGTTACCGACGCCGGCAACGACGCGACGCGCAAGCCGCTTCTTTTTGAGCGCGTGATCGACTGCACCGAGCATGTCGCCATGCGGCGAGACGAGCAGGTGCTCGAGTGAAACAAAAGTATCAAGCGTAAGTTTCTTGACGACTTTACGATGATCGTTGCGAACAACACACACATAGGTTTCATTGAATAGTGCGCGCTTGAAGAAGCCCTCAGGTAGATCGCCATAAAACCCAGCGATGGCCAGATCGAGCGCACCACTCTCGAGCTGCGCCTTCGGAAGGTCACCAGGCGTCGGACGAAAGAGCGTCGTCACCGCTGGAGCGTGATGGCTGAGGTAGGGCAACAACAGAGGCAACAGCAACGCCTCCACGTAGTCGGTCGTGCCTACCGCAAGCCGGGCAGTTGCGTGCTCGGGTGTGAATGAAGAGGCCTCGACGTATAATGTCTGCGCCTGCAGAAGGACTTCGCTCACACGCTCGGCGAGCGCGGTTGCGTGAGGCGTCGGCGTCATGCCCTTTGCCGACCGTACAAAGAGGTCATCTCCGAAATCGCGCCTCAGCCGTCCAAGAGCGTGACTCACAGCCGGCTGGCTTAGCGCAAGCCGCACAGCTGCACGCGACACACTCCGCTCAATCATCAGCGCATCGAACACGGCCAACAAATTGAGGTCTTTCGTCGAAATATTCACGATGTGAATACGATATATACGAGCCATTCATTCGATCAATGTCGAATTTCGTGGTTTTCTATTTCCGTGTCGAGAGCGAGGCGCTCTGACGCAGAAAAGGACCTCATCATGAAAGCAATTGTATTCACCGAGTTCGGCTCTTCTGTTGTCCTCAAAGAAGCCGAGGTACCGACCCCATCCGCGGAGGCCGGCGAAGTGCTCATCCGCATCACGCACGCATCGGTCAACCCGGTTGACTGGAAGATCCGCGAAGGGTTCCTAAAGAGCATGTTTCCTCACCGGTTTCCTGTCATCCCGGGCTGGGATGCATCCGGAGTGGTTTTTGCCGTTGGCGAAGGTGTCACTTCGTTTCAGCCAGGCGACGAAGTCTTTGCGTACGCCCGACTGCCAGAGGTTCACTCCGGGACGTACGCACAGTTTATCGCGCTACCAACGTCCGCCGTGTCGCACAAGCCCAAAACACTCTCACCCGCGGCAGCTGCAGGTGTACCGACCGTCGCCCTTACGGCCTACCAAGTGGTTCACCATGTCGCAAAGGTCCGGGCGAAAGAACGTGTGCTCATCACCGGAGGCGCAGGAGGCGTTGGGTCTTACGCAATTCAGCTCGTCAACATTCTTGATGGAATCACGACGGCGACGACGAGCCAAAAGAACTCCGCATATGTTGCCGAACTCGGCGCGAAGCACGTCGTCGACTACGAACAGAGTTCCGCAAGGCGTGAGCTCGAAGTGGCTGCCCCCGGTGGATTCGACGTCATCATCGACACCGTTGGTGGCGACGCGCTCATCGAAGCAACTCAAGTTCTCAAGCCAGGCGGTCGAATTGTGAGCATCGTCGAAACGCCAAAGAACGGCACATTCCACTTCGTTTACCCAAGCGCACAAGAGTTGAGCGCGATTGCGGACCTCTTCGATGCAGGATCACTTCGCGTACCCGAAACGACAATTCGCAGCGTTCGCGAGGCCGCTTCAGCGCAAGACGAAAGTCGAACCCGACGCGTTCGCGGAAAGGTCGTGCTCGCGATCGATCTCGACCAAGCACCCTAGACAGGATGGTGGGAGCAACCATTCTGTCTAATCAGAAGGCGAGCCGTCGTGGACTTCTTGGAGCGGCGCGACACCTGCATCGAGCAGGCTCGCTCCGTTGGGCGTTGCAGGAGCCGCAGTGGTTGCAACTCCGCTTGTTTCATTTTGCTCGTCGTCGCCTTCTTCGGCGTCCTTGCAACACCGAAAGCCAGTCGAGTAGTCGTGATACGTGAACTCGTGCGCGGTCGTGCGATACATGCAGCCGTCGCCATTGATTTGAACGTCGAGGTAGTAGCCACCTTGGAAGGTACCGTTCGGGTCGCTTGTCCACTCGTGAAGATTGCCAACCATGTCGGCAAGGCCGTAGTCATTCACGCAACTCTCAAACGAGCCCGTTCGCGCAAGCGTGCCTTCCCACTGATTGAGGCGCGGGTCGTTCATCTCGTCCATGCCGACGAGCGTCCAGCTCTTTGCAACCTCCGGGTAGAAGTGAAGCATGGGGCTCTTGCCCTGATCGTTGCACGAACGCGGATCGCGCGTGGGCCCGTAGGTCCACGTGTAGCCGTGAGTTCCACCGCATGCTTTGCGCCACTCGATCGGCTTGCACAAACGCTTGCCCGCGTTCTCGCAGGCAACCTTGGCCATCGCACCTGAAATGGAACTTTGTGGGTACACATTCGCGCGACTGACCGCGATGAACACACGTTCCTCTGGCACCTCAGAAGCGGGCCAGTCACGTTCGACGCCATTTTTGTCACGCTCGATGAGCGACCCTTCGAAGCGATTGACGCAGTAGCGGTTGTCGACACTGGCCATGTCTACTGGGCATCTGGCATTGGACACGACACTTGGAAGTTCACCCTCATTGACATGAAACTCGCGCGTCAAGCCGCTTGCGGCAGGAAGCCTTCGATGCCGGGTGCGCTTCGGAGTGGCCTTGAGCGCAGTCGCTTTCGTGGGCTTCTTCTTGGGCTTTTTCTTGGGCTTCTTCGGTGGCTTCGGCTTCTTTTTCGTCGATTTCGACGGCTTTTTCGCCAACGTAGTCGACGATCCACGGGCCTCGAGCTGCGACGGGAGTGCGCTCGCGACAAGGATTGCCGCTAGCCCAGCCGTAAGGATCGCCCGAATCTTGACCACCATGTCTCGTTATCCCAGGGATTGAGGACGAAGCAATAGCCCACACCGAATCGTCGACGCATTTGAATAAACCGGCTGATCGCTCGTACCGCGCGCAGGCAATCCGGCATTCCGTCGACCCAAACCGACCCTACACTTGGATCCGAATGTTGATGGTCAATGTTCTTTACCCTTTCTTCGTCGGGTCTTTCCACGGATCGCGAACCGGCGGCTGGCCGCCTTGCCACTTGTCCTTGCGTTTGATCTGCCTCGGACCGCGCGGATCGCTGGGCTTCCCATCTGGCTCGGCGCAGCAACGGAAGCTTAGGTAGTAGTAAGCGAAGCCCTCATTGTGCGTGTAGATCTTGGGACGACATTGATTGCGTACACCCAGTCGCCAAGGACCACCCGTCGTCACGTTGTCATACTTGGCGTAGCTCTCTTCTGACGCGGCGAGCTCGTCAGCGTTGCCAGGCATGTCATAGACGCCATAGTCGCTAACGCACTTGGGTTGCGAGCCGCTTGGCTTGCCTTGCCAAAGCCGTTCGAGCTCGGGCAGTGCGACGTCTTTTTCCCTCGAGGCGAATTTGTAGAAGGTGATTCCCTTCTTGTCCTTGCCCTCGGCCGCAGGTTCGACACCACTCTGGTCGCCTTGGCAGATGGTGGGGTCGCGATCGTAACCGTACGGGTACGGTTTCATTTCTGGACCTTCACACGCCATCGTCCACTCACGCTCGCTGCAGATGCGCTTGCCAAGGTCTGCACAGAGTCGTTGCGCTTGCGGAAAGTTGTTCATGACGTATGGCCGCTCACCCTCTTTGTTGGGCCACTCGTACTTGTCGATGCAGAAGCGCTTGGGGATCTTCTCGCCCACGCATTTGGTGGGCGGCTCGAACTCGAGACAGATCGTCTTGTCGTTCCACTTTGCGTACCAACTCTTTCCGCCTTTGCATTTCTGCTCGACCTTCGTGCAGTAGTCGCCATCGATCAGCAACATGTTCGCGGGGCAAGTGCCGTTTGACGCGGCTTCGGTCACTTTCGGCACGGCACCCGCTTCGGTGGCGCCATCGAGCGCGGCCGCGTCAGCAGCCAACGCCTTC
>JAHFDZ010000389.1 GCA_023248745.1 Myxococcales bacterium | reverse complement strand
TTTCAGCGTGAAGCGCCTGACCCTCTTTGAGGCGCATGATCGAGCCCTTGCCGTACTCTTTTTCGATCGTGGCGACGGCGAGTTCGATGGCTTTGGCGCGGTTCTTTTCTTCCATGGTGGGTGCTCCTTGGGCGGCTTACAAAAGAGAGAAAGACGGGAGATGGGGCGGTATCGCGAACAGTGATCGGACACTACACTGAACAAGAGCACAGTACAAGTTTTTGCGCGGTCGTGCGCCAATGGGTTTTATGGACAAACGCCTTGTTACGCTGGGGATCGCGGGCCTCGTTGTGGGATGCGCGCCAACGGAGTCGCCGCCACCCCAACTGCCGCAGCAAGGGAGCGCCGTCGTGCAAACCGCGATAACGCCGCCCACGACCGCACCTGAAACGGTCCCGGTGCCAACGGCAGCCGGCGCTCCGGAAGACACTGTGCTCGCAGCGGTGAAAGCCGCGATGAGCAACGACTTTCCGAGCTACCTCGCGCTCGTACATTCGACGCAACACGCCACTGCCGATATGACCGCTCAAATCGAGCGCTACGCGTGGGCACGATTTGCGAAGCAGGCGAATTGGTACCTCGACCCTGCGGGCAATGTGAAAGTCGAGCGCAACAAGCCCGAAGGAGATTCGGTGATGCTTTACATGCACGACTTTCACAATGCGGGGCGCATGCCGCCACCGATGCGGTTGCGGCTCGAGCAAGGTCGGTGGCGCATCGTTACGAATTCGTTGTAGTCAACATTGTTGACAATATCGACGCTCGCGCGCGCCGTAAGCCCGCGAGCACAATTGGACATTGGGATGCCCACTCATCGATGGATGCATCCTGCCGGAAGGCGCTTGGTGTGCGCTATTTCTACGTTGCCCTGCAAGAGACTTCCTCGCCCTCCAGTGCCCGGAGTTCCCATACTTGCCGCGCCTGCTTCTGGGGTGGACAGGAATGTGTCGCTGCCGATCCACTCGAGACGATGAACCGCTCGGAACCGCGTTGTGACCAATTGCGCGATGACGAACGAGACAGGAGCTTCGCGACTGTAGCAGCGGAGCTCGCCGCCGGCTCCGATGTTGATGTTGCTGAACACGCCTTCGGAATAGCCGTCCTGATCGGTCCATGTTCGCGATGGTTCGGCGTGCTGCACGAAGGACTCGTCACCGTACGAACCGATCTCAATGGCTTGTTGCTGGCTTCCTAAGAATGTCACGAAGGGCGTGGGCGTCGTCTGCGCGAAGCCGACCATGTCACCGTTCGCGGAAAAGGTAACTTCCCCAGAACTAATCTCAGCGTTCTGCCCGGGTGATCCGAAAACCAACTCGCCTGCATTGACGAGCACGAAGTACTTCCACGACAGTGCGCCCGTCTTGCGGAAGTACACGGTCAACTTGTGTTCGCCTCCGTGACCGTCGTAAACGGCGATCGATGTGCTTACGTTTGACGCATCGTCGGGATACTGCGGATCCCACGCGAGGTTCGGTATTGCGGCTGACGTATCGAGTTGTGCACTAATGCGAACGCGACCTGTCGGCTTTGCGTCGTGGCCGATAGGGATTGAGACTTGGCCAAGCTCAGACGAGAGCTTCCCCTGCGCGTCCGCGTTGTAGCCGAGCAGCGGGTACCCTTGCTCCGTGCACAAGTGGCCTTTGGAATCGAAGCGCAAGTTGCCGACGCGCGTGTAGCGCACGACATTGTCCATTCCGAGCGATGTAAACATACCGGGGCCTTCAATCGCGACGTCGAACGTACCCCCTGTTTGGACAAGCGCGCCTTGGTAGAGAAGCTCGCGACCGGCCCTTTCGGAACAGACGCCGTTGTCGTCGACGCATTCGCCATTTTCGCAAATGACGTTCGACGAGGATGAGCAGGCGGAGACAAAGAAGCAGAGCGCAAAACAAACGAGTGTCCGCATAAAAACTCCGTGGGTGATGAGAACGCGCACGCCCGTGGGCCCGCGCGTTCGAACGACCATGCAACGCGCGCACCAGCAGGGCCGTGGACGAAATTCAGCGCGGTTGATGAAGAGATGCTTGCCAAATGCCCATTCGTTGACGCTCGTGTCAACGGTTCGACAAGTGCCTTAATAGTTAAGGTCCTTGTCGATCATGAACGGAGACGAAGCGCGCGCTTTGGGTACACTGCGCCCGGTGTCCTCCTCGACCGCACCCAAACGCTTGTCGCGCACGCTCTATGTTGCCAATGGAATCGAGCTCTTCGAGCGTTTCGCGTTCTATGGAATGTACGTTGGGCTATCGCGGTACCTGACGAATGTGATTGGCCTTGGAGACGTCGAGACCGGTAGCGCAATGGGCACCATGCGCCTTGTCGGTTAGATGGCTCCGATCGTTTGCGGGTTCATTGCAGACCGCATCACGTTTCGCATCTCGCTGGTGATCGCGTTCGTAACCTACATCGCATCGTACAGTGCCTTGACTATTGTGCACCGGCCCGAGTGGGTGCTGGTGCCGCTTCTTGGCACCGCAATCGCGGGCGGCTTTATGAAGCCTGTGATCACAGGCACGGTTGTACGCACGACGAGCGCAGAAGATAGGAAGGCCGGGTTCGCGCTCTTCTATCGCATGGTCAATCTCGGCTCGGTGCTCGGCAAGGTGAGCGCGTTCTTCGTTCGCCGTTCGTTCAGTCTTGGTGCCGTGATCGTCAACTCGATCGTCGCGTCGGCTCTCGCCCTCGGCATCACGATTGGGATGTTCAAGGAGCCCGAACAGAAGAACGAAGCGCCGAAGGAGAGCTTTGTTGTTGCGATGCGCGGTTACGTCACGGCGTTGCGCGACCCAGTTTTTTCGATAGCGCTCCTGACCTTGGCGGGCTTCTTCTTCATGATGGAGCAGTTCTACTTCACGTTTCCGAAGTACCTCGAGCGACACATTTCGAAAGACGCACCATACGAAATTATCGGCTTGATGAACCCGCTCCTCATCGCGCTCTTTCAAGGACGCATTACCGAATGGTCGAAGCGGCTTCTGCCAACAACGTCGATGCTCATCGCGATGTTGGGGGGTGCGCTGTCGATGGCGACGATGGGTTTGTTGCCGACACTTGCCGGTGCGCTCTTTGCGAGTGCGCTGTTTGCGACGGCCGAGATGGTCTTTGCGCCGAACTACTACAGTTACATTTCGTCGTTTGCGCCCGAAGGCAAGGCCGGCCTTTACATGGGACTGTCGTTCGTGCCGGGCGGAATTGGTGCTTGGATAGGTGGTCAAGTATCTGGACGGCTTGTCGCCAGGTACTTGCCGAAAGAGGGGCCGAGAGCGCCGCTGACGATGTGGTTGGTGTACGCGGCTTGTGGTGTCGGCTGCGCGGTGTTGCTTGTTGCGTATGCACGATTTGCAAAGCAGAGGCAGTCGAGTGCGGCGCTTGGTTAGGATCTGATTTTGAGGTTCGGAAGCAGGGCTGTGAGTCGTTCTCGCGCGGCGGCGCTGAGGAGGCCTCTGTCGTTGCCATATCCTCCGCCCACGTAGAGCCGTCGCAAGTTTTTGAACTTCGCGAGATCGTCAACGCATGCGTCGTTGATGCCGGTTTGCGTGAGGTCGAGAATTTGCAAATCTTGGAGTGTGGTCAGTGCAGCAACGACTTGGTTGGTAACGGGCAGATCGCGCAGCATGAGGCTCTTGAGATGCGTGAGCTTCGCGACGGCGAGGAAATCGGCTTGTGTGAGGGCTAAGTTCCCTTCCCGATACGGGTTTGCCCGACCGCGAGTCGAGGACGAAAGATCGAGATGCTTCAAATCAACAAGCCGGTCGATCACCGTGAGTCCCTCCTCGAAGACAGCGCGTGCGAGGTTCAAATCACGGAGTTGCGCGAAGTTCTCGAGGTGCGCGAGATCGGCGGCATTGAGGTTGTTGGAGGCGAGAAATCTTCCGCTGAGATCGAGCGTTTCGAGCTTTGGCAAGTTGCTCGGGTTGATGCTCGCGATGCGCGTATCTTTGTACTCGGAATACCCACCGTCTTTTGGGATTCGGACGCACAAGGCTCCTTGCAAAGAGAGCGATCGCAATTCTGGAAGCGCAAGTGCGGAGAGCGGTTCCGGCTCGGCTTCTGCGACGCTGAGCGTGCGAAGATCTTTGAACGAAGAAACGCTCTTCAGCGCGTCGATATGCAGCGTACGCAAGGGTAACCCCGCAAGAGGTGCCACCGAGGACACTCGAGTGCTTCTTAGGTTGAGCCACTCGAGCTTCGTGAGCCGCGCGAGATGTGCAAGGTAGCCTTCGCTTCGATGCGCGCTCTCCAGATTGAGGCGCTTTAGCTTGGCGAGCCGTCCCACGCCGCGAAGTCCCTTTTCGGCAAGCACTGCGTTGCTCAGATCAAGCGCAACAAGGTCCTTTAACATCCACAGCTTGCGCGTCTCGCGATCGGTCAATTTGGCTGACGATGCATC
>JAHFDZ010000388.1 GCA_023248745.1 Myxococcales bacterium | reverse complement strand
CTCGGGCCGTGAACATGCAAGCAGGTGTGTGCACTACTTAAACAGATTGGCCTGGGGATCGCCCGATGGAGCTTCGCGCCCCAGGAGTTCGTAACCACGCTTGGTCACAACGCGTCCCCGAGGCGTGCGTCCGATGTAACCCTGTTGCAAAAGATAGGGCTCGTACACGTCCTCGATCGTGTCGCGAGGTTCACTCAACGCCGCGGCGAGTGTTTCAACGCCTACGGGGCCGCCGTCGTAGTGTTCGACGATAATTTGAAGGTACCGTCGATCCATTTCGTCGAGTCCGACCGCGTCAATGTCGAGACGATTGGCAGCCTTTTCCACGATAGCAACGTCGACGTGGCCACTTCCGAGTACTTCGGCAAAGTCGCGTACGCGTCGCAAAAGGCGATTGGCAACGCGCGGCGTGCCTCGTGAACGCGCCGCAATCGCTTCGGCAGCTTTTGGATCGATCCCTACGCCAAGGATGCCGGCGCTACGGGAAACGATACGGGCAAGATCCTTGACGTCGTAAAAATCGAGGCGAAGCACGTGCCCAAAACGTGAAAAAAGTGGCGCTGTGAGCAGGCCCGTGCGCGTGGTCGCACCGATGAGCGTGAAGGGCTGAAGCGGAATTTGGATCGAGTTGGCGTAGGGCCCATCGCCTGTGACGACGTCGATCACCAAATCGTCCATCGCCGGATACATACTCTCTTCGACGGCGGGGCTGAGGCGATGGATCTCATCGATAAAGAGGATGTCGTTGGCCTGGAGCTTGGTCGTGAGGAGGGAAAAGAGGGCTCCCTTGTGCTCGATGACCGGGCCGCTTGTTGTGTGCAGCTGCACCCCGCGCTCGGCGGCTAAGATGTGCGCGAGCGTTGTCTTGCCGAGCCCTGGTGGACCGCAGAGGAGAAGATGATCGAGCGGATCGCCACGGCGCTTCGACGCTTCGACGAACACTTCAAGGTTCTCTTTGTGTTTCGCCTGCCCGATGTAGTCGCCGAAGGACCGTGGACGTAACGTTCGATCGAACTGCGGATCGTCGCCTTGAAGCGTTGCCGAGAACGCGCGTTCTGGTTCTGCGTTGGTCTTTTCGCGCGCCACGACGGCTACCGTAGCGCGAAGTGTGGCGGGTGAGGGAAGTGTCCGAATATATGGTCAATAATATTGACTAATTCGCCGCTCCAGAGTGCGATTTGCCTGCAAGTTGACGCCATGTCACGCTTGGCTGCGCAAGTTGAGGAACCCATGATTCAACGAGCGTTTGGTCTTGCCGTTCTTGTCTGCCTTGCAGCGCCCTTGGGCTGCGGTGGTTCGACGATCGCGCAAGAGATTGCGAATCTCGTCCCGGGCGATGCCGTGGGGGCTGAGCACAGCGGACGCTATCCGTTGACCATCACGCGTACCGCGTACGTCTGTCGCTCGGGGCCCATTTGGCTCATGCATTCGGAGGCAACGGCTTCTGTCGAACAACGCGACGGCACCCTGTCTGTCGCCTTCGAATACGGCACGACGTTTCGTCTCGGTGGTGGTGTCGACACACGAGGCGCGTTTTCTGTCGGCGAGGTTAAGACGGTTGCCGGAGGAAAAATGAGTGCATACCTCACGGGATCGCTTGCCGGAGGTCGCCTGAAAGGGAAGCTCGAGTTGAACCTGTCGACGAACGAGGTCGACTGCGACATCGCGGCAACGGTCGAGGGCGCGCGATCGCCTTAGCGTATGACGGTGCGGTGTAATAGCCTCGTCGGCATGCCCGCTCAGCCTCTCCTGCTCGAAATCGGTGTTGAAGAACTGCCATCATCGTATGTCGATGCTGCACTCGCGGCTTTGCCTGCGCTCTGCGCCGATGCACTTGTTCAAAGGCGAATTAGGCACGGAGCGGTCAGAGCACTCGGCACGCCAAGGCGTCTTGCGGTGATTATTGAGGACGTCGCCGACAAGCAGGACGACCTCGACGAAGAGTTGATCGGCCCACCGGAAACGGCGGCCTACAAGGATGGATCGCCGACGAAGGCCGCCGAAGCGTTTGCGCAGAAGTTAGGTGTGCCTGTTTCGCAACTGCAAGTGATCGAAAAGGCTGCGAGCGGCAAACAAAAAGCGGGTCGCTATTTGGTTGGCCGGCGCGCTGAGAAAGGTCGCGTCTCACGTGAGTTCTTTGGAGATGCGCTGACGGAAGTGTGCGGCAAGATTCCGTTTCGCAAGTCGATGCGATGGGCGAGTTTCGATACCGCGTTTGGTCGCCCGGTGAGATGGCTTGTGGCTCTTTACGGACAAGAGGTGATCGATTTTGCATTTGCGGGCGCGCGATCGAGCCGCACAACGTACGGTCATCGTTTTCTTGCGCCAGGTACGTTTGAAGTGACGAGTCCGAGTGACTACGTCAAGGTGCTGCGCGAAAAGCACGTGCTTGTCGATCGCGACGAGCGTGCGCGCGTCATGATGGAACGTGTCGCCGAGGCTGCGACGAAGGCCGGCGGAACGTACGATAAGGAAGAATTTTTGGTGGCCGAGAATGCTTCGCTTGTCGAGGAGCCTCACGTGGTCGTTGGCTCGTATGAGCCTCAATTTCTCGACTTGCCAGCTGCGGTGATTCGAGCGGTTGCACGCGGGCATCAGCGGTATTTCTGTGTCGAAAAGGACGAAGACACGCTTTTGCCAAGTTACGTCACCGTCGTCAACACCGCGAACAGGCCGGACTTAATTGCGCAGGGTAACGATCGCGTGATGCGCGCTCGCCTTGCGGACGCGAAGTTCTTTTACGACGAAGATCGAAAGGTCAAGATTGATGACCGTATCGAAAAGCTCGCGGGCATTGTGTTTCACAATCGCCTCGGATCGGTGAAACAGAAGACAGAACGCATGGCGACGCTCGCCGGTGAGATTGGCGCGATGCTCAAGCTCGATGCCGATACCGCCTTGCTGACGACCGATGGCGCGCGCCTGTGCAAGTTTGATCTCGTATCCCTCATGGTCGGTGAGTTTCCCGAACTGCAGGGACACATGGGCAGAGCGTACGCGCTCCATGCCGGCAAGGACGCGCAGCTCGCGAACGCCGTGCGTGATCACTACAAACCGATCGGCGCGAGTGACGAAATCGCGGCTGACGTTGTTTCGATGGTTGTGGCGCTTGCCGATCGAATCGACACGCTCGTTGGGTGCTTTGCCGTTGGGCTTGCTCCGACGGGTGCGGCGGATCCTTACGCCCTGCGGCGTGCGTGCATCGCCGTGCTGCGAACGCTCATCGAGGGCAGCGCGAAGCATGAGGTGTTTGCGTCGTTGTCGCTCTCGCAATTGTTCGATGCGAGTTACAAAATTTACGACGTAGCCCAGGTGAAGAGGGACCTCGATCTTGGCGAGTTGCAGGTCAAGCTTGGCAACTTTGCCGAAGAGCGACTTCGTGGCTTGCTTGCGAGTGCGACGTCTAGCGCGGTAGCGGACGCAACGCTTGCTGAGCAAGGTAAGAATGTTGACTATCCAGCCGACGCGATGGTGCGTGCGCGCGTGCTCAACGAAGCGGTGACTGGAAAGGCCGCTTGGCTCGAAAAGGCGAAGCTGGTCTCGAAGCGACTACTCGGCATCAGCAAAGAGGCGAAGCCGGTGATGCATCTTGCCGGTGCGTTCGAAGGTTCGGCAAAGGACGACAAAGCGATTGTCACGCTTGTGAGCGGCGCAGCGTCGGCCACGGCGAGCCTTCAAACAGAAGCGCAAGTGCGTGCTGCACTGGCGTTCGCCGAGACAATGGCGACAGGCCTCGACACGATTTTTGAAGGCACATTGGTCAACGATCCGAACGATTCGTTCACCGGCAAGCGCCTGGAAGTGTTGTCGTATGGGGCGTTGTGCCTGCGGAAGATCGCGGATTTCTCGCGGTTGTAATTGCGTCCGATCGCGACCGTGCGCTGATACCATCGCACCCCATGAGCCAACGGGTTTTCTTCTTTGGGCGTGGTGTGGCGGAGGGCGATCCAGCACGTCGCGATTTGCTTGGCGGGAAAGGCGCGGGGCTCGCCGAGATGACGCGCCTTAGTTTGCCCGTACCCGCAGGACTCACCATCAGCACCGAAGGCTGTTTAGCCTTTTTGCAACATGGTCAGTTGCCAAACGAACTGAAGGCAGAGATCGAGAAGTCGCTCGCCCGCGTCGAAGAAGCAAGCGGCTCCACGTTTGGCGACGTTGCCAATCCACTCCTCGTGAGTGTTCGCTCAGGTGCCCGAGCGTCGATGCCGGGGATGATGGACACGATTCTGAACTTGGGGCTTACGTCCAAGACCGTCGAAGGCCTCGCGAAGCGAACGAAGAATCGTCGCTTTGCGCTCGATGCCTACCGTCGCCTCATTCACATGTACGGCACCGTGGCGCTCGGCGTCGGGAAGACACAGTTCGAACACGCGTTAGACGATGTGCGCGTCAA
>JAHFDZ010000387.1 GCA_023248745.1 Myxococcales bacterium | reverse complement strand
TGATGATCGGTATCCTTCGGTCGACAAACGGATGGTCAAGAAACTTGCCGTGTAGATGCGTGTATCGGGGATCATCGGGATGCACCGCCACTGCCGTGTCGCCGAGTATCGTCTCAGGACGTGTCGTCGCAACGATAATCTCTTCGCCCGTGCCGCTCACTTTGTATGCGAACTCAAAGAGTTCACCGTTGGCGCCTTCTTCGTTGTCGACTTCAAGATCGGAGAGGGCTGTCTGGCACTCTGGACACCAGTTAATGAGGCGCGTCGCGCGATAGATGAGTCCTTGTTCGTAGAGGCGAACGAACGCTTCGGTGACAGCGACGCTCATGTCTTCGTCCATCGTGAACTTGGAGCGCTTCCAGTCAGCCGAAACGCCCATCACGCGCTGTTGCATTTGAATGCGACCGCCGCTCTCGGCTTTCCACTTCCACACCCGATCGATGAACGCCGCGCGACCCAGATCGTGACGCGTCTTGCCCTCGCGCTGCTGTTGACGCTCAACCACCGTTTGCGTGGCGATGCCGGCGTGATCCATACCGGGCTGCCACAACGTGTTCTTGCCGTCCATCGGTGATAGCGGTCAAGCGCATCTTCGAGCGTGCAGAAGAACGCGTGCCCCATATGCAACGAGCCAGTTACATTTGGCGGTGGCATTGGGATGACATAGGCCGGGCGCTTGTCGGCTTCGTCGGTCGAAGCATCGAAGACGCCGTTGCTCTCCCAGAAGGTGTACCAGCGCTCTTCCACAGCGGCTGGTTCGTAGGGTTTGTTGAGGTCAGCTTCGGGTCGCGCGGTACTCATGATGCCCAGTGTTTTGTCAGAGAATTGTTGTTTCGATGGCATCATCAATGCGTTGCGCTGGCCGACCATGGTTTGCAAAAGCGAACCTTTTCGTCAGTTGCCGCGTCTAAGCCGCATGCGTCTCGCGTTCTTCCTTCTGATCGCCATTGCGAGTTGCAACGCCGTCGAGACCGGTTCACGTCAGGCGATCGTACCGGTAGTGACGTCGCACCCTGTTCCCAAGCCCGCCGCAATTTCGCGCGAAGAGTCTGCGCGCGAGAACGGGGTCTGGTGCACTACTCAGAGCGCACTGTATCCGAAGGGATGCCCGTCCGATGAGTGTCAAGGCATCGCTCAACCTTGGTGTTTTAGCGGCTTCGAAAATTGCGAGGCGCTGCACGCGAACGGCCGCGGATTCCGAGCGTGCGCGATGCCCGACTACTCTGCCAACACGATCGAGCTCATGCCGCCGGTCGCTGACCTTGCAGGCGAGCTCAGTCAAATTTGCTTCGCCACGTTGACCTACGCTGGTGGGACCGACCCACGAGTCCGTATTGAGTGCAGTCACCCGGGCGCGGGCTGCGAGATCGCGCTCTCGCGATTTTCTGAAGGGCCGTTTGTTGTCTCGAGGTGCGCGCCGCTTGCCGACGTAGTGACAAGAGTCGTCAAAGCGCGAAAGCATGTTCCAACCTCTTGGTGCTTCGAGCAATGGGGGCAATCGGCCAATGATTGCCCGCCAACGCCCGCCTCCGAACGATGCTTTGCACGCACGTTCATCAGTCATTCCCCATCGTGCGCACCTTCACGAGAGGCGTGTGTGGCGCAACGCACGGCGCACCAACCGCGCAAGCTCCGTGGCTATGAAGATGGCCCGTGCCAGATGTACAAGCGCAAGTTAGAGGGGAACTTCGCTCGGTGATCCAGCAAGTTCCGCGTCAACAACCAGTGGCGACGCGTGATCCCCTCCCCGCATGAGCAGCTTCGGGTCGCCCGGTACTCATGATGGCCAGCATTTTGTCAGAGAATGACGCAAAAAGGGGACCGCGCTTGCAGCGAGTATCGCTATGTTTCTTTACCGATGCGGCACTTGCCTTTGGCTCTCTTTCCACTTTGCGTGTGCATGGCGTGTTCGCCCTCTGTCGTGCGACGCCCGAAGCTACCGTCTGCGATCCTGCCCAAAGAGGAAACGAACCTTGCGGTTGCGACCGAAAAGCTCGAGGCGTTCGTTCCGCGCCATGAAGGTGCAGCTGAGCCAGGGGTAATCGCCGACGCGCTGCTCAGACTCGCGGGTTCTTTACGATGACCAATCGCGGAACGAGAAGACCGGCGAAACGTCACCCAAGGCGCTCGCGATCTATCGACGCATCGCGCGACAATTTCCGACCTACCGCAGATGCCGCACGTCTATTATTTTCTGGGCCACGCATTCAATGATGCGAACCGACAGCCGGAAGCGCAGCAAGTGTGGCGTGCGCTCGTGTGTCGCAATCACTTTGCCTATCCGCCCAGAGGCGATGCAAGCGACTCAAAACATGATCGCGTGGAACCCTTGCCGGGCGACAATACGGAGGCCTATCGGACCGGGTGGCGAAAGTATCCGACGCCCCAGTCGCTGAAAAAAGGATCGCTTGATGTGACGTTTATCAACCCATACCCGCTGATTGTGCGCCGCTGCTCAACTCGGAAGGGCTCACACTGAATGAAAAATTGCTCGCCGAAGTGTGGTTTCGCATTGGTGAGTGGGAGACACTAGACGATGTCGGAAGCGGCATTGTGCCGAGCGACCCGCATCCGATTTGGGGTCTAAACCGGGCGGCCGTCGCGTACAGGCACGCGATGAGAGGTCACGTTTCGAAAATCTACGGCGTAGCCCTCTACAAATATGCTTGGACTCTCTCTAAGCAAGAGCGGCATCAAGCGAGCGTCGCAGAATTTGTTAAGCTTATTGACTATGATGCTGCGCATCCCGATGCAGCCCAAAAAAAACGAGCTTCACCGACGAGGCCCTCCGGTACCTCGGATCGGCACTCACGACTTTCGACTTTGTGGGACCTGGGAAGGAGAACCATTCATCATGCGCGGCGAAGCCAATCAACCATGCTCGGAGACACCTGGGGAGGTGTGGAGATTTGAGCACGTACGACGCATAAAGAAGCCCCTTCCAGCCAGCAAGCTCGACGCGAACAGCTGGGCCAAGGGTACTTTCGGTCGGCTCGGGCAGGCTATTGAGCCGTTGAACCCAGGGTCGAGCCCCAGCCACCGAGGCACTTCAGCATCATGTTTTTGCGCAATCTCGTAACGACGGACTGGCTTGCGACGGCTTTCGATGAGCCCCACTTGCGAATTCTGGATTGCTCGGTGGCGCTCGAGGTCAACTCGAATGGCGACATTGTGAACACTGCCGGTGACATTTGGAAGCTTGGTCACATCCCAGGAAGTGTGTTCGTTGATTTGAAACAAGAGTTGTCCGACGTTAGTCAGCCGTTCCCGTTTGCGCTTCCAAGCCCATCACAATTTGCGGCGGTGATGTCACGATGCGGGATTGATCATGGCAAGCGCGTCGTTGTCTATGATGCGTGCCGAGACAAGTGGGCAAGCATTTGGGCCGCGCGCGTGTGGTGGATGCTCCGCGTTTTTGGCTTCGATGACGTTGCCGTTTTGAGCGGTGGTTTGCACAAATGGAAGCTCGATGGGTACGCGCTATCCACCGAGGAAGTCGTGACTGCTTCAGCGTCCTTCTTTCCTGAGATGCGACATGCACTCGTTGCGAGCAAGGAAGACGTTCTATCCTCGATTGGCGATGCCCAGTGTTGCTTGATCAATGCACTAAGCGCCGAGGAGCACGCGGGCAGGAAAACACGCTACGGACGGCCGGGTCGAATACCGACGAGCGTCAATGTGCCTGCTACAAGTCTCGTAGACGAAACCACGCGTGCATTTCTTCCGCCGGAAGATCTTCGCGCGATCTTTGCTTCGACTGGAGCACTTGATCGATCGCGTGTGGTGACTTATTGCGGAGGGGGCATTGCTGCGTGTGGCGACGCGCTTGCACTCGCGATCCTGGGGGTTGAGGACGTCGCAGTGTACGATGGATCGTTGTTCGAATGGACAGCGGACGCGAAGCTTCCTTTGGAAGTAGCAGAATGAGCGTTGGTTCTCTTCCCCCAGCCAAGCGCGTCCGCCACATCCCACGCGTACTCGTCGTTGACGATCACGACGATCTTGCGGCCTCTCTTTGCGGAGTGCTTTCAAATGCGGCCTTCGAGGGCGCGAAGGCGGACGTAAAGCGAACCGCAACGGGGGCCGAGGCGCTTGTTGCGGCCGACGTTTACGATGTCCTGATCGTCGACATCAAACTGCCTGACATGAGTGGTGTCGAGCTGCTTCGCGAACTGAAGCACCGAAACGGCTCGAGTGAGGTGATTGTCATCACCGGGCGCGTAGGCAAAAGAAGCCCCCTTCCAGCCAGCAGGCTCGACGCGAACAGCTGGGCCAAGGGTACTTTCGGTCGGCTCGGGCAGCCTATTGAGCCGTTGAACCCAGGGTCGAGCCCCAGCCACCGAGGCACTTCACGCCCAATTTTGAGCATCGGACACACGTCCACCGGGGGGGAAGCGGCC
>JAHFDZ010000386.1 GCA_023248745.1 Myxococcales bacterium | reverse complement strand
TTGCTCATGCCGCTGCCATCCGCCGCATCGGGGATCACTTGCTCAACGTGCTTTGCGCCTTGTTGAAGAAAAAACAGCTCTTTCTTCCTTTACCGACTTGAAGTCCTACAGGAAGTCCGAGTTCCTGGGCATCGTTCGCGCGCGCCATCCGGAGACGATTCGGATCATGCTCACCGGACAGGCGAGCCTCGAGGCGACGATTCGAGCCATCAACGAGGGGGAGATCTATCGGTTTTTCACCAAGCCCTGCAATCCCGTGCAGCTTGCACATACCATTCGCGACGCGCTGGCGATGAAGTCTCTGATGCGAGAGAGCTCGCGCCTTCTGGGGACAGCCAAGCGGCAACGGTCGCTGCTTGAGGAACTCGAACTTGAGCATCCAGGAATCACGCACGTTGAAAAAACGGACGATGGCTCGATTGCATTGGAAGTCGCGGACCAGAGTATCGAGGATCTCATTCGCGAGATGAGCCGAGAGTCGACCCGAGATTCCGAGCGACGAAGACGGGAGTGAACGTGGACCCGAAAATTCGCATCCCGATCCTCTGCGTCGATGACGAGCCCAATCTGCTCGAGGGGATCGCGCTGCACCTCGGTCGCAAGTACGCCGTGACCACGGCGGTTGGAGGCGCCGCGGGTCTTGAAGCGCTTGAGAAGAACTTGGGGACGACCGTCGTGGTCTCCGACATGCGCATGCCCGGCATGGATGGCGCGGCATTTCTCAGTCGCGTGCGTCAGGTGGCTCCCGATGCAGTCCGCATGCTTCTCACTGGTCAGACGGACATCGACAGCGCCATCGCCGCCGTGAACGAGGGACAGATCTTCCGCTTCCTCACCAAGCCCTGTCCGCCTGACCGCTTGCTCGGCGCATTCGAAGCGGCCACCGAACAGCACCGCCTGATTACGGCCGAACGCGTGCTCCTCGAACAAACGCTTCGCGGGAGCGTCAAGATGCTTACCGATGTGCTGTCGCTTACCAATCCCATGGCGTTCGGACGTGCAACGCGCATCAAGAACTATGCGACCGAATTGGCGAAAGCCATGGAGATCAACGAAGTCTGGCAGATCGAAGTTTCTGCCATGCTTTCGCAAATTGGCTGCGTCACGCTGCCGCAAGCCACGGTCGACAAGCTGTACCACGGTCGACCGCTCGCACCGGACGAGCAACTCGGAGCGGACCGCCTTCCGGCAATCGCGGATGGTCTTCTCGCGCACATCCCGCGGTTGGAAGTCGTTCGCGCTTTCCTGGTCAATCAGACCAAGCGTTTCGACGGAACGGGGCCGCCCCCGAACCGCCTCCGTGAGGAGAGCATCCCGATCGGGGCACGTGTCCTGAAAATTGCGTCCGACTTTGACATGCTGGAGACACAGGGAAACGAGGTCTCTGTTGCGCTCGACACGATGCGCGGGCGCGAAGGTTTTTATGATCCACGGCTCCTCGACGGGTTTGCAGCGCTTCGAGGGAGCAACGCCCAACGGTACGAAGTGCGAGAGATCCCCTTGAGTTCCGTGATTGAGGGGATGACGTTTGCCGAGGATGTAAAAACGGAAACGGGCGCACTCGTTCTTTCGCGCGGCTATGAAGTGACTGAAGGCCTTCTTGAACGAATTCGGAAGTTCCCTGTGAAAGGGAACGTGAAAGTGAATGTTCGGGTGGGCCCGAGGGAAAGGCGGTGACGTCTCGCGATCCGTCTCCCAATCGACAGCGGACCGAGGCCGGATGCGGGGGCAACATGAAACAGATTTCCGTGGTCGATGACGAATCTGAACTGCCGCGGTCAGCGGCCGTCGTGGTGGTTGGTTGTGGACGACGAGAAGCAGGTGAGCCACGGGTTGCCGGTTTTTCGTTCGAACTCATTTAGGAGACATGTCATGTGGGAACTAGAGAACTTCGGTCTTGGCGACATGGTCGAATTGGGGGCAGCGCTGCGTCGCCTTGGGACCGAATACGCGTCCATGGAGGCACTTGGACATGCGGTCTCGCAGTACCTCTACGGAAACCTCGCGGATCGCGAAGGGCGCCCCGCACTTGCCCTTGCGCGCTTTTTCAAGACGCACGCGTACGAAGGCCTGCCACCCGACCTTCAGGAATCGGCCGCTCGCATGCTGCAACCTGAGGCACCGTGGGGATCACTCACATGCTTGACCCTTTTGGGCACTACGGGGGACCATTCGGACTGGAACCAGCGCCAGACGTCGCGCGGACACCAATCCATACCGCTTCGTAGCAGGGACTTCGTTGCGGGGGCACCGATGGTCACCGCCCTTGCTCACCAGCTCGGAATAGGGTTGGAAGAGCTGGTTGAGCCGCGGCCCGAACTCTTCCTCGAACACGCGAATGGCACGTTCAACGTCTTCCACGTCGAGGACGCTATCGGAAGCCCCATCGTGCCCGCGCAGGAACAATTCGTGGTGCCCTACGGTGTTCGCTCTGTGCTCGGTGTGGGAGGCGTCCTCCCCACGGGAGAGATTTTCGCCGTGATCTTGTTTTCGAAGTGCACCATTCCTGCCGCTGTCGCTCCCCTGTTCAAGCCGCTCGCTCTCAATCTCCGGACGGCGGTCCTTCGCGTATCAGGTAGGGTCTTCGCGTGAGTTCTGATGGGGACATGCACGCACTCCGGGCGCAACTCGCGTGCCTCGAGGAGCTCTTAGAGGTCCAGGAACAGGTTGTTGCGGAGCAATCCAGAGACCTTCGTGCGGAGCAAGACAAGCTCAGAGACGCGGAGGCGGAGGCGCGCGGGAGCGAGGAGAGAGCGCGAATGATGATGGATGTTGCGTACGACGCCATCATTTGTGTCGACGACCAGTTGCGCCTTCAATATTGGAACGCGTCGGCGGAAAGGTTGTTCGGCTTCTCTGAAGAGAGTCGCGGTCGTTCCTTTGCAGAATTTGTCGGTGACGCCCGCAACCAGCAAAGGTTCAAATTGTGGTTCGCGCGGTGCTTCGAAGGTCAGAATGTGGCCACACGTGAACCCCTGCAGTTGACCTTGACCACCGTGGCCAGTGGCGACTTTTTGGCAGAATGCGCGGCTGCGCAAGGAACCCCGGGAGCAGGCGGGAACCACGCCGCCCCCATTGTTCTCTTCGTGCGCGACGTGACAGTGACGCGCCAACTGGAGGCGGACCTCCAACAAGCTCAGAAACTTGAAGCGGTGGGTCGGCTCGCGTCGGGTGTGGCCCACGAGATCAACACGCCGATTCAGTTCGTGAGCGACAGCGTCTATTTCCTTCGAGATGCCATCAAGGATTTGGACGGACTCGTCGAAAAATATCAGTCGTTCGTGCGCGACAGCAACGCGCAAACGCCAAACGAACGATCCGCCGATATCGCAAATACCGAAAACGAAATCGATCTCGCCTACCTGCGCGAAGAACTGCCGAAGGCCATCGACCGTTCGCTTGAGGGCCTCAACAGGGTCGCCACAATCGTTCGGGCGATGAAAGAGTTTGCTCATCCCGATCAGAAAGAGAAGGCAGCGATTGATCTGAACCGAGCCATTGTGAGCACACTCGCCATCGCGCGCAACGAGTACAAATACGTCGCGGATATCGAGACCGACTACGGAAACATCCCGCCCGTTCTCTGCCACGGTGGGGACCTCAATCAGGCGATTCTCAACATCATCGTGAACGCCGCGCACGCCATCGGCGATGTTGTAAGCGGCACTGACAAGAGGGGGCGCATCTCCATTCGCACTTTCGTCGAAGGCAACGACGTGTGCATCGCTATTTCCGATACGGGGGGTGGCATCTCTGACGCGATCCGCGCGAAAATTTTCGATCCTTTTTTCACGACGAAGGCTGTCGGCAAAGGGACAGGCCAGGGACTCGCGATCGCCCGAAGCGTGATCGTCGAAAAGCACGGCGGGCAGCTCGCCGTCGACGCACAGGTCGGCTCCGGGACCACGTTTGCGATCCGTCTTCCTATCGTCGGTAGCGATCCGCCCCACGCAAGCAGATAAGAACGACGGGGTAGGGCCAATGCAGCCCATCGCTTCCTTCAATCCCTTGAGCCTAACTTTTCGAAGCGCGTAGGAAAAAGAAGCAGGGTCCGGCCACCAAGAGCCCTGAAAGCGAACGCGTCACCGGCACCCAAGCCCGGCTCGAAGGCACCTTTCGCACGTCGAACGCGAGCCTTAGACCGAGCTCGAACGCCAGTTTGTGCACCCCAGCGTAGCGATTTCCACCGATCGGACACACGTCTCCCAAAGCGGCGCCAGTTACGCGACGCCGAGTTTGAGCCTGCGAAGCACGGTGCTCCGCCAAAACGGCGGCCCCCTTGGTGGCGCTCTCGCGACGCGCTTCGCGATCCTCGACGGAGGAGGAGGCTCGACTGCTTCGTCAACACTCTTGACATAGCGTCTTACGCTCGTGGGGTCGGTGACGATCGCCAGCAGCTTCATGCGCCCGTTGCACGATGGGCACC
>JAHFDZ010000141.1 GCA_023248745.1 Myxococcales bacterium | reverse complement strand
GTCATCATTAGTCTCGAAAGTTGACGAACTGCAATTCCAGGCCAAAATCATTGGCCTTTACGGACTGGATGGCGGTCTGCAAGTCGTCCTTGTTCTTGCCGCTGACGCGAACGCTTGCTTCGTGGATGGAGCTCTGCACCTTGAGTTTCGCTTCCTTAATGTGCAGAACGATGGCCTTGGCTTTTTCGGTTTCGATTCCGTCTTTGATCTTTACCAAAATCTTGGCGCCACCCTTTGGCGTTGGCTCGGGTTTGCCAACGTCAAGAAACTTGAGCGACACCTTTCGCTTGATGCACTTTTCTTGGAAGACGGTGAGCGCTGCTTTGACGCGTTCTTCGCTGCTCGAGCGAAATAGGACGCCGTCCTTGTTCTGTTCGAGTTCGGTGTCGGTGTCCTTGAAATCGAACCGCTGGCCAATTTCTTTTTGCGCTTGCTGGAAAGCATTGTCGACTTCGTGGCTCTGTACTTTTGAAACGATGTCAAAGCTGGGCATGCTCTCCGTCTCCCTCCGGGCGCGCGATTATCTCGCTTGAGGTGCCTAAAGAGCAACCGGCGGATCGCGTGGTAGGTCGAGAAGCGCGCTTCGTGCTTCCCCGACCAGGTGAAGTGACCCCGAAATCAATACGTATCGCGCTTTCTCCCTTGCCAGCGCAAGGGCGCTTGTGAGGCCATGTGTCATGGCGCCTGGCCAACGCGCCGCCAAATCGGCGGGCGCTGCGGCGGCGCGGCCCTGCGGTGCGACGTAAAATCGGTGACACGAAAGCGGCGCAATCGTGTCCAGGATCTCACCCCACGCTTTGTCTGCGAGGGCACCAAAGACCAGCGCCAGTTCATTGGGACCTTTGCCCAAGGTCGCCACGAATGTCGCGAGCGCTTGAGCCCCGTCTGGATTGTGCGCGCCGTCGAGGATAAAGGTAACGCTATCAATTACCAATTGCTCGCATCGTCCTGGCCAACGTACGTTGCAGAGGGCTGCACGTCGCGCGTCTGGTGGAATGCTGAGTTCCTCACCGATGGTCCAAGCGATTGCGGCGTTGAGCTGTTGATGCACGCCCTTCAGGCCGAGATTGAGGGCGCTCACCTCGCGCTGCGATTTCTCGGTCACGCCTTCGATGAGTGTCGCGGCACGCTCCGCAGCGACCCGTTCGAGCACGCGCCTGACGTCTGGGTGTGCTTCGCCAACAACGACGCGGGCTCCCTTTTTGACGATGCCGGCCTTCTCGTTGGCAATTTCGGACACTGTATTGCCGAGCCGATCAGTGTGATCGAGCGCGATTTTTGTGATTGCGGCGACGCGCGGTACTGGGATTACGTTCGTCGCGTCAAGCCTTCCGCCGAGCCCCACTTCGAGGACGACGCGATCGCACTTCGCCTCGCGAAATGCCAGGAACGCGGCAAGCGTAGCAACTTCAAAAAATGACAAATCAGGTTCGCGTGTGAGTATTTCGTCAAGAATACTGACAAGCGCATCATCGTCAATTTGATTGCCTAAAATTTGAATTCGTTCGGCAAATTGTAACAAATGAGGTGACGTATAAAGTCCGGTGCGATGTCCCGCTTCACGGAGGATGCGCTCGGTCATTGCACTGACAGAGCCCTTTCCGTTTGTTCCCGCAACGTGCACCACTTGGTACGACCGCTCGGGATGGCCGAATCGCTCACACGCCGCTGCCATGGGTTCGAGGCCGAGGCGCATCCCGAGAGGCACGCGCTCGTAGAGCTTTTCGAGAACGCTCCGCAAGTCTGTCATCGCGACAGAAGGCGGAGGATCGTTGCGATTTCGCCCTTGAGCTTGTGACGGTGGACGATGCGATCGACCGTGCCGTGCTCGAGAAGGAACTCGCTGCGCTGAAACCCTTCGGGGAGCGTTTGGCCGATCGTTTGTTCGATGACGCGCGGGCCCGCAAAGCCGATGAGCGCCCTCGGCTCGGCGAGGTTAATGTCGCCGAGGAATGCAAAACTGGCTGCTACGCCACCTGTCGTGGCGTGCCGCATAACGCTGATAAACGGAAGACGCGCATCGCGGAGTTTTTCTCGAGCGGCCACGGTTTTGGCCATCTGCATGAGGCTAAGGATGCCCTCTTGCATGCGCGCTCCGCCGCTTGCGGAAAGTAACACGATGGGTGACGAATCGGCGATGGCGTGCTCGAACGCGCGGGCGATTACCTCGCCGACGACGCTACCCATTGAGCCACCCATAAATTCGAAGGCGAAGGCCGTGTAGATGACACGCAGGCCGTCGATGCGAGCTCGCCCGCTCACGACGGCGTCTCGCAAGCCGGTCTTGGCTTGAGAGTTTGCAAGCCTCTTTGCGTAGGGTTGATCGTCAACGAAAGTGAGCGGATCGGTGGTGGTGAGCGTTTCGTCGCATGGCGCGAACGTTCCTTCATCGAGGAGGAGCGCGCGCCACGTTTTGTGGTCGATCGCGTGATGGTGATCGCACTCGGGGCACACACCGTAAGCGAATTGCGTGGCGACCAATATGGCACCACAGCCACCACAATTTTTGAAGGGATTGGGGTTCATTGCGGCGCTCAAGAAAAGCGCATCTCCGAAACCTGACTTCCGACGATCAATTTTGGCTCCGTCACGTTGACGACGTCCGCAACCGAGACGCCAGGCGCAACCTCAACGAGCGTGAGGCCGTCGTTGCCAACATCTATTGTGGCGAGTTCTGTGATGATTCGATGGACGACGCGCTTGCCGGTGAGTGGCAGGTTGCACTCGCGCAAGATCTTCGGCGCTCCGTCTTTGGCGGCGTGCTCCATAATGACGACGACACGTTTTGCGCTCGCGACAAGATCCATCGCGCCACCCATGCCTTTGACCATCTTGCCGGGGATCATCCAGTTGGCGAGGTCACCTCTCTCGGACACTTGCATTGCGCCCAGGATCGCGAGATCGATGTGCCCGCCACGAATCATCGCAAAGCTCTCGGCGCTTGAGAAAAATGCAGAACCGTCAAGCATCGTGACGGTTTCTTTTCCCGCGTTGATGAGGTCGGCGTCGACCTCTGTGTCGCTCGGGTAGGGGCCGATGCCGAGGAGACCGTTCTCGCTTTGGAGAACGACCTCGACACCTTTGGGAATGTAGTTCGCGACAAGCGTCGGCATGCCGATGCCAAGGTTGACATAGAAGCCGTCACGCAGTTCTTGTGCGGCCCGTTGAGCGACTTGTTCGCGTGAGAGTGCCATGCGCGTTACCCCTTCCTCGTGGTGCGGCGCTCGATGCGCTTTTCGTATTGTTGCCCTTTGACAACGCGCGCCACGAAGATTCCTGGCGTGTGAATGTGGTTGGGATCAAGCTCACCAACTTCGACAACTTCTTCGACTTCAGCGATGGTGATTCGCCCTGCTGTTGCCATCATTGGGTTGAAGTTCATTGCGGTGTGTCGGTAAACCAAGTTGCCGAATCGATCGGCCTTCCACGCTTTCACGATCGCGAAGTCGCCGGTGATTGCAGGCTCGAGAACGTAGTTGCGACCCTGAAATTCGCGGGTCTCTTTCTTCTCTGATGCCTTGGCCACTTTTCCGTCGGGCCCGTACTTGAGTGGCATGCCGCCATCGCTCACAACCGTGCCGGCGCCGGTTGGCGTGTAGAACGCAGGGATGCCTGCACCGCCTGCGCGCAAGCGTTCTGCGAGCGTGCCTTGTGGGCAGAGCTCAACTTCGAGCTCGCCCGAGAGGTATTGCCGCTCGAATTCCTTGTTCTCGCCGACGTAGCTCGAGATCATTTTTGTAATCTGACGGTTGCGCAAAAGGATGCCGAGGCCAAAGTCGTCGACGCCGCAGTTGTTGCTCACGACCGTGAGACCTGTGGGCCCAAGCTCGCGCAAGGCAGCGATGCAATGCTCAGGAATGCCGCACAAACCGAACCCACCGGCGAGGACCGTTGCCCCGCTCCCGATGTCGCGGCAAGCCTCGAGGGCTGAAGCCATCACCTTGTTCATGGCCGAGACCGTACCAAGGTCACCCGCCTCTAGGAAGCTGCTGGTTGTTGAGCGGTCGCAAAAGTTGCCCACTTTTGGTCCACTATGCTGCGGTCAGGTGATGACCGTCGCTTCGCGGCTTATGATCCTGGGTGCGGCAATCGCGCTCTCGCTCGTCACACCGCGAGCAGGTAGCGCCGATCCAAGGCGACACGTTGCTTCTGCGGCGCGTCCGGCAGCGGCGCTTCGGTTCGGCAAGAGTGTGGGATCGCCAACCGAGGGCAAGTTGATGGGCGGCTCTCACCTTGAGGAAGCCCCTTACCTGCGCGTCTTGCCGAGTCATGCATCAGGTGACGTCCGCTGGGGTGTGGAACCATTGGTTCAGGCGATTGACCGTGCGGCGCGATCCGTGCGCGCAAAGTACCCCGATTCGGTTGCGTCGATTGGGCATCTCTCTCGATCGGGCGGAGGCGAAATCGATCGTCATCGGTCACATGAGAGCGGTCGCGATGCCGATATCGCTTTCTATGCGCGCAATCGCAACGGCAAGACATTGATTCCGGATGCACTTACGCAGTTTCGCGAGGACGGCGCTGCAGCTCACTGGAAGGGGGCATTCTTTGATGAAGCCAAAACTTGGACCTTTATTCAAAGTCTCGTTTCCGATCCCCAAGCGCGCGTCACCCATATTTTTATCGCAAGTCACTTGCGACGCCGTCTGCTTGAGTACGCAGAAAAAAACGGTGCGCCTGCCGGTGCGCGCATTCGTGCGGCGAGCCTCATGATGCAGCCCACGGGTTCGTTGCCGCACGATGACCACTTTCATGTGCGCGTGGCGTGTCCCATGGGTCAAAAAGGTTGCATTGAACGACCGGCCGCTCCAAAGCGCGCGAAGCATAAGAAGAGGCCAGGAAGGCGTCGTGGAACGCCAGCGCACTTTGAGGCGAAGCGCCACAAGAGTCATCCGCCACCAAAGTCGACCGTAAAGGAACCTGACGAAGATAGCACGAAGCAGATCGTCGACGATGTCGATGATGATGCGCCGGCTGCGGTGTTGACGAAGGTTGAAGGGGACTGACCTTCCCTGCGGCCCAAAGCTGAGCGTCGCCCGTGTGCGACGGTTTGTGACTCACAAATGTGCTGCAACACGCATTTGTTTGAACGATCGTTAATGTCGCTGGATTGTTAAGCGCATTGACGACAAGTCGACCCTGAGGTGATGAAGGGCGACATGCTCGCCTCCCACCAGCTCTTCCTCGACGCGATCGCCCAAAAAAGACGTGTTTCCATTCGTTTTATCCATCCCAAGGAAAAGCGCGAGCTTACCTGCATCTGTGCCGCCCTCGATTTCGGCCCATTGCGCGGCTCGCAAGACACACGCGATCGCTATCAACTTTGGAACTTGGAAGGGAAAAAGCGGCCTCTCAACATTCCGCTCCTTGCCGAAGAGATCCTCGAAATGCAACTCCTAGAGGACACTTTTGACCCCGCCGAGATCATCACGTGGGCGTTCAAGCCCGGCTGTTGGAGCGTTGCTCGTGAGTGGGGCACCTTCAGCTGAGCCCATGAGGTAGGATGCCGCGCATGAAACGGATCCTTGCGCAGCGCACGATCATGGCACCAATTGACGTGGTGTTCGAGCGCCTGACTGACCACGAAGGTTACGTTCGCTTTGCCGGCGTTCGAAGTGCCGTGCTCAAAAAAGCCGGTGACGTCGAGAAAAATGGCAAGGGCGCGGTCCGTACAATCGAGACCGCTCTTTTGTCTTTCGATGAGGAAATCACGCTCTTTGAGAGGCCGAATCGGATGGAGTATTTCATTCGCAAGTCGAGCCTTCCAGTCGAGCACCATGGTGGCGTTATGGAGTTCGCCTCTCGGGCTGGAGGGACAGACGTAACCTGGACTTCAACAATCGAAGTGAAAACCCCATTCTTGTCAGGCCCCTTGACGACTGTTGCGGTGCTTGCCATTCGGCGATCCTTCAAGCAGATGCTCAAGCAAGTTGACGATGAACTCTCGCGTCGTTGACGTTCGATTCTGTGACGCACGTAAGCGTTTCTTGAGGCGTGCCTGAATCCGCACTAAAATGGTCCTCGCCAATGAACGATGTCGACATTGCCCTGCGCGCGCTCACCGAAGACGATATTTTTCGCGTCATCGCGGTGCGCACGACCGATACCGTTTCGGCGGCGATTGCTGCACAAAAGGTGAAGGGTCCAGCCGCGCAAACATTCGCTGAGCTGCTCACGGGTGCGGTGCTCATTCGAGAGACGATGTCGCCCGATTTGCGTCTGCAGGTATTGCTGCAGACTGCAGATAAATCGGGGCGCATGGTTGCGGACGCATTTCCGGAGGGACAGACCCGCGGCCTCGTCATGAACAAGTCGCCAAAGGGCACATTCTCCCTCGAGAACGGCGCCGTGATGCAGGCGATGCGGACGCTCCACGATGGGTCGATTCATCAAGGGACGGTCGAGGTGCCGAATCAGGGAGGCGTCTCGGGTGCGCTCATGCAGTACATGCAGCAGTCCGAACAAGTGGCTTCGGTGATTGCGGTGCGTTGCATTTTTTCTGGCGATGAAGTGCTCGCGGCGGGTGGATATGTCGTCCAACTGTTGCCAGGGCTCGAGCCGGGGCCGCTCATTCTCATGGCGCAACGACTCGAAGATTTCGAGGATCTCGGCAGCCTCCTCGGGCGGGGGAGCGGCGATCCCAAAATGTTACTCGACGAGATCCTTTATGGGATGCCCTTCACGCAGGTTGGAGAATCGCCCGTTCTCTACAAGTGCCAATGCAGCGAGCTGCGTGTCACGGCCAGTCTTGCGACGCTTCCGCGCGCCGACATCGAAGATTTGATGCGCGGCGGAAAGTCACTCGAAATCTCGTGCGACTATTGTGGCAAGGACTATCAAGTGCGTACCGAGACACTTCGAGGCTTGCTCGCACAAAATTGACGCGGTTCGAGTATTCTGCGCGCCGATGTCTTCGTTTTCTACGCAAAGTCCAGTTGATGGCGGCGCGCTGCCGAGCGTTTCTGCAACCGATCCCAAGAGTCTGTCTGCGATGCTCGAGAGGGCGAGGCAAGCGCAATCGGCTTGGTCCGAGCTCCCGCTTGCGGCGCGCGTAAAGGCCATTGGCAGGGTGAAGACGCGCGTGCTCGACCGTGCCGAGGCGCTCTCGGCGCTGATTCATCGCGAAGTCGGCAAACCCGAAGTCGAAGCCATTCTTGGCGAGGTGCTGCCGACCGCCGACGTGATCGACTACTGGAACGCAAACTTGGAGGAACACCTTGAACCGATCGAGGTCGAGATTGATCCGATTGCCTATCCTGGAAAGAGCGGTGTGATCGAGCGCGTCGCGCGCGGCGTTGTTGCGGTCATTATGCCGTGGAACTTTCCGCTCGCGCTTCCATTCCGTGCGCTTATTCCCGCGCTGCTCTCAGGCAATGCGGTTCTCTTCAAGCCAAGCGAAGTCTCACCTCGTGTGGGCGCAGAGATCGTCAATTTATTTGACGGACTACTGCCCGATGGCCTCTTGCAACTCGTGCAAGGTGGTGGCGACGTCGGTGCGGCGCTGTGTGAGGCGGGAGCCGATCTTGTTGTGTTCACAGGGAGCGTGGCGACGGGGCGGAAGGTCGCGCGAGCATGTGCAGAAGCTCTGATTCCATGTGCGCTCGAGCTCGGTGGAAAGGACGCGGCTATCGTCCTTAAGGACGCAAATCTCGCGCGCGCAGCCAACGGCGTTGTTTGGGGCGCCATGATGAACACGGGTCAAAACTGCGGCGCCGTCGAACGCGTCTACGTCGAGCGCGCGATCGCCGATGAGTTCGTCAAGAAAGTTGTCGAAGCGGCGGGCTCGCTTGTCGCTGGTCGCGACTTTGGTCCGCTAACGACGAAGAACCAATGCGATATCGTGAAACGACAGGTCGACGACGCAGTCGCCAAAGGTGCGAAGGTGCTTCTCGGAGCGAAGGCTGGCGATGATGGTTACCAATTTGCAATGACGGTCATCGAAGTCGACAACGACGATCTTCCACTCATGGCCGACGAAACGTTCGGTCCTGTGCTCCCCATCGCGATTGTCGCTACGGAAGAAGAAGCAATCGGGCGCGCCAATGCTTCGCGGTACGGTCTTACGGCGAGCATCTGGACGAAGGACATTAAGCGGGCTCAAAAAATCGCACGCAAGCTCCGCGCGGGTGTCATCACGATCAACAACCACTCGTTTACGGGTGCACTTCCTGGCGCGCCTTGGACGGGGGTTGGCGAGAGTGGCTACGGTGTGACGAATTCTCCGTTTGCGCTCGACGCGCTCACCCGGCCGCGCTTCATCCTCGAGGACCGAAGTGGTGCAAAACGTGAGCTCTGGTGGTTCCCCTATACGCCGGCGCTTCGTGCAATTGGCCTATCGTTCGCGGTGATGCGAAGTGGTTCGGCGAGCATTTTCGCCAAGGTGCGCGCGGTGTTCTCGCTCCTTGGAGCATTCGTCAAGCGATGGAACTAACGATGAAAAACGAGGTGGTTCTTGGCGAGCGACTGACGCTCGAAAGCCTCGAAGCCGTAGCCCGCGAGAATGTGCACGTGTCCTTGTCGCCCGAGGCACGCAAAGCCGTAATCGCATCGCGGCGAGCGATCGATGTGATTGCCGCTGCGGGTGACCAAGCGCCGCATGTTTATGGAGTCAACACGGGCTTCGGGGCGCTTAGCGAAACGCGCATCTCGGCCGACGATATTCGCGCGCTGCAACGCAATCTTGTGCGCTCGCATTCGGTCGGGATTGGTCCCGATCTTGAGCAAGCGGACGTGCGTGCGATCATGCTCTTGCGCGCGCAAGTGCTTGCGCTTGGGCACTCGGGTGTTCGAATCGACGTGCTCGAGCTTCTTATCGAGATGCTCAATCGCGGCGTGCATCCGCGCATCCCCGCACAGGGTTCCGTTGGTGCGTCAGGCGATCTTGCGCCACTTGCGCATCTTGCGCTTGTTCTCATTGGCGAAGGCGAAGCGCACATGGCGGATGGTTCGCTTGAATTGGGGCTTGATGCGCTGCGAAAGGCAGGACTCTCTCCTGTCGAGCTCGAGGCGAAGGAGGGCCTGGCCCTCATCAACGGCACGCAATTCATGGCAGCGATTGGTGCGTTGGGTTTGCTCGATGCGGAGCGGTTGGTCAAGTTAGCTGACGTTGCGTGCGCCATGAGCCTTGAAGCGTTGAAGGGGTCGTCAACGCCATTCGATCCCAGACTGCAAGCCGCTAGGCCACATCCCGGGCAAGAAGAAGTTGCGTCGAACCTCAGGGCGCTTCTCGCGGACAGCGAAATCATGGAGAGCCATCGCGATTGCGGCAGGGTGCAAGATGCGTATTCGCTGCGGTGCGCACCTCAAGTGCATGGAGCATCACGTGACGCACTTCGTTGGGTTCGCGGAGTGCTCGAGACGGAGGTCAACAGCGTGACAGACAACCCCAGCGTCTTTCTGCGCGCCGATGGTGAGGCGGACATCTTGAGCGGCGGCAACTTTCACGGACAGCCGCTCGCGATTTGTCTCGACCTTGCCGCGATCGCAACAGCCGAAATCGCGAATGTCAGCGAGCGGCGTGTTGAGCAATTGGTCAATCCGGCATTGTCAACTGGATTGACTGCATTCCTCGCGCCTTCGAGTGGCTTGCACTCGGGCTTCATGATTGCGCAAGTTGCGAGCGCATCGCTCGTCAGCGAAAACAAAGTGCTCTGTCACCCCGCAAGCGTCGACTCGATTCCTTCGTCCGCGGGGAGGGAAGACCACGTGAGCATGGGCAGCGTGAGCGCGCGTAAGTTTCGGCAAATCGTCAAGAATGTTGAAAACGCGCTCGCGATCGAATTGATGACGGCTGCAGCGGGTATCGATCAACGCGCGCCGCTGAGGCCCGCAAGAGGCGTTGCCGCGGCGCATTTGTGCATTCGCGAAGTTGTGCCGAAGCTCACCGAAGATCGGCCGCTCTACAAAGACATCTCCGCGGTCGCAAAACGAACGAACGCGATCGTGCGTGCCGCCGAGCAAGTGGTCGGCGCGCTCAAGTAGATGCAAGCGCTCCCAAGAAGTCCGCGGGTTTCTTGGTGGCCCCCGAGGGACTCGAACCCTCACGCCCTTACGAGCCGAAGATTTTAAATCTTCTGCGTATGCCATTCCGCCAGGGGGCCAGCGACAACTCCCTTCTACCGCGAGCTGCGAAGAACCTGAAGCACTTCGGCACTCGCGAATGCACCCTTGCCCAGCTCGATGCATTGGCTGGCCCCTTCGAGGCCAAGATTGATGCGCCGCGCGTTTGCCGGCTTTGCACGAGGCGTAAAGAAAGCGCGCGCGTCGTCGACTTCGGCCTGCGTGCACGTCGTCCTAAAGAGCGCTCCAAGGCGGCGCGTGAGGAGCCACGACGCACGTGCGTTGAGCGCCTCCCAATGGGTTTTCACCCATTCGTACACCGTTGCATGCCCCCGCACGTTGTCGAATGCGCCACCAAGCGTGTAGCGAAGCTCGGATGGCTTGACTTCGTCGGTCAGGGAACGGTCTAGGGCTCGCTTGAGTGCGTCCGTGTCGCTTGTCGCTGTGGATGCTGTGAGCAGCACCGTGCGGATTTGAGGGTCTTGTGTCGCTTTCGCGCGCTGCCACAGGGCCTCCAGGGGCGCGTCTTTGGAACGCGCGGCGATGATCAGCGCAATGGGCAACACGTCGCGATGCACCACCTCGCCCGCGATCCACCGCGAGACATTGCTCTGCGCTTCCTGCACAGTCGACTCTTCGCCTACCTCGGCGAGCAAGCTGAGTATCGAACTGCGCGCCGCTTGGACCGGCATTTCTTCGTCGCCGGTCGGAACCCATCGAAGGGCGACCTTGTGAGGCAGCGCGCGCGCGCGTACCCAACGCTCAAACTCGGTGGCGATGGCAGGACCCGATGCTCGTACGGCGTTGAGCCAGCGAAGCAGTGAGGATGCCTCGAAAGTGATTACGCGCGGCTCAAGCGGGTGAACGCTCTCGATTTTTCTTAGCAGGGCATCGACTGTCGCAAAGGGAAGGGCTCCAAGTTCGAAGCCCGTCATGACACTGTCGACGAGCCCCAGCTGTTCGCTTCCGTCAAGATACTTGATGTTCTCGATCAACTCGCGTGCGAGTGCAGCGTCGGGGATCACTTGCCCGTATGCCGATTCACCAGCGTTTGGGTATGCCCAAGATCGACCGGTCTGAATGCGCCAAGGGGTGCCCGGCTCAACCACTGCACACTGCGCTTCTGTTCCTTTGGCGAATCTCGCGCAAAGGGGAATTGAGTGCGACGGATGGCCTGCAAGGACTGGAGTTGCACCATCGTTCCAGTGCTTGACGATCACTTCGTTGCCACTGCGCGTTGCCCGGAGAAGCGGCGATCCGGGTGCGTCAATGTACGATTGAACGACCTTGGAGACGGGCTTCTGGCTGCTCTGCTCGAGTGCAGCGAAGAGATCTGCGGACGTTGCGTTTCCGTGTGCGTGCGCCTGAAAATAGGTGGAAAGGCCTTTGCGAAACGCATCGTTGCCGACCCATCGCTCGATCATCTCGAGAATCGCAGCCCCTTTGTCGTAGGTGAATGCGTCGAAGGTTTCGGTTGCCTTCGACGCGACGCGAACGTCAGATCGAATGGGGCGCGCGGAAGGTAAAGAGTCTTGACCAATGACTTCTTTGGCGTCGACGATGGTATCGAGCCGGTTGCCCAGGCGCGGTTGCACCGTGCCGAGGATGGTGGCTTCAGCCCAGGACGCGAACGCTTCGTTCAACCAGATATCGTCCCACCACTTTGCGGTCACCAGATCGCCAAACCACTGGTGTGCGATCTCGTGTGCAAGTAGTCGTGATTGGTACCGTTCGATTGCGCGCGGAGCGTCTTTCCCGAGAGTCATCGCTTCGGCGCGACACAAGATAAGACCGGCATTCTCCATGCCTCCGCCGGCAAAGTCCGGAACGGCGACGACGTCGAGTTTTGGATACGGAAACGGTACATCGAGGTAGCGTTCGAAGGCCGAAACCAAGGTCGTTGTCGTGGCAAGCGCGCGCGCTCCTAGCGCACCCTTACCTTTCGTTGCGACGAACCGAATGGGTGTGCCTCCTTCGCTGCGCGAAGGACTATCGACGATGTCGAGGTCACCAATTGTGAATGCGACCAAGTAGGTCGGCAGTGGTTTTGTTTCCTCGAAGAAGAAACGCGTCTTGCCATTCGCACTTGATTCCTTCTTCAATGGGGCATTCGAGATTGCCTTCAATCCCGTGGGAGCTGTCACATCAATGGTGAAAGGGGTCTTGAATTCGGGCTGATCGAAGCACGGGAATGCCCTTCGTGCGTCGATCGATTCGAACTGGGAAAACACATACCAACGGCCTTCTTCGTGCGCGCGATAGAGGCCCGATAGGTTCTTTGAATAGTTCGATTGATAGGAGAGCACAATTTTGTGTGTCCCCGCGCCAATGGGGCGCTGCGAGGTCAACACGACTTCGTCGTCAACGTCGCTTCCATGACTGCGCCGTGTCGATACGGTCGCGCTGAGTGATTCGGCTTTATCGAGAATTTGCGCCGCCGTAATGGTGAACCCAACGCCGTTCAGAACAACCGATGGCGATGCGTGTGCCCACTCGGCTTCGATCTCAACGGTTCCCGAAAACATCGGGCTGTTTGGATCGAGTTCAAGCGAAAGGTGATAGCGAAGCGGCCGTACGTCTCCGGACAGGCGACCTTCGATGCGCGATGCGTGCGTGCGCGGCGCAACTTGAGCCGGTTTGTGCGTTGGCGCATGCAACGCGGGGCTGCAAGCGCCAACGACAAGTGAGGCTACGGCGCCGAGCAGCGCGATCGAGATGGCCCTTCGTTGCATGCGTGCACCATCTGCGCGGTTTCGAACGGACGCAATCCGATTGAGATTCGCGCGCGAAGACCTTCGGACCTAAGCGGTTGCGCGTTTATGAAGCTCGTTATAGTAACCAACAAGGTTACGTTCTGCCGCGCCCATCAGGACGAAGCGCAAAATGCGACCGAAGGGCCACACTTGAACGCCAGGAGGGACGAGCATCGACCAGTGGCCTAGCTCGGGCGGGGAGATATCGATCCATCCGGCCCCTAAGTTGCGCGCCAACATCTCGCTCAAAAAGGCGCCGTATTTCTCGACCTCTAGAATGTCGGTTGGCGTCCAGGTGTGGCCTTCGGGGAATCTCTCTCCTAGGCGCTCTTGCGCTTGCTCAAGGCCCTTGACGTTTGTTTTGAGATTTACGCCGTGCACGAGGCGGAACTCACGTCCCAGTACGCGTGTGCCGTAGATGAAGCTCAGCCTCGCGTCGACGATGGTGCGCGGCCGTTCACCGGCGGGTGGCGGGTGGCCATGGAGCCCCGGAGGGAACGAGAGATTTTCTGCGACTTCGGCTTTGGGATTGGACGGTGGCCGCATCGACGGTCGGGCCGCGATCGGGGACGGATTTTCGCGAAGGCGAAATGGCGGGAGCGAAGCCCCTCGGTTCGCGAACGAGGGGTTGCCGCTCATACCCATGTCGGGAGGGCCATAGTCAACGATCGGAACAATATCGGGCTGTAGGATCGGGCCGGCGTGCCTGTGGAGTGCGGGTGCGTCCGTTCGGGGCGGTGGTGGAGGTGGAACGGGCCTGGTGTTTGTCGGCTTCGCTTGATGCGCCGCCGCCGCAATCGCTACGGTCTTCGACCCCTTATTTGACGGGTGCTCGGGCGGAATGGGGATTGTATCGCCACGCCTCTTCGCTTGCACTGGGACGCTGTCCATGACCAACGTTCGCGCGCGTAGCGGAATTGCCGGCATCGATCCTGACTCGACCTCGAACGGGGCGAGTTCGGCGAACGCTTCGATCGGTGGCTCGCTCTGCATTTGAGGTGGTGGCGAAGGAACCGTCATTCCCTGGAGAAACTCTCTCGGAATTTTGTCTACGAGGGTGGGTGGAACGTCGGAGGGATTGGGCGGAACGGTCGACGAATTCACGCGCCGCGGTGGCGGTGCTACGGGATCAGACGTCGGAAGCGATGCAAAGCTCTCTAGTTCGATTGGCAAATCGAGAGTGCTTTCGACGGGCGTGGGGATTCGCGCTTCTCTTCGGGGTGTGCTGGCGACCGAAGCCCCCTGAGAGGGCGCGACGGTCGGCAAAACGAGCGGCTCTCGATCGGTTTGAGGTGCGGGCTCGAGCGATACGACGTGGGCTGGCGTAAGCGAGTCGGCTTTCTTTGCCTTTCGCTCGCTGGGACGCACTGACGCTGGCGGTCCATCCGCTTGCGGTGGAGGACATGCGTCGAGCACGTCGAGCGCGAGCATGCGAACGTCGTCGGCGACTTGGGGATCGTCAAGCAGTAAGGTGGCGAACGCGCGCGCTTTGACGACGTTGCCTGCGTTGAGCCATGCCTGCGCAGCCAGCCACTTTGCTTCAGGTAAGTCACTTGACGATTGCGCGAGCGCACCAGCCTTGTCAGCGAGTGGCCCTGGCGCTTCTGCTTCCGTCATGAGCGCGAGTCGAAGGCGCAGGTAGACCGTTGCGGGAATTTTTCCGCGCGCGCGCTCGATGGGTTCGAGCTTTGATTGCGCCAGCTTGAACTCGCGACGGGTTAACAAATCTTCGACGGTCCATGCGCTTGCGTCGCTCAAAGGGCCGGACTTCGGCTTGTCACGCACGACCAATTTGCGCTCGAGAGAGCTGAGCTTCTCGCGCGAAAGACCTTTCACTTGTGTTGCGAGCCTCGCGCGCACGGCTTCGATGAGCTCGGTTCGCGATGGACCGACTCCCATTTGAACGAGTGTTGGCGATGGATCGTTTGCGAGCTTGAGCAGCGCACCAGGAATACGAACGACCTGATCTAGCGCAACGCGACGCCACGATCGCTCTCCCGGTTTGCGTTGGCTCATGACGCTCGACGTGGCGAGCACCACCGCAGCATCATCGCCGACGTCGTCGAGCACTGTTGCGAGGTAGAGGGCTTGAAGGACGTTTGCGGCGGCGCCGATGTTGAGATCGCGCGATAACTGATGAAGGTTCAGCCAGCGACCCATGTAGCTCTTGAGTGCGCCGTTGTAGATGTGCCCTTCAAGTAACTCTCCGGCATCAAATTCGCGCGCAAGGAGGCGAAGTACTTGTCCTCGTGCGTACCTTTCGGCGAGCGATGGTCCGACGCGCGTGGGTTCTGTGAGGAGCTTTGCGACCTCGCGTGCGCGTGCGGCGGTGACACCCGTTAGCGCAAGGCGACGCCGG
>JAHFDZ010000002.1 GCA_023248745.1 Myxococcales bacterium | reverse complement strand
CTTCTCGTGCCCGAAGAGTTCGGACAAGAGCAACGTTTCGACCAAAGCAGCGCAGTTCACGCTCACGAGTGGACCGCTCGCGCGATCACTTGCGCGGTGGATGGCTTCGGCAAGCAGCTCCTTGCCCGTTCCGCTTTCGCCGCGCACGAGGATCGTGGCTGAAGTTCGTGCAACGCGCCTGACAGCCGCGAGCAGCGCGCGAATTGCGGGATCGTCACCGACAATTTCACGCTTCACCGCGACGCGTGGACGCATCACTTCTCGCGTCGACGGACTTGGTTCGCTCATCAGCTGCAGCTGCAACTGCCGCAAGATCGCAAATTCTCCGCGCCCCAAGAACGCCGCGCGAAGGGTTGGTGCAAGGCGCTCGGCAAGCTCGTCACGCAGCGCAATCGCGCAACTAAGATGGGATTGAGCTTCAAGAATGGCGTCGCGATTGAGAAGCGCGCGCGCGAGAAACGCTTGAGCCTCAACGACAAGATCATCGGCTTGGGCCCGCCTGGCGGCTCCGAGCGCGGCACGGGCCGCTTCCTCGGCGTCGAGCCCCATCGCAAGTGCAAGCCGACCTTCAAGCAGCGCGTGACTTGCCATGCCGCGTTCATCGTTCTGAAGCTGCTTGGCGGCCTCGAGAGCCTCACGCGCAATCGAAAGTGTTCCTTCTTCGAGGGCGACAGCGGCAACGAGCCGATGGGCTTCTGACAGATAAATTGCGCCTTCACCAGGATCGGCCAGCGCAATCACGCCGTTGGCCTCTTCAAGGACCGAAGAGAATTTCCCCTGCGCAAATAGCACACGTGCAGTTACAATTTTCCAGAATGTGAGCGCCGAGCTTGGCAGCCCTGCCATACGGAAATTCTTAGAGAACGCCAACGCGGAGGCAGCATCGTCGACGAGTCCCAACATCAGCCGGAGCGCCGCAACGTTGCCGAGTGTGCGGAGCAAGTGCCGCCGATTGCCGATTCGCTGCCAAGCCCGACAAGCCGCTTCCGCGTGCTCGAGTGCTTTGCCGCGATCGGTCGCGTGGTAGGCAGCGGCCAAGTTGCCGTGGGTCAGCGCCTTCGCCTGGCTGTTGCCAATTGCATCTGCGTCGACAAGCAGCGACTCGAGCAACGCCTGCGCCTCGCCAAACCGGCTCATTGAAACGAGAGCCACGGCACGATTTTGCCGCGCACGCAGCTCTTCGACGCGATGGCCTAGACGCCGCGCACGCGCTTCATCCGCCTCAAAATGAGTAAGCGCACCAAGCCAATCTGCCTTTGCGAGGAGCACTTTGCCCGCCACATTGGTCGCCGCGAGCGCCGTCGCCGTGCGCTCACAGCGCGCGAGTACCTCGGCAGCAATTTCGCTCGCCGAAATCAGGTCACGTTCATGCAGCGCGAGTTCTGCAAGCTCGACTTCGATGTCGAACACAAGGCCATCGCCCTTGGGAAGCAACGTCAACGCATGCGTCAGCGCACTCTTCGCAAGCAGCTGTTCGCCAGTGAGCGCCAACGCCTTGCCGTACAAGAATGCGGCTCGCCCGCTGTCAGGGCGCAGCTGGATCGCAATCTGCGCCCACTCAACCGCAAGTTCCGCCTCACCGGCAGCGATCGACCGCTCGGCAGCCGACAGCGTAAGCTGCTCGCGTGCGGAGGCATCGTCAACATTGCTAACCGTTCGACACCATTGCGACGAAAGCGCGCTTCGTGCGCGACCGTCATCGAGCGCTGCCATCGCGGCGCCGAACATCGCGTCGGCTCGAACGCACTCGTTTGAAGTGAGCAGAAGTTCGGCAGCGCGCGCCTTTGACCATGGATCGTCGAATGTTGCGACCAGGGCGTCTGCGACGAGAGAGAGTGCGGGACCACTTGGCAACTCGACTACGCCGTCTTCGCGGACCCGAACGTAACCCGACGACGAATCGATGACGCCAGCCGCATAAAGTTCTGCAACTTGACCATCATCAATTCCGAGCGCACTTAGCTGGCTTGTCGGCCACGCACGCGAAACGGCGTGAAGATGTGAGAGCGCCGACAGCGCCGAAGCAGAGAGACTCGTTTCGTTCACTTGCGCGCGTCGCTGTGTGAGCGTCGCCCAACGCGCGAGCTTTATGGCATCGCGCTCCGTGTGCTGCCTTGCGGTCGATTCGCTGAGGGCGTGCCACCATCGTCGCGACTCTTCGGCTGTCAGCGCCGCGTTCAACTCGAACACGTCAACTTCGTTGATATCTTCGATCGCGTCAGTGAACGTCCCAAACATGAGAACACGCGCGCGCAATTCGGCGGCGTGGTCGGCACACAGTTGAACGAACACCGCACGATCCCATGACGCGATCGGTGGCAACGGCGCGATGATGGCAGCTCTTCGCGCAGCGAGCGCTTGTGCAAGTTGGCGCGCTGCCTTCGTCGGCTCGTCGGCAAGGCCACGGAGACCAAGCTGCGCGGCCACATCGACAAAGAGCGGCGTGGCGGTGAGCGACGAAACAAAGACAACGGCATGCGAAGACTCGAGCCTTCGCGCTGCGTGCTGGGCGTGAGCAATTGCGACATCGCGAGATGGTGACAAGATAAGTGCGAGTCCTTCGCGCGCGCCGACGAGCGCGTCATCAAAGGACTCAAACCCACGAACCGGCGTCGCGAGACCGCCTGAGGGAGGCGTGCTGTCGGATCTTGCACCCGGCAAGGATGGCGAAGAAAGTCGCATATGTGGGGCGTACTGCGCAGACACGGTCATGAAGCAATACCTCCGGCCCGGTGGGCAACAAGAGCACAAGCCGTTTGGAGCACCGATAGAGACGCTCTGTGCGGCCTGCACCTCGAGGAATTCAGCTTTTGTGCCAGCTCAACCGTTCGTTAAACGCTCGCACTTTTGCATCTTTTTTGTCCTGCGTTAGGAAACGCACAGCCTCTCGTGATGAGGCTGACCCTTCACATGTTCAGGTTGCGGGGCGCCAACGTGCAATCGCGTCCAACGCGTCTTTCGGCGCGTCCCCAATCGCGCGCGCGAGCTCGAGCTGAGAAGGGAGCAAGCCGCGAAACGCCTGAAGGGCGGGACCAGAGAGGATGGCGGCCTGACGTCGAACGGCCTGAAGATCGCCTCGTCTGACCGGTCCAGTGAGCAAGTGAGGCGAGCCGACGGTTTCCAAATTCAAGGCGACACTTCGGAGCAACGCCGCAAGTGCACCTGAGGCTCGGGCTTTCGGAAGACCTGCCTCGACGATGAGCGCGCACGCAAGCGCTGCGAGCGTTGCCGTGCCGTTGGCGAGAAGGGCCGCGGCTGCGTGATATCTCGCACGATCCATTTTGGGGATCACCGCGACGCGAAGACCGAGCGAATTGGCAATTTTCTTGACCATTCGGACGGCAGGAGCATCGCCAGTCGCAAGTACGAGAGCACCTTCGAGGGCGCGCGGATCCTTCACGGGAGCTGCGAACGCGTAGAGAGGATGCATCTGACCAGCGCCCGCAACCTGCGCTGCGAGGGGCATAAGTACCTCGGGCCCCAGCGCACCTGCGGTATGAACCACGATGGCACTCGCAGCGATCACCCGCGCATCAGCGAGAGCTTTGGCCACTTGCCCAATCGAGGGGTCACGCACCGCGAGGATCACGAAGTCGGCCGCAATCTCTCGTTTTGGCACGCCCCGTCGCGCCGCTCGCAGTTGAACCGTGTACCCGGCGGCCCGCAGGCCTCGCGAGAGGCTGGTACCCACTTTGCCCGCGCCAAAGATGAAAACGCGTGGCTTGCGCATTAGGTCAACTTTCTTACGCAATACCATAGAGCTTGTTTTCTTCGATGTAGCGTACGACTTCTCGCGGAACGAGCGCGGCGAGTCGATCTGCGTCGTGACTCGCAACAGCAGCGCGCACCTCGGTGCTCGAAGCGCGCGGCAGAATAGGCTCGGGAGCAGCAGTGCCATCAATGCCCACGCGGCCAAGAACGAGCAACGGCGCAAGCGCACGGATTTGCTCGAAACCATGCCACTTATGGGCTTCGGAAAGGATGTCAGCACCCACGACAAGGCGCATCGACCATTGCGGATGTTCAGCAGCTAGGCGTTCGAGCGTGCGCAGCGTGCGGCTCTCTCCACCCAGTGCTTCTTCGATTCGACTCACCGCAACGCGCGGTAGCCAGCCCATCGCTAGCTCTGTCATGGCGACGCGCGCGTCATACGACGCGAGTTGCTTGGCAAACGGGTGCCGATAGGCAGGCACAACAAGAACACGATCGATATCGTGCATCGAAAGCACCATCACAACGGCGAGGACATGCGCAATGTGAGGCGGATTGAAGCTGCCTCCAAAGATTGCGACGTTCTCGCGCTTGCTTCCGATGTCGCTCGACGAGTGCATCACGTTGGAGGCGGGCTCCCTCGTCGCTTGGACGACCAATGCAACGTCTCGGTCGTTGCGCACTCGGCGTTTTCGAAGACCGACGCGCGGAAGGTACCCAAACCGTCAACCTCGACCACCAACGCGGTATCGCGCTTGGCCTCGCCGGGCGACAGAAACCATCGAGACGCTACGCGCTTGACAACCGGCACGTCGCTTTTGCCGAAAATGAAACACGACGAAATGCGAAGGTCATTTTGATCGAGGCGCTCGCGGTCGTCGATGAAGACAAGCGTCCGATCGGCGAGCTGCTCCGTTGCGCGCCTGCCCTCTCTTGGCAGTTGCTCGAGCATGCGAAGTCGCAAACGTGCGTGTTCGCGCCGAACGAACGTCGATGCTTCGGCCCCGCTGGAATCACGAAGTGCAGCGGCCGCACGACTCCAAATCGCGGCGTCGGATGGATCGCCATCCACCAACGTTTTGGCCCACTCGTGAACCACCTGATCAAGAGCGTCGTCTCCGCCAAGGTAGACAATGCGGTCAGGCGATGCCGCGCGCATCAAACCCTCCGCTACATGTCGCACCGAATCTACGGTGCCTGGTCCTACGAAGCCGAGTCGCACGAGAGCGATAGTAGCGACAAGATAGGGATCAACCAGTAGTTTGAAGGCGATGCGTGACGCAAAACGCTCCGTGACCATCACACTCGACGGCGATCCCATCGAGGCATTCGACGACGAGTCCGTCGCAAGCGCGCTCATTCGCGCGAAACGATGGAGCTTGGCTCGAAGCCCCAAATTCCACCGACCACGCGGCCCATCCTGCTTTCGCGGTGCGTGCGATGGGTGCCTCGCACGCGTCGGCGAGTTGCCCAACCAGATGACGTGCATGGTCGTGTGCCGCGATGGCCTCAGCATCACGAGTCAAAACGTGCTCGGCACGCGCACTTTGGACTTACTCCGCGTGACCGACTGGTTCTTTCCCGATGGAATGAACCACCACGAACTCTTCGCAGGTGTACCTGGCATCAGTCGGGTGATGCAGGCCTTTGCGCGACGCGTCGCAGGCCTTGGCACCATACCGCGTGAGCGCATTGATCCACGAGCGGCAGCGCGAAGCAGTGTCGAAGCGCTCGTCATTGGCGCAGGCGCGTCCGGCCTTGCAGCCGCGGTGGCGCTTGCGCGCAAGGGCCTTCAAGTCAAGATTATTGACGACTCGCTGCACGCGTGGGGGAGTGCACGCGCCCTACCCGACGAAGAGCGAGCGCCTTTTCAGACGCTCGAGAAAGACATCCATGAACTCTTGGCCGCGGGTGCTATCGCAATCGAGCTGCGCACAACGGCAGCGGGAGTCTACGGCGACGACGTACTTCTCGTCGGGCCCACAGGCGCACAAATTGTAACGTCAAAAGTTACCATTTTTGCGACAGGTGCCCACGACGGCGTGATGGCCTTCGAGGGCAACGATCTCCCTGGCGTTATCAGTGCGCGCGCAGCCGGCTGGCTCTTGCGCCAGGGCATATGCGTAGGCGAGCGTGTCGTGGTCGCGGTTCTGCCAGGCGCTGGTCAACACGGTGAACCATTTGCGCGCGCCCATCAGAAAGCAGGGTATGCCGCAAAACTTGTTCGCAACACGCCCGTGCGGGCCAACGGCGGGAGCCGCATTCAAGAGGTTACGTTCGATTCCGATAGCGGCAAAGTCGTCGAGCGGGCCGATGCGCTCGTGATCGACGCGCCACCTTCCCCCGCATACGAACTGTGTCAACAGGCGGGCGCTACGCTCGTGCACACCCCGGCCGGATTTCGCGTGAGCGAGCGCGCAATTCGACCTGGTTTCTTCGCAACAGGTGAAGTCCTCGGCATGCCGCTCAGCGCACGGCTCTTCGTCGAATCCGCGAACGCAATCGCCGCTTCGCTTTGACGCCCTCTTCTACCGACCTGTTGCAAGAAGCGCGCGCATCGCATCTTCACGGCGTGCGAGCTCGTCGCTCAAGTTGCCGTTGCGATTGTGCAAGAAGGGAGACAATCGTTCACGTCCTTGGCGAAATGGCGAAATATGAAACCCCCCGTCGAGCGTCCTTACTTCTTGTCCATGGCAGCCATCGCAGGTGCCTAGCGCAAACGCACGACGAACAGATTCGTCAACTTGCGGAACTTCCCACTTCGATTCGCCGAGGCCAAGCGTTTTGGCTCGCATAGATTCGCTCATGACATTGGCATCACTCGTGATCGCGCTCTGGTTTTGCTTCACGTAAGCCGAGAGTGCGTTCGAGCCGTTTTGCGACCGATTAGGTGAGTTGCGCAAGCCGCGCGCTTGCCATCCATCGGCTACGGTGAGCTCGGCAAACGCACCGCGGTCTTGCAGCTGGCTCAGCACGCGCACCTGCGAGAGTTGCATGGGCTTCGCGAAATCTCGTGTCAGTGTTTCGAGCGCTCGTAAGTAGTCGTCCCCCTTGAGACTCCCAAGCGCGTGAAACCGATGCGCCCAGACCTCAGAGGCAACGTCCGCACAAAGCGCGTACTCGAAGATCACCGTGAGCCCCAGAGGAGCGGCACCGCGATCGGCCGCTCCGCTTGTAAGGCCAAACACGAGCCTCGCCTCACCCGTCGGCGAGTCAGGATGACGGCGCAGGTCTAGCCGGTTCGAGATCGCGATCAGACGAAAGGGTGCGCTATCGAAATGAAGATCGCGATGGCTGCAAACCGAACAGTCGACGTTGCATTGATTGCGAACGTCAGCCGCGAGCCATAGGCAACGCACTTCATCGGAGCGAACGCTCGCTCCTTGCCACGCTTGGAGAAAGCTATCTGCGGTCGCAGAAGCACGCTGCGCCTCGACATCACCGAGAGCCCTAGCAAAGCTCCACGGCCCGCGACCCGTGTTGCGTGTTCGCGCATCGATCGTAACTTCATCGCTTACAATTTCGAGCTCGGAAAATCGATCGACAGGAATCGCCTCGCGAAGCTCGGCCTCATCGACCATTGGGCCGCACGCCGCAAGCGCCAAAATAACACCCAAGGAGATCGATTTTGACATACCTTACAGCTCTGTCGAAACGCCGACCGCCGCGATGAGCGGAATTGCGGCCATAAACTCGTCGCCCGCTAACTTGAGCCCACGCATCACGAGCGCGACGTCGAAGAACGCGCTCGTCTTGTGGCTGAACGCAAAGCCTCCTCCAAGTTGCACGGTGTTCCAAACGCCCCATAGATTTTCAAGGCGCTTTTGACCATAAACGGGCGCCCCTGCCGAACCCCCAAGTCGATCCACTGCCGCCGCCAACACCGCGCCAACACCTGCATTGAGCATCAGACGCTTGCCCACGCGGTGCTCGTACACAACCGTTGGGCGCGCAAGCAGCCACGGCGCTTCGCTCGGCGTCTCTGGGTAGAACAGAGCCAGCGCGTGAACGACGACGCGACCACTACCGAAGTCAGCGATCGACAGTCGCGGACGAACGCCGAATCCAGCGGAAACCGTTGTCGCGCCACCAACAACCCCGATCGCCAATCGATCACCGATACCGACGGAGACCTCGGCCAAGACAGGATAAGGAAAGCCCGTCGCAACCATCGCGTTCAAGTGTCCACTGGTCGGAAACAGGTAGTCGCCAGCGTGCGCGACGGTTGCGCAAAGCGAGCAAAGCAGGAGCATCGACGCAGCAGCAGCGCGCATGCGCCAACGAGCTGCAGCTCTTGTGCCGCTTCGTTTCAGGTGTCTTCGACGAGCAATCCGAAGAGGCCAGCGCCAAGCGAAAACGCGACAAAGTCAAACACACCAAGGAGCAGCGCATAGTCGCGAAGATCGCCCCAGCGCGGGGCCTGCCCCGCCTCGACCGTCAACAGGAGTTCACGCGTGCCTGCCACGGCGGTCATGATCAGCGGCGCAAGGAGCGGAAACAGCACTGCCGACAACATCAAATCGCGCGCGCCAGTGCGCACCGTCATGACGCCGAACAGCGCGCTAATCGCAGCTGCGCCCACACATACCATCACCGCGAGCACGGCGAGTTGGCCACCAAAAATAGTGAGGTCGATGTGAAAAAAAAGCGCCGCGAGCGGCACTACCAGCAGCGCAACCGCGAGCAGAAACACGACAAGTAAAGTTACTTTTGCAACGTAAATGGCCGTGCGTGGTACCGCGGAAAGCAGAACACCGGCGAGGGCATCATTCTCACGTTCGCGTTGCCAGAAACGAGCGGTCGCCAGCACGGACGCGAACGCAATCGGCAGCCACATCGCACCCGGTGCAAACGCGGACGTGGCGAGCGCTCCCGAGTAAAACGAGATGCCCGCCACGAGCGAGACGAGGGACGAAAAAAACAGCGTAACGACGAGCACCTCCTTCGTACGCAGCTCAATGCGGAAGTCTTTCCGCAGAAGAAGCCAAACGAAGGAAGTGAAACGCAAGCGGCCTACAGCCCTTGCGCCTTGAGCCAGTCGTTCGTGGCGCCGGCAGCCATGTCGTAGGACTTCTTGAGGTCGCCCATGATCTTCTCTTCGATCATGCTCCCGACCATAAACACCTTCACTTCGACGATGAAATTCGCGATGCGTGCGATTTTGTTCCCGCCAAGGGCTTCGCAGAACATCTCGCCGGTGACGCGAACTTTGTCGGCCAGCGTGCTCGGTGTGACTTTCACAATGAGGCGCTTGGTCGCCTTGTCGAAGACGTCGTCTTCAAGATATGCGAGCTTGTCACCGATCGCTTTTTTGACGGGTCCGGGCAAACCGTCAACCGGAGGCTCAATGCGCACCTTACGCAGGATGCGCGTCGCCTCATCCTTTAGTTCAAGAACTTGATAGTTCGGAAACTTGAGGAGATCGTCGTAAAGGTGACGATTGAATGCGTCTTTGGGATCGAAGACGATCTTGTTCCAGAACGTGTCTTCGCTGCAATTGAGCTCATGACGGATTTTCAGTTCGGCCATGAGCTCGAACGTATCACTTTTTTGAGGTTGCCTTCTTCGGTGCTGCGGCTTTCTTCGCGGCGGGCTTTTCTGCCTTCGCAGGGGCTTTTGCAGCCTTCACGGGAGGAGCTGCTTTCTTCGCAGCATCCTTGTTTCGTTTGACGAGCGAATTGTAGAGGTCGAGCAAGCGCGGAACGGGGAACTTCTCGAAGTGCGCGCGGTGGCCGGCGTCCTTCGTGCGCTTGGCCTCACCGAGAATCGCGTCGATGAGCTTAATGCGTGAGCCAAACGTCTTCTTTACCTCGGTAAAGATCGCGTGGAGGCGGAGCAGTTTGGCGTTCGAGACAAGGTCAAGTCCCTTGTCTTTGTTCGTCCGGCCAAGCCAAAGGTCTTCGGTGGTGAAGTTCTTGATGGCTTCGACGAGCTTTGCTTTGTCGCCGAATTGGTCTTTTACAAGCTGCAGCGGTGATTTCTTGGCCACGATGGGCCTCCTTTCAGGGGTGCGTGAGATCACTCACGCGGCAATGGGAGGCCCGAGATAGCAGGGGTGGTGGCGTCAAGCAACGCGCTTTAGCGCAGGCGGACGATGAGCGTGTCCAACTTGGCGTTGACGTCTGGGGTCACCAGATTCGTCGCCGCTGTGCCCATCGCGAGGTACTTGCCATCAGTGCTCATCCCGAACCCGTAGGAGAAGCCATTTCCAACGACGCCGCCGACTTGCGAAATGAGCACCGGCGTGGCGGTGGGTTGTGTGGTGTCGAACGAATACACGTCCGTTACGTTGTTCGTATCCGCGGCGACGAAGGAAGGCGACGGGGTGAGCAAAAGCCAACGACCGTCACCGCTCAGCAGTGGATACGCCGCTTGAGCGGTGGCCATGCCGAACCGCAAGATCGTGCGAGGCGTGGCGCCCATGTCGACGAAGAAGGCGTCCGTGGTTCCGGCGGTATCGCCTGCAGTCAGGTTGCTCGCCGAAGACAAGAACGCGACGTAACGTCCGTCCGGCGAAATCACGGGTCGATCGCAGTCTTCATTGCCCTCGACGTTCGACACGCCAAGTGACACGCGTTCTGTGGTGTCCGTCTGCAAATCGTAGCGGAAGACGTCTGCCTTTGCGTTGGTATCGCCAGTCACAAGATTCGAGGCGTTCGACACGAAAACAACATAGCGACCACTGTCCGCCATGCGAGGCGTTTGGCTGTTGTTGTTGGGATCAGCTCCGGCCAAGCCGATCGACACTCGCTTGTTGGTGCCGAGCGTTCGATCACGCACAAAAATATTCGTGGTCGGCCCTACCGTGGACGTCGCAAGAAGGTTGGTCGCTTCCGAACTAAACGCAACATAGCGGCCGTCTCGCACTACCGAAGGCAGCTCGGACCTCGCATTCGCCTGAGCGCCGCCGAAACCGACGCTTACCTTTTCGATCAAGCCCGAAGCGCGCGACCACAAGAATACGTCGCTGGCACCATTCGTATCGCCGACCACGAGGTCGGTCGCGGCGCTGTGGAAAACCACGTAGTCACCACTGGTGCTGAGCCGAGGCTCCTTCGATTCAGCGTTGGCGGGGGCGGTACCCGTCGTTGCTTTCGAGATGAGCGTCGTCGTTCCGAGCTCGCGATCGCGAATGAAAACATCGGCGACGTTGTTGCTGTCGACGATGCTGGTGAGGTTCGTGGAGGCGGAGCGGAACATCACGTAGCGACCGTCGTCTGACAATCCGGTCACGTCAGTGTCGCCGTCGCCTTGGACGCCACCTGCGCCCACAGAAACGCGCTCAAACACGCCGATGGCCATAGTGCCGGCATCCGATCCAGCCTCAGTGGCCGCTTCCGCAACAGCGTCTGAACCTGCGTCTACTGCGGCATCTGCGTTGCCTCCTTCAACCACCGTTGCGTCGCTCGCGTCGAGCACGCCGGCTTCCGCATCGACCACTGTTGCGTCAACGGTTGCATCGACGGCCGCGTCAACGCCGCCCTCGAGCGATGCGTCGAGGGCTCCGTCTGGTGCGGCGTCTGCCACGATTGCATCAGTGCCGACGTCAGCCGGTGAATCGGCAGGAGCGTCGATCGGGAGAGGCGCATCCTTGCTCGCGTCGGTACCGCTTTCGCGTCCACCATCAGACGCCGGTGGCGCGTCCGCGATGGCGTCGCCCGCGGCATCGGTCGGCACAACGGGGTCGCTCGAACACGCAACGACGGCGGGTGACAGCAGCAATCCGAACACAAACTTGCGCATGGCCTGGCTCATTGAGGAACATGATACGAGCTTCCGCGCGCGTCTCGTAAGTGGTTTTGCGCGCCAGTCATCGTGCTTACTCGCACCGACATCTCATCGCCCCCCTTGTCGCGATGGCCAAGGTGCGCGAGATTACTCGGCCCATGTCAGCCATCGCCGAACGCCTTTCCGCGCAACTTCAAGCCATTACCAACGAGTACGACGCGCACTTCGCGAATAAAGCGCGCGCCACCCGCGAGCTCGATCGACTCGACGCGCTCATCGATGGGGTTCAGTCGGTCGTGGCGCAACTCACTGCGTCGGGTGGCGACGAAGCCGATCGCACGGCCCTCGCACCTGTTGCAGAAACGGCCGAGAAGAACTTGGCGCTCTATCGCGAAGAGCGAGAGGCCATCGTGCAGGCGAAAAATCGCGATCCGGGTTTCGACAAATTTGGCGAACTTGCGACGCTTGCCAATCTGATGTTCGCGCAATTTCAGCGGCACTTCGCCGGCCAAAATCGAGCGACACGTGATCCTGCACTGCTCGCGGATCTCATCGAGCAGCTGCAGACGATTCACAAGGAAATGCTCGGCTCGGTACCGAAGGGTCGCGCAAGCGAAGTCACGAGTGACATTCAAGTGGTGAGCAAGGCCCTTGCATCCTTTCGCACAGAACTCAGTGAGATCGAAAAAGCGCAGGTGGGAGAGGGTGGTCCACCGGACCGCTATGCAGCAGACGATCAACGCAGCAGATCATGGACGAACGACGAGCAGATCAACGTGCTCGCTGTAATCGCAAACGCGCAGTTTGAAGTGTATCGCGTGCACTTTGCAGGCAAGTCACGCACAAGCCGTCGCCCCGCTTTGCTCGAGCGCGTGGTCAAAAGCTTGAAGCGCATCCATCACCGCATGTCGCAGCTTCAGGCGCAGGGCAAAGGCGATGCGACCAACGTCTCCAACATCGACATCGTTGCAAGTCGGTTGAGCACGTACGAAACCGAACTCAACGAAGTCCGTGCGGCCCGCAAGGGCGAGTCGCTACCCAATATTCAGCTGCTGCTCGGCGGCGAAGCGAATGCGCTTTTTGAAGCGTACCGCGACGGATACGCAGGCAAGGATCGCGGCTCGGTCGACTTTGATGAACTGGGTCGCATCTGCGATCAGTTGCAAGAGATTCGTCGCCAGATGGCCGAGCTCGGCAGGTTTGCACCCACCGAAACGAACACTCAAAATATGGGCATCGTCATTGAGCAGCTCGTGAGCTTTGAAGGCGAATACGACGCCGTGAAGCAATCGCAGGCCGCAGCGACGATTCACTGAAGCCCGCACAGTCGATTCGACAATAAAATTGACAATCAACTTTCCGGAGCGTCGTATTATCCAGGAAATCCGTCTGGAAGGGGCTGGCATTTGACGGCCTGGTCTGCAGCGGTTTTGCAACTCGCGGCGACCTTTGCCTGATCGATTGAGGTCACTTTGTTCGTGCAAGTCGCGAAGGCGATCTCGCACTCGTAGTATTGGGCGTAGGCCGAAACGCACTCGGTCTTTAGCTGCTTGTCGAAGCCGGAGTTCTTTTTCTTGCACGCCGCGATTTCTTCTGACGTTGCAGTCCCGATGCAGGCTGCGTCCCGATCGCAATAAGTTGCAAGCGCGGCATCGACCGATGTGGCGCTTCCACACGCAGCGGCAACAAATGCCGACACGTACAGAGCGAGCGTTGTTTTTTTCATGGCCACTTGGTCTTGTTCACGAAGTAGACCTCGTCAACTTCGTTGTTCACTTTAGGTACGAGCCCGACGCACGCCAGCACTCGCTCAAAGCGTGGTATTCCTGTCGCCCATGAGTCCTGCGCGCGTTCGTTTCGCCCCATCGCCGACGGGCTATTTACACATCGGCGGGGTACGCACGGCGCTCTTCAACTGGCTCTGGGCGAGAAGCGTTGGTGGAGCATTTGTACTCCGAATAGAGGACACCGATCAGGAGCGCAGTACGCCCGAAAGCGTGAAGATCATTCTCGACTCGATGAAGTGGCTTGGCCTCACATGGGACGAAGGTCCCGACGTGGGCGGCGCGCATGGTCCTTACTTTCAGATGCAGCGCCTCGCGATCTACAAAGATTTCAGCGAGAAGCTCATCACGAACAAGAAGGCGTATCGATGTTTCTGCACCAAAGAGGAACTCGACGTGCAACGCGCAGCCGTAAAAGAGCGCGATCCGAAAGCGCAATTTCGATATCCAGGCACTTGTCGTGACCGCGCGAATCAACCGGACAAGCCGTTCGTTGTTCGGTTTCGCATGCCGGATGGCGGCTCCGTCAAGTATATTGACAGAGTGTTCGGCGAGATTGTGACGCCAAACGGCGCGCAACAAGACTTCGTGCTCGTGCGCAGCGACGGCGTGCCGCTCTACAACTTTGGCGCTGTCGTGGACGACCTCACGATGGGCATTACGCTTGTTGCGCGCGGGCGCGATCACATGGTGAACACACCGCCGCAGATCTTGATCTACGAAGCGCTCGACGTTGCGCCGCCTGAATTTGCGCACCTGCCCATGATGCTGGCGCCCAGCGGTGAGAAGCTATCGAAGCGGCATGGCGCGGTAAGCGTGACGGAGTATCGCGACCAAGGGTATTCGCCCGAAGCCGTACTGAACTACCTCGCGCGCTTCGGTTGGTCGCACGGCGACCAAGAGGTTTTTTCGCGAGACGAGCTTGTTGCCGCGTTCAACTGGGAAGCGTGCGGCAAAGGCGACGGCAAGTTTGATACGAAGAAGTTCCTCGCGATTCAGCACGAGCATCTGAAGAGCGAGCGACTCACGTCGACGAAGCGCTACGCCGAATCGGTAGTTCCGTTTCTTGACCAACGTGGTTTGGCGAACATCACAACCGATCGCGTCGAAGCGATCGTGCCAGGCGTGCGCGAGCGCGCAACGACGTTTGTCGAAGCCGCAAACGGGATGGACTTCTTTTTTCGAGACCCACCCGAAATGGATCAAAAGGCAGTGCAAAAGTTTCTCACGCCCGAAAGCGCTTCGAAACTTGATGCGCTTCATGCGCTGTATGCCGGCGTTGAGCTGTGGACGGAGGCCGAGCTCGACCATCGCACGCACGCGTGGCTCGAAGCGCAGAACCTGCAAATCAAGGACGTTGCGCAACCTGCGCGCGTCGCGCTCACGGGTCGATCGGCGAGCCCCGGGCTCTATCTCGTACTCTTTTTGCTCGGCAAGGAACGCGCGCTCAAGCGCCTTGCAGAGAGCGCCATGCTTGCGAGAGGCAACGGATCGTAAATGGTCTTTCTGCTCGCTCCGCCTGGCGAACCCAATGCATTTGAGCGTGCGCTGGAGACGTTCAAGCCGATTTGGCCGATCCCCGTTTTGGTCATTGTGCTGACTGCCATATGGGCCATGTTCCAAGGAACGTGGAAGGAACTCGACGAAGAGTCACAAGTTGAGCGTCAAAAATTGCTCGACGCGGGCAAGACCGATTTGCGTCCGTTCGTCGCACTAGTGATGTGCGCGGTCATCTTAACGATGCAGGAGTACTTTGGTGACCGGCGCTATTACGAATTGCGCATGCGTCCGCTCCTAGAAGAGCTCGACACGGGCTCTTACACGGTGAGTTTTTTCAAGCACTCCCATATCTTTCATGTGCCGTTTGCATTGAAGCTCGCAAAGTACGAAGAGCTGTACACATTCGCCTGGTGGGCTGGCACACGCATTCTGGGATACGTGCTCATTCCGTTTCCGCTTTGGAAACTCATTTTCCGGAACGATTCCCTGCTCGATATGGGCCTTCGTGCGAAGGGCTTCTTCAAGCACTTTTGGATCTACGGCCTTTTCTTGGGCGCGGTTTTGCCGGCGATGTACGTCGTCAGCAAGCAGCCAGATTTCGGTGCATACTACCCGTTTTACAAGCACTCATCCCGCAGCTGGTTCGATTTTCTGCTTTGGGAAGCGATGTACTTCGCGCAGTTCTTCGCGCTCGAAATGTTCTTCCGCGGGTTCTGGGTAGCGGCACTCAAGAAGAGTTTTGGCTCGGGTGCGATCTTCGCCATGGCATTGCCTTACTGCATGATCCACTACGGCAAGCCATATCTCGAAGCGGTCGGTGCGATCATCGCGGGCATTGCGCTCGGCTCGTTGAGCATTCGTACGAAGAGTATTTATCAAGGCTTTCTCGTGCACATCACCGTTGCCGCACTGATGGACTGGCTCGCACTCAGCCACCGAGGGCAGCTGCCGCAAGTGTTTTGGCCGTCTGGGTGACAGCGGCTCTGTGTCGGGGATAGCGCGCGGTCGCGGGATTGCGTGGAGATCGCGATGGTATGGGCATTGCTTCGCTGTTGGAGGCGCGCGCAGCTTTCTTACGGTTGAATGGGACGAGTGGTTGGGCGGGACTATCGACGGGGCGTGGTGATGCCAACACCAACAAATTGTGGGTGCGTCGCTAAACCTGACTCAAAATAAAATGGCTCTTTCGAGGCAGCGGGCGGCATATCCAACGGGAGGGAAATCCCGGGGGGAACGAGTCTGCGCCGACGCCGGGAAGCAAGTCAGCGCGGAGGTGCGCCTAACGCCCGAGCAGCGCGATCGCCTGTGTCAACGCCCTTCCCCGCGTCGGGTTCCGTAACTTCGTTCCGTAAACCTCCGACAGCGCCCGGAGCACAAGCTTCGTCGCCGCGCTATTCTTCTCGCCCCACCCCGTCACCGCGAGGCGGCGCCACAGGACGGCCTCGAGCGCGCGCGGCCGATGGTCAAGTGCGTTGACGACACGCTCCACAATCTCGGTCGACGTCGGATCTGCCTTCATCGCTTTCAAGAAGTAGCCGAGCGCTCGCTCGTTGCGACTTAGCCGAGCAACACACGCTTCACCTGCCTCGCAAAAAGCCAGCGCGCGCTCGACCTCGTTTGGAGCGCTTGCGATTTTCGCCTCGGCGGCAGCGAGTGCTTCGCGGCTTGCTTGGCTCTTGCGTCGCGCCGTTGGACGCATGCGAATCAGCACAAGGAGCCCAAAGAGCACGGCAAGAACCACCAGCGGTATGCGCAAGTCAGTCATCCGGTGCGGCAGTTGTAACAGACGCGCCGGACGCACAAGACCGGAAAGTGCGGGAATAAGCGGTCCAACCTACGCGATACTTGCGCACGTGGCCGTGGTTCTGCACGATCAGAGGTGACGTGTCTCGCTTTGCCCTTCTTTGTGTCCTCGTGCCGATATCGGTCGCGCTCTCTTCGGAGAACGCGCGCGCCGACATTTTTCAGTTCACCGACAAAGAAGGTGTCATTCACTTCAGCAACGCGAAGCCGAAAGACACAAAGTTCCGCGTGTACTCCCGGGGTGGTGGTGGCCCCAAGCGCATCTCCGTCGCAAACGGCGTCGTGCCCGTAGCACCGACCGACCGCGATCCCACCCGCTACACGCGCTACGACGAGTGGATTCGTCAAGCAGCTTCACTTTACCAAATCCCCGAGCAGCTCGTTCGCGCAGTTATCAAATGCGAAAGCGACTACGATCCTCGCGCAGTGAGTCCATCGGGCGCACGCGGTCTCATGCAGCTCATGCCCGATACGGCAGGCCGCATGCAAGTCAAAGATATTGACGATCCTCGCGAGAACATCTTCGGCGGCGTTCGCTACTTACGAATCCTCGCCAACCTCTTTAACGGTGATCTCTCGCTCACGATTGCCGCATACAATGCCGGCGACGGCGCGGTGATGCGCGCAGGAGGCATTCCGCCCTATCAGCAAACGCGCGAGTACGTCACGCTCGTTACCAAATTCTACCATCGCTACCGCTCGCAAAAAGATGCAATCGAGGCCAGCGTCGGTCGAGACTAGGTAGCGCTACTTGAACGCAACAGTCAGCAAGTTGCGCGTATACACCTTCCTCGTCGGAACAGTCGCGGTCTCAATGAAAGTCCACGCGTAGAGCCCTCCACAAAGCAACGTCCATGCGCCGCGCATTACGCCCATGGCGAGAGCGCGAAGCCGCGCGTGTTCTCTAAGGAACCGCCCGAAAGCGGGCTGGTCTTCGAAGCTCTCGTGCGAACGAAATCCCGCGGCGAAGAGGAGCTGCGCGAGCGACGTAGTGGTGAAGGCCGTCGTGTGTGTGGCGTCACCAAATCGCACACTCGCACCGAATGGCGAATCGCCATTCGGCACATGCAAGATCAAACGGCCTCCGCCTTTGAGGACGCGATGTGCATCGTCAAGCATCTCTAATTGCTGATCGAGATCGAGATGCTCGAGCACATCAAATGCAACGATCACATCAACGCTCGCACTCGCGCAGCGCCGCAGCGCTTCATTGATGTCGCCCTGCTCTGCGCCAATTGCACCACTCGCAATCGCCTCGCGCACCATCGCGGGTGAGCCGTCAACGCCACGCACCGATGTGTATCCGTTGCATGCCGCGGCGCGAAGAAGTGTTCCGTTGCCGCACCCAAGATCGAGAATATGGACCGCACGGTCGAGCGGAAAGTGAGTGCGTACGAGCGAATTGAAATAGGGAAACGATCCTCCGTCGAGATCGATTGGGGACCTCGCGTGCTTGTCGTAGTCCGCATAGAGCCTCTGTCGCGCCGCGTGCACGCCCGGGCTCATTGCACCCTCAAGGTGCACTTCAAATCGTGAGTCACATCAACAGAAAGGTGCTTCATGACAAGATTCACAAAGTTGACGATCCAAAGTGTGACAAACTAACTTGCGCCGGTCGCGGCTTTTCTCGCTCACCAATGTCTTGAAGAACACGCACGAGTCGGTGCTGATACGTATGCTCGGCAAGCACGCGAGCTGCTCCGGCTTGTCGAATCTTGCGCATCGACTGCGGTTCGCGCTTGGCACGCGCGATGTGATCGAGAAGCTCGTCCCACGTATTCCACACCAGCACTTCGCGCCCTGGTTCGAAGCACTCGCGAATTGCGTCGCGATGCTCAATGAGCTGCAGCGCTCCGGCGGCCGCAGCTTCGAAGGCGCGACAGTTAAGCGCGTTGCCTTCCGCGAGACAGAAGTTGTTGATCACTGCGAGCGCTTCGCCAAAGGCGCGGCTCTTGTCGAGGCCCGAAACGTACTCGCCAACAATGGCGGGTTGGATCGACGGCAATATCCATCGAGGCGCGCGAGGTCCGTACACGCGTACTTGCTCGCCCGCTTCAAGAAGGCGGCGTACGAGCACCTGCCGAAATCCGTATAGGTTGCCGGCGAAAGCCAGCGACTGATCCACGGGCTCGGCCACCGGGCGGTGCCACATCGGATTTGCGGCTTCGTGCATGACCCGTGCATCAACACCAACCCGCAAGAGCTTGGCGCACAAGTCGCGATCTTTTACATACACAATGTCCCAATGCGAATTGACAACACCCCATCGACCCGTTGAGCCGGCGTGGTCGCCCCACCACAGAACGCGCGCACACGAGCGGCCAAGATCTTGGAGCACCTCAGGATGAACGTCCCAAGTGCAGGCGATCAGCGCTTGGATTTTCTCGGCCTTGACACGCTTGGCCAACCGTCGTTCGTCGGTCGTTGGTCGATCGCCAAACCACTGCTCACGAAGCGCGCGCGCAACGGCGCCGACTCGGCCGTAATACCTTGATGTCGGTATGGACCCAACGCTCATCACTTGATGCCCCATCGCTTGGAGCGTGACCGCCACGTTGTCCGAAAACGAATCGGGATAACGAGGGCTTACAACGGCAATGCGCATACAGACTCCGATGAGCACAATTGCTCAACGTCCGTTTTGGTGCAGGAGATGGCTCGTCATTCACGAATGAATGCGCCATCCCCAACGTGCACCGCATGTCCCATACACGGCCGTGGATCGACTACGGCGCGTTCGATTGCTCGAACCTGAGAAACGTCTGGGAATGAATACGCGTTCGGTGCGGCTCGCAATCGCGACGAGTTTTATTTCGCTTGCCGTCACCTTGGTGGTGCAGCTCATCACGCCTCGGGTGTTGCTGCGCGCATGGAGCGAGCAAGGATACGCGTTCACAATCGCAATTCAAGGCTTTACAAGTTACATTTCAATCGCAGACGCAGGTGTTCAGGCCGTCCTTTCAAGAACGTTATTGGCCGACAACGATCGCGGAGACGACGACCTCTTTGGAGCTAGGGCTCGCGCCGGTGCGCGGGCCCTAGGCGCGCTCGCCGCCAGTGCAACAATCGTCACGCTAATCGCGGCATCGGTGCTCGTAAGCTCACGCCTCACACGACTGGGCGGCGGCAACGAGCCCACTTTCCTAACCTTTGCGATCGTCGCGACGGGCGTAGGCGCAGCGGTAGCCCTAGGCGGATGGTCAACCGCGATTGAGTGCGGACGTGGCTACTTCGCTCGAACACAAGGATTTACGGCCATGCGCATCGCATTGGGCGGACTCAGCATGCCGCTGATGGCAGCGCTCGGTGCAAGCCCCTCGAAGGCCCTTATATCGACAAGTATCTTAACTACATCGTTTGACTTCGTACGCGCTCTCTTGGCGACGCGCCTCTTGCCTAACAAAGGCGCCACCCAAATATCGGCAATGCACCTCGCTTGGACGAGCCGCGGAAGCTTCTTGTACTCGGTCGCCGGCCCCACTCAGGTCTCGCTACAGCCAGCGGTGGCCGCACTCGCGAACGCCTCAAGTGTCGCGGCCGCCGTACCAGCTCGCACCCTCGCCAACGCTGCCAAGTTGCTGTCGACCGCGGTGACGAATTCAATCTGGGTCGCGCTATCGCGCGATTTCTCGGACAACCATGTGAGTGACCAGACCGCGAATCGATGGAAGACCATCTCGTTACGGTTGACGACCTTGCACCTTGCGGCAACGACCGCCTTGTTGGTCTTAGGTCCCCTCATTCTACCTCTTTGGCTAGGACCTCATGCACCCAACGCCGCGAGGGTTCTTCCGCTCTTTCTCACCGAGCAAGCCGCGTTGGCCGCTATAGGACCAAGCATCCTCCTTTGGCACGCACGTGGAGAGTTTGGTCAACTTGCGCGCATCCAAATCCTCGGCGCGATCGTCGCGGTGATTGCCACACCGTTCGCCGCGCAGCGCTACGGAGGATTCGGAGTTGGCGCTGCGTCAGCGATTGCGCTCGTTACGATTACCGTACCCATGCTTCTCTTCCGAGAATCGCAATTCTGGAGCGCGATGAAACTCAGCCCAATGGTGATGATGGGACCACGCACCTTTGGCGCGGCGTCGATTGCGCTGTGCGCTTTCCTTAGCGTTGTGTATCCGGCGGCGGTGTGGTGCGCGCTAGTCGGCTTTGCAGTTTTGCTTGCCGCTAGCTGGCGACAACTCGTAGCGCGCAATGTTCGCCAGTCACCCTAGGAGGCCGCATAAGCGGCAGCGATCTGGCAGAACCGATTTTGAAACGCAGTAAACGAAAAGTGTCGCTGCCACCGACGAACCGCTTCATCGCCCATTCGCTCACCTTCATCGCGGTTCGTGAGCAACTGAACGATGCACTCTTCGAGTTGGCCTGCGCGCGTTAGATCGACATTGAAGCCTGTCTCTCCGTGCACATTAATTTCCTGACCGGCATCGTGCGTTGAGGCAATCACCGGAACGCCGTGGCGCATCGCATCGATGTACACAAGACCGAAGCCCTCACCGCGACTGGGCATCGCAAAGGCGGTCGCCTCGTGCCAAAGCAAGGGCACATCGTCATTGGTGACGAAGCCCCGTATTTCGATCGTGTCGTGAGCAGGTGACATGCTCGCGCGCCTTCGAAAATTCTCGAGTGCGGGGCCACCGCCGGCCACCACCCATCGCGCGCCAGGCACTCGCGCGACGACGTTCTTCCAAACGTCGAGAATCGCGTCGTGACCTTTGTACGCTGCGTCGTCGATACGTCCCAACGTGAGCAGCGTGGGGCGCCCTTCGACAATTGGAGAGCGCGGGACTGGATCGTCAGTATCGGTACCGAGCCAACAGACCTTCGCATTTCCGAACTCGCCAAAGCCGCGGCGTGCTCTCGCAACGGTGTAGTGCGAGTTCGCAAGAAGGAGATCGGCACGCCTCATCACGGGGATGCGCGCTAGCGACGCACCTTCCCATGCCTCAATTCCGTGCATCCAACAGGCGTATGAAACGAGGTGCCGCGGATGCAGGCGCGCAAGGCCCGCGAAGTCATAAATGAGCGGGCGGCGCGTGAGAAGCTCACGCGCCAGCAGCGCTGCAAATTGAGCTCTTGATCCTCGCGCCGCGCTCACTTTGATGCCGAACAGATCGCGCGACGGACACTCAGTCAGCGTGACGCAGCGAGCCGTTTGCGCAAAGAAAAGCGACTTGACCATTAGCCGTGCAACGTGAGCGATGCCGCCGTGGCCCGGTCTAAGTTCGGCGGAGACGATCGAAAACGGCGAGCGCGCAAACAAGTCCGCAAGAGGCATCACCGCGAGGCGTTCTCGCTCAGTGGCCGGCGAGCGTGAAGCGACATCAAGCATCAGCTTCTCTGGTGCAGAGATACTTAATACGTTCACCGAACGGATCCTTCTGCGCGCGCACCAGAGAGTCACGAAGTCAGACGTTCGATGCGCATTGTTGTCGTAAACCCGGCCACTTCCGATTCTGTTGCGGACAATGTCCTTACGACGCTCGACGCAATGGGACACGAAGCGATGAGCGACAACCTCATTGCGGCGATGCACAGCGATGCGGGTACGGCATTGCGCACGCTTGCCCAACGTGTGGCGCCCGCCGGAGCGTCGCTCTTGGCGGAATTCTGCTCGAATCGACTCATTGCAACGCACGCCGCCGTCGTCATTTCGTGCACGCAAGATGTTCATCCGCTGGTTCTCGAAAACCTAAAGCCTCATTGCACGCGCGTGTTGCTTTGGGACAACGATGTCCGCGTCGATAGCGCGCTTTCTCATTGGGACATTGTGTACCTGAGCGACCGCGATCTTGTGACGAAGTTAGCTGCGCGAGGCGTCGACGCGCGGCATCTGCATCGCGCAGCCAATCCACTTTGGCATCGCCCCGTAGCGGAGCAATTCAATCACACGCTTCTCTTGACCGGGAAATTCTGCGGCCGTCGCAGAGCGCTTATGGACCGACTGCACACCTCTGGTGAGCGCGTCCGCGCCGAGGCTGAACATTCTCACACCTGGACATCACGCGCTCCTTGGGGTTCGAATGCCAAGTTGACGCGCATCGATAAGAGCCGTGCGTTTGGCCAATCGCTCGCAATAGTCAACTGCCTTTCCCCACTAGAAAGCGGACCTCTCGACGCACGCGCATTCGAAGCAACAGCGGCTGGGGGCCTGCAGCTCGTTGAGCACCATGACTCGATTGCCGAGTGCTTCGAACCGAATCGTGAACTCTTAGTATGGAACTCGTGGGACCAACTGGTTGAACACATCGCGCGAGCTAAACGTGAACCTGGCGTGATGCGCGCGATACGTGCTGCAGGATCATCACGCGTCTTCGCCAATCACACCTACCGTCATCGCCTCGAACGCGTACTTCACGACGTGGAGCAATAGACCCAACGCTTCCTGTGGTCTCAAGCACTCTCCGACGCTTGATTCGCCGGAATTTGCGCAGGCACAGCGACAAGTACTGCAAGCAAGCACGCCAGGATGAATATGGTGCCTGTGATGTACGTTGGGACGAACCAATCATCAGGTCGCAGCGCGAGAAGTAGCGAGAAGAAACCCGAAACCAGCCAACGAAAATCGTGCACGAGCACAAACGGCATTGCGATCGCCTCAATACCGGCAAAGAAAATTCCCACATAAACGCAAACGAGTACGACGCCGGGCCATCCGAGATTCCAATAGCCCTCGGCAAAGATTCCAGGCGCACTCGCCGTCTCGTCATCGCCAGTTGCGAGTCGACTGAACTCCTGACCAAGGGAACGTATTGGCTTGTCATGCCAGAGCCAGCGAGGCACCAATGTCATCGCCACGTTATCAAACGACGTACCTGGGTATCCACGGTCGTAAGCATCCATCGCGAACGCCTGTGCCGTGTTGTAGCTAAGACGCGACCACCAATTCTGCCGTTCGTCGACCGTGACGTTCGTCTCACTTGCAACGGAAGAAAGAACTGCCGATCGCGCCTCGAGACTGGCGACTGATTCCTCAGCAAGGAGCTTTCGTCCTTCGCGCACGAATGGCACGAGAACCAAGTAAGTGCTCACGACGACCGCAGCACCGACGACGAGCGTCCGTTTCGTGGGTCGATGCAACGCAAATGCGAGGAACGTGGCGAAAAGCGTGGTGAGAACTTCGAGCTTCGAGAAGCTCGCCAAGCCAACCACCAACTCAAGCGCAAGAAAGGCGATCGCAGGAACGAGATACTTCCGTTTGCCCGCGTGTACCTCGTACCAAAGGAGAAGCAGCAACATGTGCGTCGCAATCCCGAGGCTCGCGATCGAACTTGGCGGCACAAAATTGAGAAGGTGAAACCACTTTGGAACGAGCAAAAAATACTTGGCGGGCAACGCGGTGAAACATAAAAGCAACATCAGCCGCTCGTTGCTTGCTTTGGGCCTGACGTTGGTGGGATGCCGCACGCCGCGGCTTCCTCCCCAATAAACAAGGCACACGATCGCGATCGAGACCGCATTCAGAATATTGGTGCGGAGCAAGCCGAGTGCGCTGATGCGATAGAACGAGTTGATGTACTCGATCGTTCGATCGTTCGAGAAGACGTTGGCTAGTGCGCCGAGCGAGAAGTAGCCACCGCAAGCGGCAAAAAACCAGGGCGCAGGCATCGCCATCATGTGCGGCCCACGCACAACGACCGAAAGAAATATCGCACCGCAAACGCACCCAATAACGACGGGGATGGCGACGTTAAGCGTATCGACCCAGGCAGTCTCACTCTGCCCAAACGCAACCGCACCGAGCAAACCGGTTGCTAACAGCACGAGCCCGCCCCGCTTGACGACTTGTGTGCGCACGCTCGCAGGTTCGAGTGCATCGATCGTGAACAAATTCATCCACCCACTTGAAGGGCCAGTGGATCGACACCCTTTCTTGTGAGAAGCCGCCACATCGGAATCTCAACGCCACGATTGAGGACCCACGCTGAAACCACGCTCAGTGGTGCAGCCGCCGCGATGAAGTAAAAAAATCGCGCCCACTGGTGCGCCTCATCGATTGTGCACTTGCGATAGAGCACCAACATGATCGGGAAATGAACGAGGAAAAAACTGTATGAACAGCGACCGAATCGAGCCGCCATCGAGAGCGCTCGATCCGCCAAAGGCGAGTCTTTTTGTTCGACTTGCCTTTTCAGCAACAGCACTCCGCAGAGTGCAAAGTACATAAACCCAAACGGCAGATCGGCCGCGAAGGCTGGGCCAGCTGCACGAACGCTGATTGCGATCACAACGAGCGGAACGAGCGCGATCGAAAATCGAGTGACCCATTTGTTGAGTGGCGTCGCGCGCAAGTAGAGATCACAGAGCGCGATTCCGAACGCGAACTCCGCAATGCGACCGGGCAGCTGATAGGCCAAAACTGGAACCCAAGCACTTGAACTCATCCACGGATGCGCAAGCAAAAGGCGAAAGACCAGATTTGCCACCGTCAACAACACAACGAACCGCAGACCACCCACGCGGGCGTAGAGCGCGAGCATGAGCGGGAACAGCAGATAAAATTGCACTTCCGTGACCATCGACCAAAGGCCACCGTGCAAAGAGAGCCACGTATCGGGATCAAAGCCATGCAGAAAGAGTGCGTGCATCAGCGTGTGGTACGAGAGACCCTTCTCAAATTCGATCGCGGTCGGCGGTAGCAAAGCCGCTGCGACGACGAGCGAGACGAGAATCGTGACCCAATACGAAGGGACGATGCGGGCAAGCCGACCCCATGCGTACTCGCGCAAATGCGACATGCACGTGAATGTTCGTCGTCCACGTCGCCACTGCTGCAGCGCCAGGCAAAACCCAGAGACGAGAAAAAACAGGTGCACGCCCGTTGAACCCAAGCCCAGCGGCGATGGAACGCGCGCGAACGTGTGCCCGAGAATGCGGAATGTCGGGAGCGTTCGCTTGTCGAACCCAGCAAGAACTGATGCGTGAAAGACAAACACTGCAAGCGCCGCGATGGCGCGAAGAGCATCCAAAACAGGAAGCTGGCGACGCGACTCTGGCTCAGAAGTGTCGCCTTGAATCGTGGACGCTACCGACCGGTCGTTCATTGCTTGCCAGCACTTGGTTGGCAAGCAACAGGCAAACATTCAGACGCAAGCGCGATGCCGCGTTGCGGTCATCGTCAGAGCGAATCGACGTAGTCAAACGCATCGGTCAGCGCTTCGGGAGTGTCCGTCATGCTGTGGTGGCCGCCGCTGGGATTTTCGTAAAGTTTCTGAACGGTTCCACCATGGCGTTCAACCCACGATTTCGCGTTCCTCAAGATGTCGCACATCGGTTCGCCAAGATCCATGTCTTGACCCCCGCAATACATCCACATGCGGCCGCCAGTCATCGCGGTTGTGTCACCTTTGGTATCGAGCGCGGCCAAGTAGTCGGTCGGCTTCATCGTGGTTGGCCAAGCACCCGAAACGGCGACGACCGATTTGATGCGCTGCTGCCCTGCACGATCGCGCGCAAGCACTTCGAACGCCTGTGCGCTCCCGCGCGAAAATCCAAGAAGCGATACGTTGGCAGTCTTCGTTCCGCACGGGCCATCCATCTCGTCGAGAATCGCGGTCATGCGTTGATAGAGCGTCTCGCCGTTGCTGTAATCATCGGGCGCTTGCTTGCCCTCGTAGTACCACTTGAGTCCAATGAAGGCGTAGCCGCGCGGATCGAACGACGGTTTCCAATCGGCGAATTCGTATTCGGGAGCGCCTTTCGTGCCGTGCAACACGAAGATGATGCGTCGTTTGCTTTTGTCGAAATGAGCCGCAGGAAACCAAGCGGCGTAATACGTGTCGTCAATTTTGCGATAGCCGCCGCCTGCCGTTAGCAAGTCTGCGCGCTTGACCGCATTGCTACCGCTTGTCGACGGCAAATTTGTTTCACGCTGTGCGGCGAGCCAGGTGCTGCAGGTAGTCGCAGTCGCAGTCGTACTTGGAGCATCAAGCTGACCGCCAACGTCGTTGGCCGCATCCGCCACATCGTTACCAGCATCGAGCGGCACATTGCTCGCCGTTCCACATGCGAACAAGATTGCGGCACTGAATCCTATTAAGATCGTACGGACATCCATCATTCCTCCAAGGTAAGAAACCTATGGTGACGTGGCTTGTCCCTACGCGCCAGGACAACTCGCTTCTGAAGCGACGTCTCACATACGCGAGAGCACACCGATACCGAGGAGCTCAAGGCCCTTCGCAAGTACGTCGCCCGTTAATTGCGCGAGTCGCAAACGTCCTGCACTCACGGCTGGCTCGGCCTTGAGCACCGACAATTCGCCGTAGAAGCTCGAAAATTGAGCAGCAAGCTCGTAGAGATATTCGCACAGCATGTGCGGCTTTGAGCTCAGCGCGACCTGTTCCACGATGTCATCAAAGGCGAGCAGCTTCATCGTGAGCGCGCGCTCTGTCGGCTCGAACGAAGCAAGTTCTCCAGGGGACACGCCTGCGTCCACCCCCTTGGCGATAAGGGACGCGATGCGTGCGTAGGCATATTGCAGGTACGGCGCGGTATTGCCCGTGAGGCTCAACGCTTTGTCCCACGTAAATGTAACAAGTGTTGTCCTATCTTTGGAAAGGTCGTTGTACTTGACCGCCGCGATGCCCACGACGCGCCCGATTTCGACGGTTTCGGCATCGGTGAGCTCCGCGTTGCATTCCTTTGCAACAACGGTCGCGCGACGCTCAGCTTCGTCGAGCAGCGCTTCGAGTCCGATCAAGTTACCGTCACGCGTCGAGATGGTTCCTTCGGGAAGCCGCATGAGTCCGAAGAACACGTGCTCCATGCTCGCCTTGACGCCGAGCTGCTTGCACGCCGCAAAGAACTGTCGAAAATGTAACTGCTGTCGATCGTCGGTAACGATGATGATGCGCGACGCGTTCCAGCGCTGCACGCGATAGAGCATCCCCGCGATGTCGGTCGTACCGTAGAGGAAGCCGCCATCTTTTTTGCGTACGAGAAGCGGCGCAAGCGCTTCGCCGTCTCGCGCCTTGTCGAAACGAACGACGATCGCGCCCTCGCTCTCTTCGGCAAGGCCTCTATCGAGAAGGAGCTGCACCGTCGACGCAAGCTTGTCGTTGTAAAAACTCTCTCCAAGCACCACGTCGAACGACACATCGAGACGCTTGTACACGCGCTCAAATTCGCGCATCGAAACGTCGATGAATTTCTGCCACAACGCCACGTTCTCGTCGTCGCCTTGCTGCAGCTTCACAAGCTCAGCACGTGCCTCTTGAAGGATCGGCGGCGCATCGCCGGCAGCACCTTCGTCTTCTTCATCGCCATCAAGCTTCTTGCCTAATGCCTGCTTCTGCTCTTTTTCTAGGTCGACAAACTTGATGTAGAGACGAAGCAATTCAACAACGGGATTTTCAGAGAAGGCCTTCTCATCGAGCCATTTGCGATAGGCAACGATCAGCTTGCCAAACTGCGTACCCCAATCGCCAAGATGATTGTCTGCGATCACGTTGTACCCAACGGCGCGCAGCACCCGCTTGATCGCATCTCCGATGATGGTCGAACGGATGTGTGCGATGTGCATCGGCTTCGCCACGTTTGGCGACGAATAGTCGATGACTACGGTGTGCCCTGCCCCTATTTGCCGAAGCGACAGCGCGTTGCCTACGTTCTGCTTTAGCCACGCATCGTGCAGATGAATGTTCACGAAACCTGGACCCGCGATGTCGGTCGACTTGACCGCAACGTGCTCGGCAAGCGCCTTGACCAACACCTCAGCAAGTTCCCGAGGTGACCTCTTCAGAGATTTGGCGAGCTGCATCGCCGCTGCACACTGAAGGTCGGCCTTTTGCGACCGATCGATGATCACTTTACCGGTCAGATCGACCCCAAACGCCTGCGTGAGCGCATTGGCCCCGCGCAGACCGAGTTCGTGGGTGAGAGCGAGCATCCTCAGGAATTACACCTGGCACAGCAGTGCGGCAAGCTAAGCAACTGTCCGGCCCCTACACGCTGGGCGCGCGCACACGTTCAATTGCGTGAAACTTCTCGTAGTCAATTTGGCGCGTTCCATCGTCAAGTACCTTAACAATATCAACAAAGCGTGATTCGCGAATGATGTCGCTCATGCGATATGCGTAGCGAGCGTGGACTGGCTGCGATGTAGTTTCATCCACACCGGTGAGCGCAAGGATGAGAAGTGCCGTTTCCGCCTCGAGCTGGGAAAGCGCGCCCTCGCCAAAAAAGCGACTCGACTCGTCGATGCGATGCATCGCCAGCCAGGTGAGCGTGAAGCTTCGGTTGACGTTGCGAACGAGCGGCAACTCAACGGGTCTTCGCAGCGAATCGCCTTCCGTGGTCGTCTCCAGAACGAGGAGCGTCGCCGTGAGGCGCGCCTCAACGATCTGATTGTGCCGCCAGTTCGCCACGCGAAACATGAGATGGGGCACGCCGTCGCGATTACCGATCACGCACTTGTCGCTAAAAAGCAAACGCGCCGTGGGGCGCGCAAATTTTGCGAACAAGATACCCGTGAGGAGCGCCGCGAAGAACGTTCCGAAGAGGGCCTCAATCGTAACGAGAACGTGCGCGTAGAACGTCGCTGGGGCCATGCCGCCATAGCCAATCGTGGCCATCGTCTGCACACTAAAAAAGAATGCGTCTGAGTACGAACCTGGTCGTGCGTCATGAATCGAATCGGGCTGCAACATATAGAGGAGCGCGAAGATGGCGTTCGTGACCACATACAAAAGCGTCGCCAGGCCAAAGAAGTGAGCCCACGGCATTCGCAACATCGTGTGGTACAAATCGTCATGGAATGCGACCGATCGACCGATCGCTTTCACCGGAAAAAGCGCTCCCTGAGGAGCCCGCGAAAGACGCAGGCGATTGTTGCTCATGCGCTACTCTCGCTCCACTTTTGATGACCTGGCAAATCTACGAAGAACTTTCCCGCGAACTTGCGAAGCTCACGTTCGGCCCGCCGGTCACACACGTCTACAATCCCCTCGTCTACGCCGCGAAACCGGCACAGCAGTACGTCGACCAATTTGCCAGCAAAAAGGTGCGAGCAATCCTTCTTGGCATGAATCCAGGGCCGTGGGGCATGGCCCAAACGGGAGTCCCGTTCGGCGAAGTGAGCCTGGTACGCGACTTCATCGGCATTCGTGGGCCCGTCGTCAAACCCGAGCAAGAGAACCCGGCGAGACCCATCGTCGGCTTCGAGTGCACGCGGAGTGAAGTGAGCGGCGCTCGCCTTTGGGGACTCGCACGCGACCATTTCGTAACAGCCGATGCATTCTTTCGACGCTTCACCGTCCTCAACTACTGCCCGCTCGTTTTCATGGAAGCGAGCGGTAAGAATTTTACACCGGATAAGTTACGCAAAGGCGAACAAGTTGCTCTCTTTGCGGTATGCGACACGGCGCTCAAGAAAGTACTTGCGGTCCTTCAACCCGAATTCTTGATCGGGGTCGGCGCCTTTGCCGAGGCGTGCCTCAAGCGCATCGCGCCAACGCACAAAAACGTTTCGCGCATTTTGCATCCGAGTCCTGCGAGTCCGAAAGCAAACGCCAACTGGGCAGGCGAAGTGACCCGCGAGCTTTCGCAACTCGGTCTGCTTACTGATTGATTTCCGTTACTTGACCATCGGTGAACGTGCCCCAGGCGCAGGCGAGACCTCTTCTTTGGCCTTGGCATCCGGGCGAATCGCGGCCGGCTCCTCGGGTCGAGGCGGCCACGCGAGTGACCATCGTCGCCCCGTTGCGCGATCACGCAACTCAAGCTTGTCACCGCGGTCGACGGCCGGAAACGAGACCTCCGCCGTTGTCGCAACGTTGGCGTCAATGGACGTGGCGACGGACTTTCCGCCCTCGCGCAACTCGGCGCCAAGCATGGGAAAGTTGAATCGAACGCGTTCGATGAGCACACCGCGTTCAAAAAGCTCGAGCGCAAATCGGCCCGCCCAACGCTCGCTCACCTGCGATTTTGAAAGGTCAACAACATTGACGTCTCTTAGCGCCGGTGCGTTCTTGTCCCATTTGATGACCATGCGATGGAGACGCTTGGCAGAGAGAGGTGACGGATCCGGAAGTTCGGAACGCCCCTTTCGCACCGAACGCGGCGGCTTCTTCGTCGGGTATTGGAGCTGCGTTGGCGGCTGCGCACTCGACGTGGCCGAAGCTGCAATCAAGAGGATTGCCGCTAGTGCGAAAACACGTGTGCGAGTGCCTGGTCCCATGCGGATGCACCTCCTCCTAGCGCGTCCCACCACGCGCGCAAACGGCTGGGAATCGGAGCCGACAAAACCAGGGGATCATCACGTTTGAGGGTCACACGCGCCGCGTGCAAAGCGATGCGATCGAAGCGCACGACGCGCCCATCGCTCATCGATATGCGCACCGGACCGCCATACGCGCGGTCGCCGATCAAGGGTAAGCCTGCGTGCGACGCATGCACGCGCAACTGGTGGGTTCGACCGGTCACGGGTTCGAGGGCGAGCAACAAGTACGGTCCGATTTCTGACACGACAACGAACCGTGTCTCGGCATCGGTTGCGTCCTTGCCGAAGACCTTACGCAGCTTCGGATCTTTTGCACGCCCAATCTTGTTCGTCCAGATTCCTGACGATTCAGAAAGAGTGCCCTTTGCTATCGCAACATAGCGACGTTCGTATTGGCCCTTCTCGCGATAAGCCACAAGCGACTCTCGGGCGCGCTTGGTCAACGCAAACGTCACAACCCCACTCACGTCGAGGTCAAGACGCGAGGTAGGGTGCAGCGCATCCGTAGCGACGCACAGCGCTTTGGCGACTTGTGCCTGAAGCGAATGCGCGCGCGCTGACGAATCGGCAATCGTGGGCATGCCTGCCGGCTTATCGACGACGGCGAGGTCGGCATCGCGATGAATCCAGCGCCACGCTTCCGTGACGGATCTCAAACTCGCAACCGTTACCAAGTCGCCGACAGAAACGACAAATGCACCGGCCTCAACGCGAACTCTGCCAACAAAAACTCGACCTTCCGAGAGCGCAACCGCATCCACGTTCGCACGCTTGAGCACTTGCTCTATCGTCTTGCCGTCTCCCTCCGACACGACCCAACGCAACGGATCGTTCACGAACGGAGCTTTTCGATGATGCCACGATCGCCATCGACGCGAACGCGATCGCCTGTCCTGATCGCTCTTGTTGCGCCGGCCACATTAACCACACTTGGCACCCCGAACTCACGTGCGACGATCGCCGCGTGCGAAAGCGGTCCTCCAAGTTCCGTGACGATGCCCGCGGCGAGAAGAAACAGTGGCGTCCAACCAACGTCGGTCGTGTGCACGACGAGCACTTCGCCCGGCTGAAGCGATCCCATCTCTTCGGGTCCAAAAAGTACGCGCGCTAGACCCTCGACCACGCCAGCGGCCGCAGGTAGACCTCGAAGAGTATCGCCACCCGAAGGAGGCAACACCACCGGCGGTGGTGCGCCCATGAATGTCGATGGCGGATCGGGGCGTGCGCCATCGCGTGCAAACTCGGCACGCCGCGCTTTGACGAGCGCTGATAGATCACTTCTGGTGTTACGAAGTGCGTGCTTCACTTCATCGACGGTGAGAAAAAAAGCGCTACGCACAAGCGCCAGCTGCGATCCAGATGACGCGAGCGCCGCGTAATCGGCAGCGAGCTGCGGATCACGCCTAAGGAGTCGGCGATCCGCGTCGAGCGCAGTACTGCGCAACATGCCGAGCACTCGCGTAACCCACGTGCGCATTCGCTCGCGCAAACGCGCAGCTTTGCGTGCACGAGCAACAAGGTGCCGAAGCAAGGTCTGCTCGACCACCGTGAGCTTCGGCAAAAGCTTGCTCATCTCGGTTTCCGACGAGAGCTTCCCGCGCGCGAGCGCCTCGTCAACGTCGCGCCCTTCGCCGCGCAACGTAATTCGTAACATTGTAAGAACAGTTTTATGGTCCTCACGCCAACGCGGCGTTGAAAGCTCGGCTTCGCGAACGGCACGATGCCCGTAGAGTTCGAGAAAACTTGCCAGCGCGCGCTTTGTCGGCCCCTCAGGAATCGCATCAAGGCCGATCGTCGATTCGCGCTCGATCACGACACGCGCTTCCGGCTCGCGGCGCGCGATCGATGCGATATGCATAATTCCAATCGCAGGCCGGGCGCTCTCGAGGTCACGAATTCCGCTCGTCAGGCTCTGCGCAAGGCGGTCTGCGTCAATGGGCGCAACACGTTCGAGCAATACCTTGAGGGCCAAGTGAGAGCCGAGAGCACTCGACGCGCACGTGAGCATCACCGTGCCGGACTGCGCAAGGAGCGCCTGCGTTTCGGTGATGTTTTTCGCAAGACCTTCGTCGGGCAAGATGGCAAGATCGAGCTCGGTGTTGGCTCGCCACACTTTGTCGGCGTAAGCCTCGAATGCCTCGACACCCGCATCGAGACGAAGTTGCTCCTTGCCAAGCGTCAGCGCTGTCATTGGCAAACGCGCATAGAAACCAAGTCGTGAAACGCCTTCGACTTGCGTTGCAAGCTCATCGCCACCACCACCACCACCGAGCTCGACAAGGGTACGCGGATCAAGAAATGGAACTTGTGCGGCGATGCGCATGAACTGCGTCAGGTTGAGATAGAACCGACCGTGCACGCTCGACACGAGCACCGCATTCTTAGGCACGCGGCAACCAAGTGCCGCAAAGGCGCGGCGAAACCCGGTCTCGCTAAAGCCGCGCGCGATAGACCAAGTGAACGGAGTCGCCACACCTGGCAGTGCTTCACCAACGTTCGCGTTACTCCAAACGGTCGTCGCGTTTCCACCCTCGGGAAAGCCAAGGCCCGTAACCGGCCGTGCTTGAACAACCCACGTGCGCGTGGCGTCGCATACAAATTCGACGTCCCAAGGTGAATTGTCGAGACGCTCAAGGCGCGACGCGAGATCGGCGAGCTCAACGAGGCGGGCGTCCTCTAAAGCCGGCTGGTCAGGTTGATTGACTTCTATCTCTTCGAGGCCAAGGTCCGTTACAACGGTCGCGCGCGCTTTGTGTGCGACCGCCGACTCGATGACTCGACCGCGCGCATCAATGCGGAGAACGTCTGGCGTGGCCGTACCGCTCACGACCGATGCCCCAAGACCACAGCTCGCGTTGACGATGCGTTCAACTTGCGAGAACGCACGGCGATCAGGAGCGCGTGTGAACATCACGCCTGCCGCTTGCGCAACGACAACACGTTGAATCACGACGGCCATCTGCACATCTCTCACGTTATGCGTCGCGAGATAGGCCACCGCGCGTCCTGACGCGATCGAAGCCCACACTTCACGAATCGCATTCGCAATCGCGTCTGGCCCTCGAACACCCAAAACGGACTCTGCGAGGCCTGCCATCGAGACGAGCTCACCGTCTTCACAGGTGGCGCTCGATCGAACCGCAAGCCCCCACGGGCACGCCTCTTCGCACTCAAACCATAGCGCTTCGATCTCGCTCACCAACTCTGTCGGAATCGGCACGCGAAGAAAGGCCTCGTGCGCTTCTGCGCATCGTTCGTCGCGCGCCCTTCCGGCCGGCAATCGCAACAGGCTCTTCGGATCGGTGCCCGGAGGCAAATCTCGCAACACCTGAACGAATGCGTCTTTCGAGAGAATCCAAGCGTCTGGCACCGCAAATCGATTCTTTGCGAGCCAAACGAGTCGCGCCGCCTTTCCGCCGACCACGCGCGCATCATCGCCACCTCGGCGACTTGTGAGCGATTCGAGCGAAACCAGAAAGCGACTCATCCGCGCGCGATACTAATGCAGGCGCAAGGCCTGCTCGTGCCAAAAGAGGAGTTCAATCGAGCCTGGACCACGATTGAACGGGTAATCATGCGGGCCTGGAGTCATGAGGAACGCATGTGCGATGCCTTTGTTGGTCAGCGCGCGATCGTAGGCCTCAATTGCAGGTCGGAAATAGTCGTCTTCACTGGTCATGATTCGCAATTGTAACTCTCGACGAGTGGTTCTAGCGGCCACCACAAGAGCAACAAGTTCATCAACTTGACGAATCCCGATCGCTGGTTGAATCCCGCCCACCGACCGAAAGAGCGACGGACGCGAAAGGCCTACGCGCAGTGCGAGCGCACCGCCCAACGAGACACCGTCAATACCGAGCCGGGACGTATCTGCCGGGAGTTCCTTTGCGATGCGCGGCACCAGTTCTGTCTCCAAGAATCGCGCAAAAACGTTCGCGAAATCGCTCGCTGGATCTCTGTCCGGGAAATACGGGCAGACGACGATGAGTCCACGAAAGGGGGTTTCGCGAAGCGACTCGTTGCGCGAGCTGAGGTGCGCAGGCGTTACGTAGCCCTGAAAATCGTGAGCACGTAGAGGCGGGGCAAGCAAACGCTCGAACGCCGCCGATAGCGCATAGTCACGAGGCCACCCCCAAGCACCTTCTTCGGGCCCCTTCACCGCTTCGCCTCGGCCGTGCAAAGCGATCACAACAGGTAACAATTGTCCGGAAGGAACGTTCGAAGGAAGAACGACGACCGCTCGCGGAGAGATGCCCGAAAATGTCCACTCGATACTGCGAACGGTGGACGCAACAGCGGTTGCCGACGTCGGCACCTTGACCGGTTCGTTTCGTTTTTCACACTGACAGCCGAAGCCCGTTGCGAAAACCAAGATCGCAAGCGACAACGAGCGGAGTGCCATAGTTACTCGTCCTTCTTCGCTCTTGCGCCCGTGAGCTCAGAGATCCAATCGACGACCAACGGATCGCTCATCATCTTGTCGCGCATCATGTCCTTCACATCCGAGAGCGCTTCAGGTGAGAGCTTCAAATGCGACGTCGATTGCTCAATTTTCGCATCGACGAAGGCCGCAAGATCGAGCTCGCCCGATCGGACGCGCATCGCGAGCGACGAAAGCGCTTCGGCCTTTGCTGCGCCGGCCAGCTCTGCAGCACCTGAAACGTCAAATGACTTGGTCGGTGCCGACGCACCATGAGCCTCATCGGAACGGGTCGGACCCACTACGGGCGTGCCGCCCTTGCGAATGCCATCGATCGCCATGAGCGCTCCTTATAGGCGAGAGTGTTGCGAGCAATCGGCCAGCCCGCAAGAGAGTTGCGCGAAAAATGAGTGGCAGCTTTCAGAGTTTCACCAAAAAGCCCAGGCGATTGAGGCCCGTACTTGCAAAAACGATCGCAAACGACCAAGCAACCGATCGGAAGAGCGCCTGAGGTAGGCCAGACGCAAGACTCTGATACAGCGCATCGACGTGCAGAAACGGCAAGAGCGCCACGACCCAATCACGGAGCAAGTACGCAAGAAGCACGTTTTGCCCAGCCGTCGCCAGTGCCGTCATTGCTCGACTCGCCTTCACCTCGGCCGCACGCGCATCGCTTTGAAGATAGAACGCAAGCCAGAGCGCGACCATGATGGAACTCGACCAAAGCGCCCAAGGCGGCGTCGCGTTGTCTTTGCTCACGACGTACTTGGCCTGAAACGCACAAGCCGCCGCACCGCAAGCCGCCACCAGCCCGAGCGCAAAACGCACATTTTGAGCGACGGTTGGTTCGTTGGATTTTTGCCACACCGTCGTTGAAACCGCGAGGCCGAGAACCGCGATTGCGGACTGCGAGCCCATCGACTCGCCGACTTCCAAGTACGGCGAAAGTGTGAAAGAGCCCAACAGACCCTTTTTATCGGCAACATACAGGCAATAGAGAAGCGCGGTCGTGACAAGGAGGGCCGCTTGTCGACCGCGCACCACCAGATACACGAGCGATGCCGTGAGGTAGGCCCAACCAATTTGGCCCAGAATGCCCCACCACTCGGCGTGAATCGAAAAGGGCGAAAACGAGACGATGCGATGCCCGTCGTGTCCACGAAACGCGAACACCAAGGCCGCGAGTGCACCAAGCCCAACAACGCGCAAAGCAGTCGAAAGCCGCGACACGAGACGAGCGCGCGTTGGGGTAGATCTGCGAGAAATCTTGATCGCCGAAAACGCGAGGATGGCCGAAAGCGTGGTCAGCACAGACCAAAGTTCGGCCGACCAGCCCATCATCTCTGAATCGGCAAGACCATTGACGATAATGACGCCGAGCAAGAGCAACGACGCCGTGCGCTCTCCGACGTGAAGCAGCGTCTTGCCAAGCGGTTCGCCTTTTTCGACGCGGCCCTGCAACGCGAACGGCACTGACATTCCAACCATGAAGAGAAACGCAGGCAGCACAACGTCGGCAAAGTACATCCCGCTCGCACCTTCGTAGTGCCGCATCCATGCGGGTACGACGTGCTTCGAGGCGCGTCCGAGGTCGTCGACGAAGAGCATCGTGAACAAGACAAAGCCGCGCAGCGCGTCGACCGAAAGCGCACGGGGGATCGTTTTCGCCTCCCCCATCGTGCTCATTGGCTAATGATACTTCGCGAGTAACAAATTACGCGAACGTTCGATCACCAACCGCAGGACTGTCCTTTGTTTTGCTCTTTGAGCCACTTCGTCAAGGGCTCGAAGTATTCGACCATCGCGGTCGCGTCGGCCTTTGACTCACCCGTGATGGCCGTCATCGCTTCAGGCCACGGCTTGCTCGCGCCCATCGAGAGCATGTCGGCAAGCTTCTTTCCTGCATCCTTGTTGCCGTAGATCGAGCACGTATCAAGCGACCCGGTGTGGCCGGCCGCTTTGCACAACGCGCGATGAAACTGGAACTGATAAATGCGCGCAAGGAAGTAGCGAATATACGGAACACTCGCAGGCACGTGGTACTTCGCACCAGGATCGAAGTCGGCTTCGGTGCGAGGGGCAGGAGGCGCAACGCCTTGAATGTCGCGCCGCAACTTCCACCACGCTTCGTTGTAGTGCTTATCGTCAACTTTGCCGGAGAGAACATCCCATCGCCACTTGTCGATGAGCAATCCGAACGGCAAAAAAGAAATCTTGTCGAGCGCGACCTTCATGAGCTGATTGAGGCGGCCCTTGTCACCTTTGGGCTCGGCGTCGAGGTAGCCAAGATTCTTGAGATACGCAGGCGTAACCGAAAGCGCGAGCGTGTCGCCGATGCCCTCGTGGAAGCCATCGTTCGCTCCCTGCTGAAAGAGCGTCGGCAGCTTGTAGTAACGCTGGAAGTAGTAGTTGTGACCGAGCTCGTGGTGAATCGTGATGAGGTCTTCTTCGGTCGGTTCGATGCACATCTTGATGCGCAAGTCGTTTGACCAAGTGACGTCCCACGCGCTCGCATGACACACGACCTCTCGATCTTTGGGCTTCTCAAAAAGCGATCGTTTCCAGAACGATTCGGGTAGGGGATCGAGACCGAGCGAAGTGAAAAACTTTTCGCCGAGCCTGACCATGTCGGTCGGACTTACCTTCTTGCTCTTTAGCTTTTTGCCCACGTCGAGCGAGGGCTGGCCTTTGTAGGGCTCGAGCACATCGTAAATATTGACCCAGTCCTGAGCCCACATGTTGCCGAGCAGGTGCGCCGGAATGGGCGCTTTGTCGGCGACCTTGTCCTTGCCATACGTCGTCTGAAGCTTGGCGCGCGCGTAGCAGTGAAGTTCATCGTAAAGCGGCTTTACCTCTTTCCAAAGGCGATCGACGTCCGCTTCAAACGCATCGGGCTTCATGTCGTAGCCCGACTTCCAAAGCGAGCCCATGTCTGGAAAACCGATCTCTTTGGCGCCCTTGTTACCGAGCTCGACGTAGCGACCAAAACGTTCGCGCATCGGCGGCGAGATGCTGTGCCACCCCTTCCACGCATCGAGGAGATCGTCGTACTTCCGGCTTTTGGCAATGGTCGCGCTGAGCTCGCCGAGCGTGAAGCACTTTTCCTTTTCGCCTTTTGGACAATACTTGCCCTTGCCGTAGGTGCTTTGCATCCACGTGGTCGCGGCGGCGAGTTCGTTGCGCTCTGCCTCGTTCGAAGGCGCGGGAACGGTCTGCGCGATCTTTAGTAAATGGAGTTGACGAGCAACATCAGGCGGAAGTTGCGAGGCTATCGGATCGAAGCGCACCGCTTCTTTGATGGCTTTGGTGATGTACTCCGCCGTTGCAACTTCGCCTGCCGCAGAGAGCGCCTCGGTATCGTCGGTAATGAAATTCGCATTCACCCACGCCGCTTGATCCCGAGCCGACCAAAGCTTACGCAGGTCAGCGTCGACTCTCTTGGTGAACTGCGCAGCAGCCTCCGGTGTCGCGGGATCAACCGCAGATGCGGCGGCGGCTTTCCCTGATGCACTGCCTGATGAACTTGCAGACGTGCCTGCAGACGCACTCGGCGCGGTAGCCTTCGCGTCGTCGGTTCCCGCACTGGGCGGGTCACACGCCGTCATACCCACCATAAGCGAACCGAATCCAAGAACTGAGAAACTGAGTGCACGCTTCATGCGCCGCCTTTTACCCCTGCTTTCCTTGACATGGGAGTGCAATTCGGCGACCGATTAGCGCCATGACACAGGGCCCACCGTCAACGTCGTTCCCAAAGGGGCACATCAAGGTGCTCTTGCTCGAAAACGTGCACGCATCGGCGACCGAGGCTTTTCGTCAAGAAGGTTTCCAAGTCGAGTCTTTGACGAGTGCGCTCAAAGAAGACGAGCTCAAGAAGAAAATCCAGGACGTTCACATTTTGGGCATACGCAGCAAGACGCAAGTGAGCGACGCAGCCCTGGCAGAAGGCAAGCGCTTGCTCACCCTTGGCTGCTTCTGCATCGGCACGAATCAAGTCGATCTCGAGTCGGCCAATCGCCATGGCGTGCCGGTGTTCAACGCTCCCTTTTCCAACACGCGCAGCGTCGCCGAGCTCGTCATCGCTGAGGTTGTCGCCCTCTCGCGTCAACTGGGTGATCGATCGCGAGAGGTGCACGAAGGCAAATGGCGCAAAGTCGCGAGCGGCTGCAACGAAGTACGCGGCAAGACGCTTGGCATCGTGGGCTACGGTCATATCGGACCGCAGGTAGGCGTGCTCGCCGAAGCGATGGGCATGCGCGTAGGCTTCTTCGACATCGCGACGAAGATGCCCATGGGCAACAACAGCGCGCGACGATCGCTCGACGCCGTGCTCGAGGAAAGCGACTTCGTGACGCTGCACGTCCCCGAAACTCCGCAGACCAAAAACCTGATCGGCAAGGCAGAACTCGCACGCATGCGCGCGGGCAGCTACCTCATCAACTTGAGTCGCGGCACTGTCGTCGACATCGAAGCGCTCGCCGACGCGCTCACGTCGAAGCACCTTGCAGGCGCTGCGGTCGACGTCTTCCCCGAAGAGCCCGAGAGCAACGGCGAAGGCTTCAGGTCGCCACTTCAGGGACTCGCCAACGTCATTCTAACGCCCCACATCGGTGGTTCGACGAGCGAAGCGCAAGAGTCCATCGGACGTGAAGTATCAACTTCGTTGATCAAATTTGTCAACGGCGGCGCCACGACAGGTGCCGTCAACTTTCCGCAAATTGAGCTCACGCAAGGTCCGGGCTGGCACCGCATTCTCAACGTGCACCGCAACGTGCCAGGCGTTCTGCGCGACATCAACCGCATCGTGGGTGAAGCAGGCGCGAACATCCGCGCACAGATGCTCGCAACGGATGCCGCAATTGGTTACCTAATCATGGACCTTGAGTCCGACGTGTCTGAAGTCGTGCGTCGCGACGTCGCAAAGCTAGACACGAACATTCGAACGCGGATTTTGTATTGAGGGTGCAGGCGGACTGCAACTACTTGTTCTCTGCGAGCGATGGACTCTCCACATTAAAGTCCGCACCGAGTCCTGCGGTCGTGCCTGTCAATATAGTTGACCAACTTGACGTTGGGATCGTCGTGGTCAGTCCATCATGAATTGCACGCTTGATCACCGCCGTCTTGCCTTCGTTGACATGCACGAACGTCCAATATTTGTTTGTCTTGGTATCGAAATGCCCCGCGCCAATACCACCCGATTGCGAAATGTAATCTGACGGGGTGGCTTTGAGTTGCGTGTAGGTTCCGCGCAAGTCGGTCGACTGCCAGAGCGACAGGTTCGACCCGTGCGAGATGTACATGTTGTACTTCCCGTCGAAAAAGACGTCTGGGTCCGACGCACCGGGGAAACTACCGCCCCCACCCGGAGTGATCGTCATGCTGACGCGATCACCCGTGTCGAGCTTGAATTCGGTCCCGTCGGAACCGTCGACTTCGGTCGCGGAATCAAACTGCTTGGTGCACGACGTCTCTCCTTGCGGGCAAGTCGCGGGATCGCCTGATCCCGGTCCCCCACCCCGCATGAGGAACATCACCAGGCGCCCATTGCTATCGACCGTAAGGCTCGGGTCGACCCAGCCCAGCGATAAGTCAACAACCTTGACACTTGCGGCTGCTTCGGGAGCCGCAGCGCCAGCGCGAAGCCGAATCACGCGCCCTGGCACATACACATAAACCGTGTTGCCGCGACGCACGACGTCTGGCACCGACCCTTGCAAGCCCCAATTGGGCAGAACACTAAACGTCGAAAAGTCGTTGGTCGTCGAGAGGTAGACGCGATGGTTCTGTGGATCGCCGCAATTGGTTGTCTTTGAATTGCACGCGTGAAACGCGAACCAAAACGCGTGGTCCCCAAAACTGCCAGCATCTCCCGTCGGCGCATCGGGCGCCGACCCGTCGGGCACATTTGCATCACTCGCGCCGCCATCGGTCGTCGGAGCTGCATCGCCACCACCATCCGAAGCGACCAGCGCGTCACCGCACGAGGACGCGACACCGACAGCAAGGAGCAAGTTGAGAACCCGCGGAAAAGTTACGCTCATGGGTTCGCAGTAAAGAGCGCGAGTCAGCTTTCGGCAAGGATCTTCACCGTCGGAATTCTTACGCATGCTCCGCCCCTGAAACAATGTAACCAAATGCGTATTAATATGGCCGACGCCGTCAAATGACCTACAACGCGGCTCCGCATCTCATGATCGCGTCACCTTCACATCCGCGTCTCGCAAAGCTGAGCGTCGCCTCGCTCGCGCTCACGCTCATCGTCATCGTGTGGGGTGCTTACGTGCGGGCATCGGGCTCTGGCGCGGGCTGCGGTAGCCACTGGCCAAAGTGCAACGGCGAGGTGATTCCGCTTCAACCAAGCATCAAGACGATCATCGAGTTTACCCATCGCGCGCAAACGGGAATCTTGGGCATTGCGATCGTTCTGCTGGTACTGGGCGTGTTTCGCGTGAGCGGCCGAGGGTCGTTTGCGCGCAAGGCGGTCACTGCGAGCGTTATCCTCCTCATCTCCGAATCGCTCATCGGAGCAGCGCTCGTCATCTTCGAACTCGTCGCCCACGATGCGTCGATGAAGCGCGTACTTTCGATGTCGCTTCACCTCACCAACACGTTGCTCTTACTCGCCGCAATCGCCGCCACAACGTGGTCGCTCTTTGATCAACCTGCACCGGCGGGCAATCGTAAGATCTCAGTCGGACTGGTCACCATCGTCGTTTCGTTTGTCGCAATCGGCACGACGGGCGCGATCGCGGCGCTTGGCGACACACTGTACCCAGCCGCGTCGCTCAGCGCGGGCATGGCGCAAGAGATGTCGAAAACTGCATCGTTGATCCTCAAGCTACGTCCGCTTCATCCGCTCGTCGCAGTGGTCGGTAGCGCCGTCATTGTCACAAGTGTCAGGCTCATCGCGCGCTTCGCCAATCATCACGAGACAAAGCGATGGGCGATCTTGGCGCAGGGCGCGACGATCGCGCAGCTTGTGCTCGGCATCGTCAATTTAGTTTCTCTTGCGCCCACGTGGCTGCAGCTCACCCATCTTGCGATGGCGGAAACAACGTGGCTCCTTCTCGTGGGCTTTGGCTTGTCGGCACTCCGTCCGGGCGGCGTCCGAGCTAATCCGCCAGGCTGGGCTGCAAGTACTGACGCGCCACCGCCGACTTCGGCGCGTTGAGAATCGTTTTTGCATCCCCACGTTCCACAATATTCCCAGCGTCAAAGACCCAGATTTCATCCGCGAGCGTGGTGACAAGCGGCATGTCGTGCGTGACACACAACATCGTGAGTCCCTCTTTCGCAACATCGCGAAGAACGTTGCGCACTTCTTGCCGCATCGAGGGATCGAGCGCGCTCGTGGGTTCGTCAAGAAGCAGGACTTTCACATCGAGCGCAAGCGCACGTGCGATAGCCACACGTTGTTTCTGACCACCCGAGAGTTGCGATGGTCGCGCGTCACCACGACCTCCAAGACCCACCATTTCGAGAAGCTCTTGCGCGCGCTTTTCAGACGCGGCACGCGTTTGCCTACGCACTTGAACCGGTGCAAGCACGATGTTCTCGAGCACTGTCATGTGCGGAAACAAATGGAACTCTTGAAACACAAAGCCAACACGCTGCCGCACGCGTGAAAACGTCGCGCGATTGCTGTTCGGCAAAATATCGCACCCTGAGATGCGAATTGAGCCGCTCGCAAGTTGCTCGAGGCCGTTCATGCATCGAAGCAATGTCGTCTTGCCGCAACCTGACGGCCCGATGAGGCACGCGATTTTGCCTTCATCGAGCGACGCCGAGATGCCGTCGAGAACGTTGCGACCGTCAAAGGCCTTTACCACTTGATCGAGCTGGATCATGTTCGAGCCTCCTTTCCAAGTAGCGTGCGAACGCGGCGAGTGGGTAACTGAGACAGAAGTAGAGGACCGCGCAGGCGAGTCCGGGAATGAGCCAGCTGCGAACTTCGACCGCCGCAATGGTCATGCGTTTGGTGAGTTCAACGACCGTGATCACGCTCACGAGCGACGAGTCTTTGAGCAGGGCAACGAAGTCGTTCGTCACCGCCGGGAGCGCAGTGCGAAGCGCCTGAGGCATGAGCACGTGACGAATCGTCTGCCATCTTGACAATCCGAGCGCAGCGGCGGCTTCGCTTTGGCCGCTCGGAATCGAGAGAAGCGCGCCGCGGTGAACCTCGGCTTCATATGCTGCGTAGTTGAGGCCGAGGCCCAAGACCGCAGCGACGAACGCGTCGAGTTTGATGATCGGCGCGAGGCCATAGTAGAGCACGTACAGTTGCAAGAGTACCGGCGTGCCGCGAAAGATCTCGATGTAGGAACCGGCAAGAAACTTTTCGATCTTGCCGCCGTAGAGTCGCGTGAGCGCGAGGGCCATTCCGAAAGGGGAGGCGATCGCGAAGGCGAGAACAGAGAGCGCGAGGGTGATGCCGGCGCCCTTGAGGAACATTTTGATTTGCTCGGCGTCGAAGCGGGGGACTTCGGGAGGAGCGGCCAGAGCGGGAGCGTCGGCGGAAGCGTCGGCGGAAGCGTCGGTGGAAGCGTCAGCGGAAGCGTCCGCCGCAGCGGAGAGGGGCGATTGGCGAGGGTCCCAGAGTCTCCAGCGTTCGAGGATTGCGCGGAGTGAGCCGTCGGATTGCATCGACTTCAGGGCTTCGTTGAGTGCGACGAGGAGCGTGTCGTCGGACTTGCGGACGCCCATCACGTAGTAGCCACGGGTGACGTCGTCGGACAGACAGGTAAGTCCCTTGACGTTGCATCCGTAGCGTTGCGCGATGATGTGATCGAGCAAGACGGCATCTGTGCGACCGCTTGAGAGATCGGCGTAGGGCTCTTGTTGACCCTCGTAGAGCACCGCTTCGAGCGGCATCACCTTGAGCAGTGAGTGCGCGACCGTTTGGTTCATGGTGCCGACTTTGTGGCCTTTGAGTGCCTCGAGCGAACGGTAACTATCGCCGTTACGAATGGTGATGGTGAGGCCGTAGACAAAGTACGGCGCACTGAGCGCAATGCGAGAGCGACGATCGCTGGTGTCTTCAAGACCGTTGAGAATGACGTCGAAGTCGCCGCGCTCGAGCGAAGGCACAAGGGTCGACCAATCGTGTTGCGAGAACTTCGCAACCACGCCGAGACGTTTGCCGAGCTCATCGGCAATCTCGACTTCGAAGCCGATGAGCTGTTTGCGGTTTTTGGGATTTTCGAAGACGTAAGGCTCACCGCCCTGCAAATCTCCGCCCCATGTGAGCGTGCCCTGCTTTTTGATCTGCGCGAGCGATCGCGCCGATGCGTCAGGTGATACAAGGAGACACTCGAGAACGAGCGCCCAAAGAGATAAAGCCCATGTGTAGCGCATGGCCGCCTCCTCTCTGCCCGCTGCATCGCGAGCACCCAACAACAATAAGCGAAGAAGACCGCGCGTCATAATGGTCAAGAAACTGGACGCAAGGGAAATTTGATCTCGCTCTTAGATTTCTCCGAGCATCATGTCGAGAAATGGCCCGGGGCCAATGAGCGACGTGCCGCCATCGATGAGCAGCGTTGAGCCCGTAATGTACGATCCCGCAGGCGACACAAGGAACAGTACCGAGCTCGCAATCTCGTCGATGTTGCCGTAGCGGTTGAGCGGCACGCGCTTCTTCAAATGATCACCGGCGCCACCCGGAGCAAGGCGCGTCATCCCTTCGGTACCTTCGATCGGTCCCGGCGCAACCGCGTTCACGCGAATCTTCGAACCCGCCCACTCGAGCGCAAGATCGCGCGTGAGCTTTTCGATGCCAGCTTTCGCAGCGCCCGCGTGGCACTGAAGTGGCGTGGCCACCGTCGCTTGCGTGGCCGTGATGTTCACGATGTTGCCGCCTTGCTTCGACAAGTGTGCAAACGCAGCGCGCGACGCGTTGAACGTGCCGCAGAGGTCGATGTCAATGACGGTGCGAAAACCGTTTGCACTGAGACCAGCCGCCGGCGCGAGAAAGTTACCAGCTGCACTGTTGACTAAGATGTGCAGTCCACCGAACTCATGGGTAACTGATTCAGTTGCTTGACTAAGGTCGTCGTATTTTCGAACGTCAACCGCACGGCAAGTCGCAACGCCGCCGCGCTCACGAATCTTCATGGCGGTCGCTTCGAGCTTCTCGAGCGTGCGACCGACGAGGCCAACCTTTGCGCCATGCGCCGCGAGAAGTTCAGCGATGCCAGCGCCGATGCCGCTACCTCCGCCGGTGACGATGGCGACCTGATTGGCGAGGAGATTCGGGGCGAAGATTGAAGAGGCGCTCATGCGACGCAGCATACACAAGTCGACGCGTTTCGAACCGTCGCACAACCAGGTACGTTGCTACCACTATGCTCACTGTCGCTTCTTACCCGTTCCGTACCGTTGCACGGGCGGGCTTGGTCGTTACGAGCGTCACGCTCTATTCTTGCCGAGCCGCCGAGCCACACACACCAATGACCACGCGCGTGATTGCACGCCCGTGTCCGGCCAGACCTGCGGGCGTTGATGACATCGCGAAGCCGCCTCCCGTCGCTGAACCACCCGCGAACCCATCGGCACGCGAGGCTCGCGCGTGGATCGAGGCACGTGCCTCCGAAGTGTCAATCTTGCGAAAAGATGTGAGCAAGGCCCGCGACGCCGCAAAGAAGAACCGCGACGTTCTTTCTGCCCTCAGGTTCAACGATGCGTGCAGCCAGTTGGAAGCAAACGAGCGAACCCTTCGTGAGCGCCTCGAGACTATCGTGCCCGAGACAGACCAAGCCAAGATTGCGCATCAACTCGCGGTCGCAAAGGTACTAGCCATGCGTGCCCGCGCGCTGCTCGACGAACTATCACGCACGCGCGCAGAGCCATGTTTCGATGAGGTTTGGAGGTAGCCAGGCGCATCCTGCTGCTACATTGTCAACAATGTTGATAATCAATCAAGCTCACTACATCGGCGACGCAATCGCGCGATCCATCGCCTTTCCAACAAACGGCTTGCAGCATTACACGGGATGCGGCGACGAAAGAGCGAGGTGATCCGCCAGTACGTCACGGATGAACAAGATCCCTTTCGGCGAGTCCTCGTCACGCAACAACGTAACGCAGGTGCCTCCCCCGACCACGGCGTACATGGAAAATCCCTCGTCCACGACGTTGTCTTTGTAATCGTGGCTCACGTCGCGCTTTGCAAAGAGCCCCGTGATCTTACTCACCGTCAGCGGCTCTGGCGCACCCTGCGACGATGGCCAGACCCGAACGGTGATCACTCTGTCGCGAACCGTCAGCGTCGTGCGGGTAATCAACTTCGGGAGCTCACGGATCGCCTGATAACTGACGACAACGCTGGCCACACATAGGGCCACGGGGACCAGAGCGAAAATGCCGTCTCGGTACCAAGACGCGCTGGACAAGAACGCGAACGCCAACAAGTCGAAGATGCACGCGACGAGGAGGCGAAGTGCACTAGAACCGGTGAACCGCGTCCACGTGATGACAAGATCGTCGCGAACCGGTGCGCGTGACTCGCGTTATGCCGAGCCGGTATCGCTGTGGCTCGTCACAACGAGTGTACTGGGGCGCGATACGCGAATGCCGAACGGTTTGGCCGCGAAGCGACGGTGCCCCGTAGGGTGGCTACTCATGCCGCTCACCATGCTCACGCGGTTCGTTTGCAAGCATCAAAATCACGCCATCCGTCAGAGCGAAGTAAGTTCCGGCCAGTGCAGCACGTGACCGAGCGCGCGCTTCACTTGGGCGTGACGAAGTACAGCGAGTTTACCAATCGGCATTTGAAGCGACTCTCGAGGAATCGAGCGCACGTTGTCGAGATTGGCGACGCATTTTCGAGTTAGTCCTTCGCCTTTTCCGAGCGCAACCTCTTGAGGAATGCCGCGAACGGTGGTTGTCACCTCAGCGACGAGCACGCGATCTAAATAGTCAAACGCACTCGTGCGACTCAACAGGAGCACGGGCCTTCTCCCCGCTGGGGCAGGCAACGAGACCCACCAAATCGCAAACTGATGCGGCGCCTTCATTAGGCAGCGCGCTTCCTTGATGCACGCGAGGTCGCTTTCTTGCTCGACGCCCTCAGTGCGGGTTTGGCGAGCGCATTTTCGCTGTCCCACCCTTCGAGGTCACCGGCCAAGAGCCCCGGATGGAATGGCTGCTCGCGATAGGCGACGGCTGTTTCACGATCAAGCATGAGGTCTACAGCGCGACGGATAGCAAGACGAACAAACTCCGCTCGCTTGCGCGTCTTCGCTGGGGCCACGCGCTCAAGATCGCGCGCGCATTGATCATCGAGCTCAACGAGAATTTGCTTCATATAGAAAAGTATATACTAAGCCGGAACAAGTGGCCCCATCGTCCTCATCAAGAAGCGGTGCTTCGGTCCAAACACGCCGCAAATTAATCAATCTAATCGGCGCCGCAAGCGCGCGATCAATCGCCTTTCCCACAAACGGAAATGAAGGCGATGACTATCGAGGCTCACGACCTGCAGCCTCATCCTGTTCGGCAACCTCAGCGAGACCCGCCAGATCTGCTATCGTCAACGGATGGTACGGAGGGCGTGGCGTGATCGGCAGCGCCACTTTCACGCCACGCTCCGCAAGCAGCCGCGCGCACAGCGACACGCATGACTTGCCCTGACACCAACCGGTTCCAAATCCGGTGTAGCGCTTGACCGACTCGATATCGAGATAGCCGCGATCCATCGCTTCTTCAAAATCGTGAAGCGTCACATCCTCGCACCGACACACGAACGCCTTGCTCAATCGTCACCCGAGTATTCGCAGCGCGCATCGCACGTCTCGAAGAGAATGACCGTTTCGAGCGAAGGAAGACGCGGCTTCATCTGGTCCCAAATCCACTTGGCAAGCACTTCGCTCGTCGGGTTCTCGAGACCGGGAATGTCGTTTAGGTAGTGGTGATCGAGCTGCTCCCAAACGGGCTTCCAAATTTCGTAGAGATCGCCAAAATCGATGAACCATCCTGTTTCGGCGTCGACCGGCCCGCGCACGGCAAGTTCAACCTTGAAGGAGTGGCCGTGCAAGCGTGCGCACTTATGGCCCTCTGGAACCTTGGGCAAGCGGTGCGCCGACTCGAAGCGAAACTCATGGATCAATCGAACTGTCATGAACGTGTGTACGATGATCCACGGTTCACTCGCCCGCTGCAATCTACGTTCTCGCGCCTATGGGAGTTGTCAACATGATTGACCATTCACGTCTCTCTGTCCTCACCCTCGCCGTACTCGTGGCGTGCGGAGGCGCGAGCAACCGTGCAGTCAACAAAGTGAACGTTACCGAAGCGCCTTCGTTCACGGCCGAGCGTGGCTCAACGGCCGCGGCGGAAGAACGCGCGCTACCCCCATACGCACCGGCGCCCGCTTGGTCAGACGCAGACTCGCCCATCCCAATCTCAAGCGTCGATGCAATGTCGGGCTCACGCACCGCCAAGGTCACGATCGTCACGTTTAGCGATTTTGAATGCCCTTATTGTGGAAGATTTGACCGTGGCACTCTCAAGCAAGTGCGAGAGGTCTACGGCAACGATCAGGTGCGGCTTGTCTTTAAGCACATGCCGCTGACGTCAATTCATACGCACGCAATGCCGATGGCCATCGTCAGCCGCGCGGTTTTCGAGAGAGGCGGAAGCGACGCGTTCTTCGATTTGCTCCACGCCGCATTTGCCAATCCACAAATTGTCTTAAAGTCGACAAACGCGTTTGACGTGCCACTTGCGCTAGGTCTGACGCCCATCGCCACACCCTCAGACGTCGACCTCGCGCGCTACAAAGCAGAAGTCGAAAGCGACGACGCCGTTGCGAAGAAGCTGGGCATCACCGGAACACCTGCGAGTTTCATCAACGGGATCGCCATCAGTGGCGCGCAACCGTTCGACAAGGTCGCCGCCATCATCGACAGAGAGATCGATGCCGTCAACTTACTTACCGATGTACCCGCCGACCGCATTTATGTGGAGCGCTCAAAGGCAAATCACTCTCCGCCCAAAACCGAAGACGCTGAACCCGAGGACAACACCAAGGTGTGGAAGGTTCCACTCGGCACCGCTCCCATCCGCGGCAACAAAACCGGAGCACTCGTTACCATCGTCGAATTTGCGAACTTCGAGTGCGCCTTCAGCGCGAAGGTGCGGCCCACGCTCGAGAAGATTCGCACGCAATACAAAGACGACGTGCGCATCGCGTTTCGCCACCTGCCCCTAGCCTTTCACAAGCGCGCAAGGCCCGCAGCAACGCTGGCTCTGGAAGCGCTCGCACAGAAAGGGAACGCAGGTTTTTGGGCTGCGCACGACCTTCTATTCGATCGGACAACTCCCTTCGAGAAGCTCGATTTTGGCGACCTCGCAAAGCAACTGGGCATCAATGTTCCACGATTTGAAAAGGCGATCGCCGACGAGCGCTGGGACGACTTTCTCGAAGACGAACTCGCACTCGCATCGCGATTCCAAACAAACAGTACGCCCCACTTTTTCATCAACGGTCGCAGACTCTCAGGTGCCCACCGGTTCGAGCGCTTTGAACAAATCATCGATGAGGAGCTCGCGCGTGCAAGGGCACTTCAGGCCAAGGGCGTACCGGTAAACAAACTTTACGAAAAGCTCATCGCCGGCGGAGAAGAGCCCGCAGAGGAGCCGCTCGAGAAGAAGAGCGTCGGTGCCATTCCCAAAACTGCCCCCTCTAAGGGTCCGGCAGGCGCAAGGGTGACGATTCAGATCTTCTCCGACTTCCAGTGTCCCTTCTGCAGCCGGGTCGAACCCACTCTCGCGAAGATCGAGAAACGATATCGTAACCGTATACGATTTGTTTGGCGCGACTTGCCCCTCCCGTTTCACCAGAACGCAAAGCCAGCCGCCAACGCCGCACGCGAAGCGCAAAAGCAACAAGGCAACAAAGGATTTTGGGCGATGCACGATCTCCTTTTCGAAAACCAAAAGTCACTGTCGCGCGCGGACCTCACGCAATACGCAACGACGCAAAAACTCGACCTAACAAAGTTCGAAGCCGCACTCGACGCCTCCACCTACGACCCGTTGATTCAAGCCGACATGGACGCCGCCGAAGCCGGACAAATCACAGGCACACCGTCGTTCCTCATCAACGGCCACTACATGTCTGGAGCCTGGCCCTTCAGCAAGTTTCGCCGCGTGATCGAGCTAGCCCTCGCGGGAAAGTAGGTCGGAGGGCGCCGGACGCAGGAGCAGGAGCAGGAGCAAGGAGTCAGCGAGCTCCGCCAACAAACGTCCAGGAAACACCACAGCCTCCAAAAAGGCAGCGACCGAGCACGCTCCTGCGTGCGTAGGGAAGCGATCCAGGTGGACACCAGGGTAGCCAAGCGCCCAGATGCACGAATCATCTCCTCGCAGTGAAAGGAAGCTGGGGGCTTGGGGGCGAAACCATGCGGTTTCGGCCCCCAAATAGCCGTGCGCAGCACATATCCGCGAAGTGCAGCGCTCATATAAAAGGCCACGTGCGCGGTTACGCGTCAGCGTCAGCCATCCGCCGCGCAGCCCCATTGCAAATTCCCCCCCCGCAAGGTACCTTCGCCGACCCTTCGGCTCCCCGGAGCCTCGCATCCAAGAGGAAACCCAATGTTTCTCGTCATTTCGAAGAAGCCCCGCAAGACGAACCGCACCAAGACCAAGCGCTACCGCGCCAAACTCAAGGCAAAAGACCGCGGTCGGCGCGCGCGCATCTATCAAGGCGAGTAACGCCGCCTCCTGGCGGAAGACCGAAGGCACGGGCTGTTCGGTCTCGCTCCACTTCTTGTCGCGGTTGGCTTAGCGTTCGCGCGGTGGCTAACCGCGATGTGTTTTTTGTTTCCAGCGGTACGTTCGCGGCACCGGCCTTTGTGCTCGGGGGCAGTGGATTTTCGTCAAGTAGCATGTCGAACACCGTTGCCGTGATCGTGCGCGACGACGAATCGATCGTGCTCGTTGATGCCGGCTTATCCGAAGCCGCATGTCGCGAGCCGGGCAAGAACGTCGGCCACGTGCGTGCGCGTTTTTTGAGCATTCAAACAACACCCGAAGACGCTGTCGCCATTCAACTCGAGAAGCGTGGCCTTCGGCGCGAGAACGTCAAAGCCATCATCGCAACGCATCTTCACTTCGATCACGTGGGCGGTGTGCGCGATTTTCCGAACGCCGAGCTCATCGTCAGCAAAGAAGAACTCGATGCGTTTTCGTGGCGGCGCACCGACCTTGGCTACGACAAGCGCGATCTGAAACTCGAGCAGCGCATCGTTCCTGTCGAACTTGAAGATGGCGCGCGCGAAGGCTTTGCGAAGAGCCTTGATCTCTTTGAGGACGACTCGGTGCATCTGCTCGACGCGCAAGGCCATACGCCAGGTGCGATTGCGGTGGCTATCGCTTCCGGCGGCAAGCACTTTATTCACGTGGGCGACGCCGTCTACAACGTAAAGGAACTTGACCTTGCGGACTGCGGCCTCATCAGCCGGTTCAATCGTTGGGACAAGAGCAAGCACCGTGCTTGTCGTGACGCGCTGCGCGAAGCGAGAAAGACGACGACACTTGTGCCTTCTCACGATGCAGCGATCTTCTCGACGCTTCCAACCGTGCCCGCGAAGGGTGTTGCCCGAAGGGCGTGAACACTGCTTCACGTGAACCTCAATTACCCAACTTTTCACGGGAGATCGCCGTGGCACGACCCGTGCTGTTGTCCCGGGACACCGGAAAATTTGGAGACTACAAAATGAAACGTTCATACGCACTAATGGCCGTCGCAGGATTCTGGATCGCGTGCAGCGGGCGCCTCGTCACCGTCGAGGCAGCGCCTCAAGAACTCTCAACTGCCGTGTGCGACAAGTTGAACAGCTGTACACCCGCATCCATCGCACAAATTTTCGGCGACGTCGCAACCTGCAAAGCGCGAAGCGCCATCAGCCTCAAGAGTACCTTTACAGCCCCTGGCACGAGCGTCACAAGCGCGCAGCTCGGCAGCTGCTTTGACGCAATCCAGAGCGCGAGTTGCGCGGACTTGTCGAACGGCAACGCGACTCTCGTCGCCTGCGAATTCAAAGGCACCTTGCCCAACGCGACAGCATGCGCCGTGAGCCCACAATGCCAGAGCGGCTATTGCTCCATCTCGATCGAAAGTTCGAGCATGAACAACTGCGGAAAGTGCGCCACGCGCGTCGCGCTTGGCGGCGATTGTGTCACCACTGCCTGCGAAACCAACCTCTTCTGCGACAACGTGTCACGCAAGTGCGTCGCGCGTCCAAAGGCCGGTGAAGCGTGCACCTCCACGACATGGTGCGCGGCTGGAACAACCTGCATTGGCGCAAAGTGCAGTGCGCCGCTCGGCGAGAATGCGGACTGCTCGGCGAGCCCTGGCGGATGCGACTCAGCCCTTGGACTGACCTGTAACGCTTCGACCAAGAAGTGCGCGAAGGTGTCCTTTGCATCTGCCGGGCAAGACTGCGGCATGGTGAGTGGACAGTACGTCTCTTGCGTCGGCACCAACTACTGTGCACTCGCAACGGGCACCGCTTCTGGGAAATGCACGACGAGCCCAAAGGAGCCCGAAGATTGCACCACGAGCTGCCTCACGCCTGCACAATGCAACCCGACGACCAAGAAGTGCGAGATCTTCGATCCTGCAACTTGCAAGTAGTCACAAGTTATAAGGTCCCTAACCTTATCAACCGCCTCGCGTCACCCGACGCTCAACATCACCTCGCACGCCAAAGCAATGCGCGGAAGAACGTTCTTCGCGCGCACTTGCTACTTTTTCTTTCGCAACTCCGCGAGCACGAGCTTCACGAGCGCCTTGAACGTTTCGAACACGTTCTGCCCCGTCGATGCCACGGCTTCGAAATCGGGAACGCCGCTCTTGTTAACGAGCTCGCGCAACTCTTCGACCGTCGCAACAGCGGGCAGGTCACGCTTGTTGTATTGAACGACAAGCGGGAAGTCTTCGAGCGTGCGACCAAGCCCCTGCAGGTGCTCTTTCAATTCGTAGAAAGCTTCTTCGTTCGAATCCATGCGCGGGTATTGCGAGTCGGCCACGAACACGATGCCGTCGGCGCCCTTCAGCACGAGCTGGCGCGTTTCGCGGTAGAAGACCTGACCTGGAACCGTAAAGAGCTGGAACCTTGTCTTGAGCCCGCCAATCTCGCCAAAGTCGAGCGGCGCAAAGTCGAAGAACAAGGTGCGCTCCGTCTCGGTCGGGAGCTCGATCATCTTGCCCTTGTGCCCTGCATTCCAGTGCTCGTGAATGTAACGCAAGTTGGTCGTTTTACCGCACAGGCCAGGCCCGCAGTAGACGACCTTAAAGCTAATTTCGCGCGTCATTACATTGATGTGCGGCATGGTCGCGCGGTCCCTCAGTCGTTAAACAGGTTATCGATATCTTCGTCGGTGATGCCTTCGAAGTGCAAGTCAAAGCCAGGCTGGTTCTGTTTACGCGAAAGCGCTTCAAGAATGACGGCAAGCGCTTCGCCTGCCTTCTTCAGTCTTAGTCGAACGAGACCCGGTGACGTTCGGGCATCGAAGACGACTTCGAGAATGAGTCGATTGGAAACAAGGAAGGTATAGATGTTCGCCTTCTCGCCTTCGTGAAACTGAATGGCGAATCCGTTCTCGCGCAAGATGCGCGCGATGCCGCCCGTTGCCGCGACGTTGCCAGCGGTGAGCACCGCGAGACCGACAACGTCGAGGTGATCGGTCTCACCGCTCTGCGCGATAAGCTGGCCGTTCATGTCAACCAACATGACGACTTTGGCCATGGCGTCGCGCAACAGGCGGTCAACTACCGCCTGGATTTGCACGAACTCTTCCTCGTACATGACGAGCTGTTGCTCGGCCATCCTGCGCTCCAAAACGGGCGAAATGCCCAATCTGTTAACGAGTATCGCAGGAACCGGACCTGCGACTCAATCTTAGTTACAAGCGCCTGAGCTTCACTAAGGGGTCTGAACGCCCACGTTGAGACCAAGGCCTGTTGCGCGCAGCCATTCCTCGTCGTTCACGCGCTGGGTAACGACCTGCAAACGCACGTCAAAGATGCTTCCAAGCGTCACACCGACACCGACACCCGCCGCGAGGTCAACGCGCTCAAAGGGCTGTCGGTAAATCTTCACGCCCGAGATAGCGCCCACATAAAAATTGCTAATTTGAAACCAGAGCTGGATGGGAATGCTGAACGCGTAGTCGTTGCGCGAGGTGAAAACCGTGGGCAAATAGAAACCCGTATCGAATCGCAAGACTCCAGGTGCTCGAAGCCGAAATGGCAAGCCTGCAGTCATCCCAAACGACGAACCCGACACCGCCGGAACGACGAAGCGCAGCTCGCTGCCCAGCTCGACAATTTTGGTCGCCACGATCGAGCTGCGAAGCAGGAACTCTGGATTCGATGCCGTGTCGCCAGCCGTTGCGTAGGTATTTGCATCATACACGCGACCGAATTCATCGCCGCGCGTAATTTTTCCCGCGTCACCGATGCGAAAGCCCACACGTGCGCCAATTTCAAACCCAAGCGGAAGCCCAAGCTGCGCGCTCAAGTGAAAGCCGCTGCCCTTGTCGGTCTGCGTGGTCATGAGGGGCGCAGAGAGCTCGCTTTGACGCGCACCAAATCCGATGCCGTATCCGACGTCGCCTTGGACGTGCATCGAGCCATTGGTGAGCGGCCTATCAACCCAATCAACCGCGCGTGCGACCTTGGTCGAAACGCCAAACAACGTGGCGATGGCGATGGCGATGGCGTGGGGCAGTGTGCGCAGCAACATGAGCCAGGCTCCTCAAAACGTGGGCGTTTCACCATAAACGGCCAGTCTGAGCGAGAAGTTCAATTTGCATAAGTAGGCACTCGCGTCACAATTTAGACACTTGAAGTTACGAATTGATTGCGCGGTCGTAGCCGCGTTGCCTTGCGCGTATGTTCAGATAGTTGTGTGCAGAGTTTGCGTACGAGCGCTGCTTTCTCGCATGATGTGGCAATCGTCCGCATTGTCTTCACAATGAAGTGTACCCACCCAATGTCCGTTTGGAATGAAACGAACCTTGGAACTGGTTGCTGGCGGAGGTACCCATGAAAAGGGATCACCACACGACATATTTAGGCCTCTGGGGTCGCAAGACTTGGGCGTTCGCGGCTGTTGCCACGTTCGCGGCTGCAGGCGCTGCATGGAACACCCCCATGCAGCACGAGTCACCTGCGGTGCTCACCCATGAAGCACTCGGGTTCGTCGCAAGAGCACCCAGCCGCGTGCAGTGGGAAGGCCGCGAGAAGAACAACGTCATTCTCGTCGTCATCGACGGTGCGCGCGCACAAGACGTATTCGATGGCGCAGATCCTGCCACGGTCTCGCAACGCGGATTTTCCGACCTCGAAAATTTTACGTCCGGCGAGAATCTCATGCCAGAACTTCACGCATGGTTGCGTGACGAAGGCACGGCACTCGGCGCGCCGAGCGACGCACACGGCGTGTTTGCAAGCGGACCCAACTATGTGTCGCTACCTGGGTACCTCGAAATCCTAACCGGCCACGCGCAACCTGGCTGCCAAGACAACGAGTGCGGCTCCGTGAAAGAGAAAACGATTCTCGACGAAGCGCGCGAACGCGCCGGCACGCGCGACGCAATCGCCGCGTTTGCTTCGTGGCCGATCCTCGGCCGCGCGGTTGCAAAATCACCCGAGGCAATCGTCATCTCGGCAGGCATCGACTCCCTGTACGGATGGCCGGAGCTCAAGAAGACCCCTGCGCTTCTTCAGTTATGGGAAACCGGCAGGCCAAAAGATCCCTTCCCCGGGCTCGATGGCTATCGGCCCGACACACTCACCGCGCGTCTTGCGCTCGCCTACATCGAAGCACGCACGCCTCGACTTACGTTTCTCGCGCTCGGCGACACCGACGAGTACGCCCACAAAGGCGACTATCGCGGTTACATTAAGGCGCTCCACCAAACCGATTCAATCCTCGGCGAGTTACGAAGCACGCTCAGGCGCAGCGGTGAGTGGGGCAAACGCACGACGGTGCTCATTACGACCGATCACGGACGCGCAAACGACTTTCGCAATCACGGTGGCGCCTATCCAGAGTCCGCGCGATCGTTCGTCATCGCGCTTGGTGGTCTCGCAAGACAAGAAGGCATCATCACCACAGCGGCGCCCCATCGGCTCGCCGATATCGCGCCAACCGTCCGTCATATTTTGCGCCTGCCCGCTCGCGACCTAAACCCGCAGCCTGGCACAATGCTCGCCGAAGCCATTGTCACCGGCGAGGGCAAGGGCATCGCGTCGCACGATCGCACCGGCCGGTAAGCGCATCGATCGCCCGATCAATCTAAACTTACTTGACCATTCTGTTCATTTACTACTGTGCCAAGCCCAACGCTTCGCGCATCGTAATGTCGTCAATGATGCCCTTCTCGAGCAGCTCTTCGACGTGCATCTGAAAAGTCTGCATACCGTAGGGGTGCACGCCTTTTTCCATTAGCGCCTTGAGCGTCGGATTGTGGTCGGGACGCCTTATCGACTCACGCACAAGGTGTGTCACCACAAGCACCTCTGCTGCGAGCACCTGACCCGTCGCGTCCGCTTTCGGCAAAAGACGTTGCGCGATCACGCCTTGAAGCGCGTTGGCGATGCGTATTCGATTCTCTTGCGCGTCACCTGACATCAGCGCAAGCATGCGATTGATGGTTCGAGCCGCGTCAGTAGTGTGCAGCGTTGACAGAAGTAAGTGCCCGGTTTCCGCGGCCTTGAGCGCGATTTCCATCGTTTCTTCATCGCGAATTTCGCCGACCATAATCACATCGGGATCCTGGCGAAGAGCCGAACGCAGTGCCTTTGCAAAGCTCTCGGTGTCGAGCCCCACTTCGCGCTGGCTAACCGACGACATGCGATCACCGTGAACGTACTCAACGGGATCTTCGATCGTGACGATATGAAGCGATCGCGTCGTGTTGAGATGAGAGAGCATGGCGGCGATGCTTGTCGACTTTCCGTTGCCTGCCGCGCCGGTAAGCAGCACCATGCCGTTCTCTTTTTCCGCGAGCTCACGCGCAACCGGCGGTAGGCCCAATTCGTCAATCGTCGGAACGTCTGCAGGAATGAAGCGCATGACGATCGCGAGGCTTCCGCGCTGCCGATAAATGTTGAGTCGGAAACGACCGAGCGAAGGCACCTCATACGAGGCGTCGAACTCTTGAAGCTCCGACAATCGCTCTCGTATTTCGGGCTGACGGATAACCCGGAGCGCAACCGCGTCGGTATCGGCCGGCGTGACTCTTGCGGTCTTGAAGTACACCATCTCGCCGCGAATACGCGCCCCAGGCGGCTGACCGACCTTGATGTGAATGTCGCTCGCATGGCTTGAAATCGCCTTCGCGAGAAGCTGGTGAAAGAAAGTTTCGTCACTGTAGGGAGTGCTCACGAACCCGATCATAGGCGATGCTGACGTTCGACGTGGCAACCCCTCGGCTGCTTCGCGCTAAGCTTCTCTTATGCAGTGCCAATCTTGCGGTGCGCCAGCGGTTCCGGGTCTCGTGATGTGTCGCTTTTGCAAGCGGCCAGTAAACGCCGAAGCGGCCGAGGCAGCCATCCCTTGTCCGCAGTGCGCAACACTCAACGTGTGGGGCACGATGAACTGCGTCCAGTGCCGCGCTTGGGTGGTTGTCCAATGCGTCTTTTGCGCGCAAGTCTCGCCACACAATCAACCTGCTTGCCTATCTTGCGGCGAAGCGTTTGCGGGCGCGCTTGAGCGCAAGGTCGCATGCGACAACCAAATGCGCAATGAGCAGTTTGCGCACAACGCCGGAATCGTTGGTCAAGTTGCTGCACCATTCCTTGGCGCGGTGGCGGGCAGCATGGTGGGCAGCTACTTCGGGAGCCATCACCATTCATACGTGTATGAGCAACACGACGACGATGGCGGCGGTTCGTTTTCAGGCTCGGTTGGCGCCGAGGACACAAGTGGTCACTTCTCAGACGACGACGGCGGCGGTTCCGACTTCTTCGACGCTGGCGCTGGCGATTTTGGCGGCTCGTTTAGCGACGATTAGATCAAGATCCCGAATCGCTCCGCGTTCGCCGCAACCCACGCAACGTAGACTTCGTTGGGCTGACGCGCTTCGAGCTCGCCACGCGCGATCGCGTCTTCAAGCGCGCGCTTGATGTCGCCGATCTGCCGCGAGGGCCTGAGACCAAACGTGCGCATGATTTCGTCGCCGACTCCGGTTGGGAGCGGCGGCAGCTTTGCGTCTTCGAGCGCAAGCTCCGTGATGCGAAGCTGAAGTTCGTCGATCTGCGAGAGTCCGCGACGCTTCTTCTCGGGCCTCTTGGTTGTGATGTCTGCGCGTGCGAGACACAGCAGGTCGTCAAGGTGCTCACCGAGTTCTCGAGCAAACCTTCGCACCGCGCTGTCGGTCCACGTTTTCTCGTATTGGTTCGCGCGCAGGTGATGCAGCACGAGAAATCGGATGGTGCTCTGCAGCGAAGGCTCGTTTCCGAAGAGGTGCAAGCGCCGTTCGATTTTGTCGAACATGCGCGCGCCAACTTCGGCATGACCCAAAAACTGCACCTTGCCCTCAGGCGTAATGGTCCGCGTCTTAATTTTTCCGACGTCATGCATCAGCGCGCCCCAACGCAGTTCGAGCCGCGGCTCGGCCTGAAGGACGACTTGCTTTGTGTGCTTCCACACGTCCTTGTGGCGCCACTCACCATCACCGAAGCCGACCATCGCTTCGATCTCGGGAAATATCGCGTTAAGGCAACCTGTATGATGCAGATAATCGAGACCAAGCTCCGGATCGAACCCCATCATGACGCGGTCGAGACGCGACCGAACGGCCCTCGGGTCGAGCTTCACAGCGGCGTCGAAGTCCTCACGCGATGCAAGGTCAAGGGGCTTACCCACCGACGCGCCTTCGGAAGCAACCGCGGCTTGTTCGAGCGCGTCAATGGCGCGATCGAACTTGGCCGCTTCCGGTTCGGCGTGGGGGACTTCAACCTCGGACATGGGGGGAGCGGCGGCTTATCACAGGGAGCGTCCCGCCGCGAAGTGGGATTGACGAACGACCAAAACACCGGTCTCGTGTCGGTCTCCGCTCGGAGCTCACCCCACGGGCCGACACCTCAGTTTGTACCCTGCGAGCAGGGTTTCACGGCTCGCAAAGGACGCAAAACATGCTGCATATTCGCGGGCGACGCGCCCTCTTCACACTTATCGTGCTTTCGTCGACGACGGCCCTTTTCGGTGCCTGCGGCGGCGCTATCCAGTCAGACCTCTTTTCTGGAGCCGCGGACGCGAGCGTCTCGCCTGGACCCGAAACCGGCAAAACCGGTGGTTCGGTGGTTGATGCGCGCACCGACGGATCGCCAACATTAGACGGCGCAACCGATGGACTTCCGCACGACGCCCCGCCGGTCGACGCCTCGCCACCACCCGTCATTGTCTGCAACGCGGCCAACTGCGCCGTTGGCACCCAAACGTGCTGCGCCGAGCACAAAAATGGCAGCATCAGGGGTGAGTGCAAAGATCTCAACAAGTGTACGGGCACCGGCAAATTCGGGATCTCGTGCGACGGCGACGATGACTGTCAGGTCATCAAGAAAGACAGCGTTTGCTGTGTCACGTTCAGTCTGCAAACCGGGCAAGCCACAGGCGCTTCGTGCGCCGAAGTCAAAGATTGCACCAACAACACGACGCGAACGCGAACCTGTGACCCAACGGCGAAGAACATTTGCGACACGGGTGATGTGTGCCGTTTGAGCACAAACACGCTGCCGGGGTACTATTTGTGTCTTCCTCCGATCTAAATAAAGAACGTCGCTTGGGCGAATTGGGGCTATTTCCCCGATATGCATTGTTTTCGCAACAATCGCTGGTAGTTGGCGCAGCCACGATGAGTGCTCGATTTCCCCTGTCGTTTGCGGCGGCGTTTGCGGCGGCATGGTTGGCAACCGCCTGCGGGGGTGCCATGCAAAGCGACCTCTTTGGGGGCGATGGCGGCACCGACAGTTCGGTGAACCCAAAAGATGCCGCCGTTCCCGATGCAACCGACGCTCCCGACGCAACGGGCGACGCAAGCGTCACAGACGGTAGCGTCGCCGATGCGACTCCCGCGGACGCGCACGTAGACGTCAAGCCGCTTGACGCTCCGGTCGACGGCCCTGTTGATGCGAAGGCCGACGCAACCGACGCCAAAGTTGATGCAAAAGACTCGAGCACAACGATCTCTTCGTACGACATCTGGTGCGGCGGCGACACCGTGAGCGACATCTACTGCTGGGGCCCAAGCCAAACGTGCTGCGCAAGCTACTCCCTCGATGGCGGCGTCCAATTCAGTTGCAAGCAAAGCACGTCGTCATGCGGATTCGGGCAGACGCCAATGTTGTGCGACGGCGTAGACGATTGCGTTTCAGGAAACGTTTGCTGCTTCTCAGGCGCCAGCGCGGTGTGCACCGCCTCAGACAAGTGCACGGGCGAACGTCTATGTGACCCCAGCTCGTCAACTACGCAATGCCAGTCGGGTTACTCGTGCAAGAGCTCGACATGGATCAGCGGCGTCTACGCTTGCCGCAAAAACTAACGTCGCGGCTCATCATCCGACTCGAGCAGCGTTGCTCTCGTAATCCCGGCATCTCCAAATCGATCCGCGACTTCGGCGACGACATGCTCGAGCTTGCGAAGTTTCTCGGTCCGCGGATTGGGAAAGAGCGTTCGCGGCGGCGGACCATCGGTCAAGGCGCTTACCGATACGCCCGTCAGTCGAAATCGCGCGCCGCTCAAATTGATCGTCGCGAGTAGCATTTTGGCAGCGAGGTAAATCGACTCTGCGTCGGCAACAGGTTCAGAGAGCGTCACGCGCTTCGTTCGAAGCGTGAAGTCTGCGTGTTTTAGCTTCAGCGTGACAACCCGGGCACATACCTTTTCGCGCACAAGGCGTTGCGCGACGCGAGAAGCGTGATCGAGCAGCGACCGCTCGATGGCTTGAACGTCCGTGAGGTCTTCGTCGTACGTGCGCTCTGTCCCGATCGATTTAGCGGCGAGATTGGGCTCTACTTCACGTTCATCTTCGCCACGCGCGAGCGCTTGCACATGAGCGCCCCAACTCCCGAGCACCTCTTCGAGCAAGCTTGCCCGCGCACTCACAAGGTCCGCGAGCGTCGAGAGCCCCAGTGCGTGAAGCTTAGGTGCTGTCTTGGATCCGATGCCCCACATGCGTTCGATCGGAAGCGGCGCAAGAAACGCACGCATGTCGGCTTCGTCTACAACGACAAGTCCATCGGGCTTCTTTAGGTCACTTGCTACCTTCGCAACAAAGCGATTGGGCGCAACACCAGCTGATGCGTTGAGTCCTAGCTCTGTCCTAATTTCATTTTTGATTCGGCGCGCGATCGCCTCACCACTACCAAAAAGAGAGTGGCTCGCCGTTACATCAAGGAATGCCTCATCGAGCGAGAGGCCCTGCACGAGCGGCGTGTAACGATGAAAGATCGCGAACACCTGCTCGCTCACTTCTGCGTACCGACTCATGCGCGGATGCACGACGATCGCACTTGGACACTTGCGCATCGCTTCGGCCATCGGCATCGCACTTCGCGCACCAAATTTTCGTGCCTCATAGGAGGCAGCTGCGACAACGCCTCGGCGCTCTCCACCGCCGACGAGAACGGGTTTGCCACGCAACGACGGATTGTCACGCTGCTCAACGGACGCGTAAAACGCGTCCATGTCGACATGAAGAATCTGTTTCACGCGCCGTCGTCAAATCCGTCGAGCTCCTCGCTCACGCGCCGCAAATATTGTTGCTTCACGTGGAAGGGCAAAAACGCGCTCTTGAATCCGTTCAGGATGATTTGCTTCAAGTCCCGCATGCTGAGCCCGAGCTGGGTGTGGCACAGCCACAGTTCTCTCGACACGCTCGTATCTGTGACGAGCCGGTTGTCGGTGTTGACGGTAACGCGCAAACCCAAGCTCAAGTAGAGCTTAAGTGGATGACTTGGGAGGTCGCGAATCGCGCCTGTTTGCACATTGGATGACGGACAACATTCGAGCGGAATGCGGTGATCGTTGACGTAGTGCAGGAGGTCGCCATTTTCGCGAAGGCGACACCCATGACCAATGCGGTGTGCGCCGCAAACGTGAATCGCCTGCGCGATCGATTCGGGTCCGTAGGCCTCGCCTGCGTGAATCGTCACGTTGATGTTGTTGTCGCGCACGAGTTGAAACGCTGCCTTGTGGTGCTTCGCAGGATGGTCGTACTCGGCGCCTGCGAGGTCGAATCCCACAACACCGCGGCCTTTGTACGCAACGGCTAGCTCGGCCATTTCGAGTGAACTCTCCGGCGACACGTTTCGAATGCCGCAGAGAATCACGTTCGACTCGATGCCAAACTTATCTTGCGCGGCTCGAAGGCCCTCGAGCACTGCTTCAACGACACTCGTGAGCTTCAGTCCCTTCTGCGTGTGCAGCATCGGGGCGTAGCGCACTTCCATGTATCGTACATTCTCTTTGGATGCGTCTTCCGCAAGCTCGTACGCGATGCGCGTCAACGAGTCTGCCGTTTGCATCACGCGAAGCGTGACGTCGAACGCCTTGAGGTACTCGACGAGGGAGCCACAGTTTTCGCCGAGATGCATGAATGCACGTAGCGCTTCGCCACCTTGCGCCGGAAGCTCAACCTGTTGCCGCTGCGCGAGATCGAGAATTGTAGAGAGCCTCAACGAACCGTCGAGGTGAACGTGCAGATCGGTCTTTGGCAGCTTCTCGATAAGCTCGAGCGGAAAGATCGTGAAACTTGACGGCATGGCTGAAGGTAACACGAAGCACGCGTGTACCAACATCTCGGTCTTCTATGGATGACCCACAGCCACCCTCCTCACGTTGACCACCTTGTAAACACGCGCAACCACTTCGTCGTCGGGTCCGATGACGATCGTCTCAAACGACAGGTCGCACTTTCCTCGTGACGCTACTTCACTGCGCGCCGTTTCTACATCGGCATCGGTGATCGCAAATCGTGCGCGCACAACGCCGCGTCCCGGTCTTCGAAAATCGATTCGCGACGATTTGTCGAGCGCGACGTACTCGGAACCAAGCTTGTTCATCAGCAGCATCGCGAAAAACGGATCGCACATCGCGTAGAGCGACCCACCAAAATGGATGCCCGCAAAATTACGGTTGAACCAGCGCATCGTGAGCGTCACTTCGAGCGCGCGTTCATCAGGATCGACAGAATGCACCGCAATGCCCGCGCCGACGAAGGGCGCGAAGGTGTTCATCAACTTGACGGATCGCGCAAAGCCGATCTTGCTCTGGAGTACGCGCCAGTTCATCGCGCAGCGCTATTGCTCTTCTACGGGTTCAGAAGGCAAGGGGCCCGATCGAGTCTGGACCGTCGCAGGATCGGCCTCATCGCCCTTCTTGCTTTGAACGATCCTTGCGCTCTCACGTTCAAACTCTGCGCGCACGTTGTCTCCGAGCTTGGACAAGACAAGCGCATAGACTTCGTGAATTTTGCTGTCGTCGAGCGCGATGTACAGGGCCGCCTCGGCAACCTTTGCGGCTTCTTGCCACGCTTGGCGCTTCACCAGCAACGCGAGTAGTTGCTTGCACAGACCAACGTTGTGTTGTTCAAGAAGCACGAGCTTGCGTAGCGCGTCGATCGCGTCGTCTTCACTCTTCTCTTCGTTTGCGAGCGAGAGCATCCCAGTAAGAGCTTCAACTTGCGAAGGATCGTAACGATGTGCGCGCTCTACAGCCGCCTTGAACGCAACCTTATTTTTCTCGCGCTTTGCGATCGTCGCGAGTGACATTTGAAGCATGTAGCCATCACCACCTGCCTTTTCAATCGCGGCGAGATGCTTCTTTTCTCCGGCAGAATCGTCGAGCGCGCGAGAGAGCTTCGCGTAGAGAAAATGCGCACTCTTGTTGTTCGGATCGATCGCAAGGGCCTTGTCGAGATTTTCTTGCGCGTTCTTGCGGTCGCGTTTCGACATGAACGCGAGAGCGAGGTCCACTAACGCGTCGGCGCTCTTTGGATTTGCGGTCGCCGCCTTCTCGGCTTCGGAAAGCGAGATCGGTTTCGGGCTGAAGACATATTGCGTTTCGTAGCGCGCGAGCCGCAATTTGAGCCATGCGCGAAATCCGGAATCGAGCTCGGCAGGCTGCACGCCAAATGCCTTGACGATCACCCCAGCGGTCGGCACACCCTCCCCCCAATAGGTAAGCGCCTTACCTATTGACTTCATGCCAAATTTCTCAGCGATGTAGACGATGAGCTGACTCGAAGCGTAGTAGGCAACGCTCACGTCGATGCCACTATCGGCATGCGTAAACGCTTGGTTCATGTCGATCACCGCAGGCAATTTGTGGTTCGCGACCGCGAGGTAGAGCTCAGGATCAAGCTCGCGTCCCCACTCGGGTCGCACGACGATCGTTTCGTATTCGCTGAGACCTTCGGTAAACCAGCGCGGCACGTGGTTCTTCGACATCTGAATCGCGAAAACATGACCAAGCTCGTGCCAAATGACGTTGCCCCAATTGAAGGGTTCACTCTCTGGGCTCATCGCCGCAACCACGCGACCGAAGCAAACACCTTGAATTCCGATATTGGGTAGCCCGGATGTTCGAACGCTGAAGTGCTCACGCGAGTCGTACAACTCGATCGCAACCGGCGTCTTGGGCGCGAATCCGTAGCGGTTCTTCATTGTGCTCCAAGCACGCGCCGAGAACTGCGGAATGTAACGTGAAAAGATCTCTTTCTTTTCCTTCGGGAGTCGAAACTTGAAAACCCCGTCGTCGACACTTTCGTATCGCTTCGGAATCCAATCTTTGTACAGACGCTCGAGCGTGTTGAAGGCACGTACGTTGAACTTGTCGTGACGCCACGCTTCTTCGAGTGACTTCTGGCCCTCCGCTTCGTCGCCACCACGCATTTGCATCAGGCCGAGCTCTGCCCAAGCGCGCCCGTACTTCGGGTCGAGCGTGGTGGCCTCTTTCATCATTTTGACGATGTCGTCGTAACGATGCTCCCACTCTGCGTACTCGGACACGACGACGAAGAAGCGCGCATACTCAGCGTTGCGTTTGAACGCTTCTCGTTTCGCAACGTCGTATCCTGCCGGATCATCGGCCAAAAATCGCGCGGCGGCTTTGAGTGCCCACAGCTCGAGATGGTGCGGGTTGATCGCAAAGCCGTTTGCGATTTCCTTTTCGGCTTTGGCCAAATCGTTGTCACGCATCGCAAGGCCGGCGAGAAGCGCTGCGGCGTCAGGATGGCGAGGATGAATGGCCAGCGCCTTGGCGACGTCTTCGCGCGCGCCATCAAAGTCGAGCGATTGCTCGAGCTTGACACGAGCGAGCCACAAGAAAAGTTCGGCGTCGTGTGGCGCAATCTTCAGGCCTTCTTCGATGACTTCTTGCGCATGACCCGTGTCGTAGTTGTCAAAAAAGAGCTCAGCGCGCCACTTCAACGTTTCAAGCCTGCCGCGCCCTGCTTTCTCGCTGTCGTTGAACGCCGTATTCGCGTCTTTGACGTGCCGCAAGAGCATCATCGCCCGGCCAACGAGCGCGAGACCCTCGGCATCTTGCGACGTAATCACGTCGTTGCTGTATTCGTCGGCAAACTTGAGCAAGTGCGGTTCGGCCTCCGCGCGACGACCACGCGCAATAAGAAGTTCACCCAACATAAGACGAGCCCTTCGAGCTTCGGGCGTTGCCTTTTGCGAAAGCGGTTCCAGCGCCTTCTCAGCTTCGTCGTAGCGACCATGCTTTATCGCTACTTTTGTCAAGAAGAGCGTTCGCGCCTCGCTTGGAGCGGTTGCCTTCGCGGTCTTTTCGGCGAGTTCATCGAGACCCGTTTCCAACTGAACGCGTGCCAAAAGTAACTTTGACGGGTCTGTTTTGATCTTCGCAAGCGCTTCGGTGGCTTTCGCATACTTCGTCTGCGCGACGAGCTTTTCAGCAGCTTCGATTGGGCTCTGCGCTTTTGTATGCGGGACTGCCGGTCTCGATGCACCCGTTCCCTCTGCAAAGGTGGGTGTGGCGACGACCAAAAGCAGGGAGAGAGACGTGCAGAAAGATCTCATGGGGCTTCAGGATACGTCGTCCCGGTGCTACCAGTCGGCCCGCTATGTCCGAAAACCCAGAAGTTTTGCGAATGAGGCAGGAAATCGCCCGCCGCAAGACCTTTGCCATCATTTCTCACCCGGACGCGGGCAAGACGACGCTCACCGAGAAGCTGCTGCTTTACGGGGGCGCCATTCAACTCGCCGGTGCCGTTAAGGCAAAGCGTGGTCGCGCCTCCGCGGTCAGCGACTGGATGGACCTCGAGCGGGAACGCGGCATCTCAATCACTTCAAGCGTGCTGCAGTTTCCGTATCACGGCATGCAGATGAACCTGCTTGATACGCCTGGCCACGCCGACTTCAGCGAAGACACTTACCGCACCCTGCACGCTGTCGACGGCGCCGTGATGTTGCTCGACTGTGCCAAAGGCGTCGAAGCGCAAACGAAGAAGCTCTTTCGTGTGTGCAAGCACCGGCACATGCCAATCTTTACACTCGTCAATAAAATGGACCGTCCAGGACGTGAACCATTTGATCTCGTCGGCGAGGTCGAAAACGTGCTCGGCATCGGCGTGTATCCGATCACGTGGCCGATCTATCGCGGCGCTCAATTTCGCGGCGTCTACCACCGCATGAAGAAGCAGGTGTATCTCTTTGCAGCCGACAAGGC
>JAHFDZ010000385.1 GCA_023248745.1 Myxococcales bacterium | reverse complement strand
AGCCGAGATAGGTCATCGCGTAGTGCTGCGGATGGCGTTCGCGCATACAGGAAAGGAACTTGACGAGCTCGTTATGCTCGAGCGCGTTGGGCTCCTCTTCGGTGTAGGTGCGATGGCGAGAACGTCGAACGGTTCACGCGCTCCGCGCTGAAGCGTCGATTGAGCATCGTCAAAGTAGAGTCACCAAAAATGGACTTCTGGAGTTACAAATCTGCGGTCCTTCAGCGAAAGACGTGGCCGGTGTGACTTGCGAAGCGCCTCGACGATCGAAAAGTGGAAGAAACTCCAAAATGGTCCGAGGCCACCAGTTCCGCTGTAGTTCGATGAAGAAGCGCAGCATAAAAGGGATTACCTTACCTTCGCGGATAGCGATGCTCGTCGCGAAGCGGCGTTGGACTGACTATGCTCTCACCGTTAAAAAAATGAGTGTTTGTGCACATAGAAGCCGGCCATGACTTACCAACAACGCGTGCTAGGTGTACGATTCGACGTCGAAGCGAGTGAGCCGGAAGACGCAGAACGAGCGGAAAAGTGGCTCTCGGACCTTCTGGGTGAACAGCAAACTGCCGACGACCTCAGCGGCGCTCTCCGCACGATCGCCCGGGACGCACCCACTGTGCGAGCGTGGGTGCTGCATGAAGGCGAGGAACTCGATCTCGGTCTGGACGTCGTAAACGGCACGGTCACATCCTGGAGCGTCATGCGTGCCGGCAACGGGTCTTGGGTCATAGACGGTCAGCTGGAGCTTGGCGCGATTGCGACTGAGCTTGCACGCACACCCTTTGTAAGGACGGGAACGGCGAAGTACCGAAAACCCTCCGAAGAAAAAGCGCGATTCGCGAAGGCGGAGCGAGATGCGCGCGAAGCGATCAAGGCGAACGATTTTTCTCAGTTAGCGGCATGCCTGACCGCGACTGGCCTCGCAGGCACCCGCGGCGTCGACGTCCGGTTGGATCTCGTCCGCGGGCTCCTCGCGTGTGGTGCACCTGAATCAGGCCAGATCCTCCTCGACGTTCTTCGACGCGAAGTCCCCGAGATCGCTCACCTTGTCGCGTACCGCCTCTACACCAAGAAGACCCTCGCGCAAGGTGTCGTTGACGAGCTGCTCACAGCTTGGAAGGCACGCCCGCGCACGGACGTGCTTGTGGCGCGGCTCGCGAGCGCAATCGCAGAGTGGCCCGATTTTCCGTTCCCCGCGGGCTTCCTCGAGGCTGAGCCCGAACTCCGACGGCTCCTGGATCGGCGCTTCGCGGAAGCGCAACCGAAGCCGAAGGTCGCGCAGATTGTTGGAAGCACGCTGGAGTTCCTCGAGGTGGGAGCGATACGCGGTTTTCGACGCGCGCGCAGCCGATTGACTGAAGTGAAGCCGGAGACCCGTGCGAACTTGCGGATCGAGTTCGGCGAACGTCTTCACGCTGTTGCACGACAGGGTGACCCTATCGTTCGCGGCGCCGCGTTGGATCTGCTTTGCGCCATGGGCGTTGCGACGTCGAAGCTCGGCGCATTGACCGAAGGGCTTGGAGAGGCGGCCGGCGTTCGGGCGCTGCGTCTAGCGTCTGCGCCTGTCGAACTTCCAATCGCGCCAGTGGTCGCCACCGTCGGACCAGGCGCGATGTACAATTGGAAGGACGTCCTCGGCGTCGCACGTTATCCGGGTGGGCATTTGGTCGTGAATAAGAAATCAACGGTCTCCTTCGAACAGAACTCGAAGGCGACATGGCGCGCGACCGGCTTCGACGGGTCGAGCCCGCTCGCCGTGATCGGTGAACCGGGCCCGCGTGTATTGCTCGGATCGAAACACGGCGTCCATGCGCTCGATCGCGAGAGCGGACGCGAAATCTGGTGTGCGGGGACCGTAGACCCCCCAAGCATGATGGGGCTGGGTCTCATCACGGATCCTCGGGCGACCGTGTGGGCCGCGGACGATCGCCATCTTCTCGTCATGGGCACCCACCACGTCACGTGGCTTGACGCACGCACGGGTGCTGTACTCGACGTAGCTGAGATCCCGTTCGCGGATCCGCGCGGACTCATGCGCATCGAGGGGGAGGACGCCGTCATCGTTCTCGACGGCACGGCGGTGATGAACGGCCACGGCAACGACGACTATCTCGCGAGCGGGCTCGTGGTCCGAATGGACAATGCTCGAAGCGGGCACTTCGACGAGGGCTCCCTCGAGGACCGGATCGTTCCACGCACACTCGGCGCCGTAGTGCGCGTCGCGGGCGCCGTGAGCGCGGAGTTCTCGCCGGTCGATGTCGTGTTAACCGAAAACCGCCGACGGGTTCACTTCTTGCTCCCAAACAATATTGTCAGGATCGGTCCGGCCTACACCAGCACCGCGATCGGCGGCGCGTGCGTCCTACTATTCCAAGGTGATGAGCAATCAGGGTTCAACGGGAAGTGGCTGTCGATGGCGATGTCGGTAGATTGAGCCTGGCGGAAAAGGAACTGGCGCGTTTACGCCGCCGCCCTTGCCTTGCACATTCGCCGCGACTCAGTGCGCCACCATGCCCGCCAAGCGCAAAACCAACTTCGACAAGTTTCTCACCGAGCAGCTGAAGGCGCCCGCAATCGCGAAAGAGTACGCAAAGGCACGCGCCGAGATCGCCGTGATCGATCAACTTGTCCGCGCTCTCGACGACGCTCGAATTGACCTCGGTCTAAGCAAAGCAGAGTTGGCTCGTCGCATTGCATCGAAGCCCGAAGTCGTTCGTCGCCTTTTCACATCCGACGATCCGAATCCCACCCTCGAAACTGTTGTGAAGGTCGCGGCTGCGCTTGGCTATCGTCTCGAGCTGGTGCGCGCGGAACGCAAACGTCCGGTGTCGAAGCGTCGCGCTGCGTGAGCGTTCGTTCAAACACTGCGCGGTTTTCGAGAACGATACTCAGCACCTCTAAACCTCAACTTACGATTTGCAAATCGCAAATATGCGTGCAATACTCAACAAATACGAGTGCAGGCATATGACGGTAGAAGGAGCCAGGCGTCATGTCCCCCAATCTGAAGCCCCAAGACCTTGCGCTCGCATTGCGGCTTGCTGCAGTCGGTGATGCCCCATGGACCCAACCCGGCATGGCCGACGCGCTCCACGTCAACGTGTCGGTTGTCAACCACGGCCTCAAACGCCTCGTCGCTTGCCAACTCTTCAACACGCACAAGCGCCGAGTCATGCGCGAACCTCTCCTCGAGTTCCTCATCTACGGCCTATGTCACGTCTTCCCCGCGCAGCTCGGCTTCTTTGGTCGCGGCATGCCAACCGCATTCAGCGCGGCGCCACTCTTAGGCAAGGTCCGCGTCGGCGACGACGACGGCTGCGTTTGGGAGATGCCTCGTGGCAAGGTCATGGCCCGTGGTCGCGTTGTTGCCCCGCTCTATCCGAATGCGCCCAAGGCTGCCGCCAAGGATCCGTTGCTTTACGAGTACCTCGCCCTTGCCGACACACTGCGAGTGGGTCGTGCGCGTGAGCGCGCCTTTGCACGTGACGAACTTGCGAAGAGATTAAGCTCGTGACGTCGGGTCGCAAGGGATCGCTTGCGGCGATCGAGACGGTTGCACGAGCGACCGAACGTGGCGCTGACGCGCTCATCTTCGTAGGCGGAGCCGTGACCGCGCTTTCCTCTCGATGACCGCAGTGTGCGTCCGACACTTGATGTGGACTGCGTTGTCGATGTGACCACGGCAAGCGACTACTACGCCGTCGTCGCGAGGCTCCGCGGGCTCGGCTTCAAGGACTGTTCGGACGAAGGCGCGCCCCTGTGTCGACTGGTCTACGCCGGCATTCGTGTCGACGTCGTTGCGGTAGCCGAAACCGCAGTCGGACCTTCGAACCGTTGGTATCCCGAGGCGGTGAGCCAGGCTGTGCGCTACCAGGTTGCGGACGACCTTAGCGTCCTCGCCATTACGCCCATCTACTTTCTCGCGACCAAATTCGAGGCGTTTCGTGGTCGTGGTGGCGGCGACTTCAGGACAAGCCACGACCTCGAGGACATCCTGAGTGTTCTCGGCGGTATGCGGGAGCTGCGTGATGATGTCGCTACGGAATCGACCAGCGTCGCCCTCGCGATACGAGCCGAGCTCGTTGCACTGGCGCCAGCTCGCAAATTCATCGACGCGATTCCGGGTCACTTTCATGGTGACGAAGAAGGCCAGCGACGCGCTGCGCTCATGATCGATTGGGTCGAGCGTCTCTCTGCCTCTTAGGTCATCGCTTCGAACGATGGCGCGCATTTCGCCGCTCCAAAAAATTCGCCGCAAGCTACCGCTTCGCTTGCGCTCATCACCCCCGCCGTCACGCGCGATTTTCCCCGATAGGGGGTAGGGGACACCAATGGTCAATCGAATTGACCAACTGCGTGCACTCTGCACATTGCTCCCACCGAACCCCCCATGCTCCCACCGAAACGCGAAACGCTACGAAACCCGCTGAACGCACCAACAACGCGATTGCCTTGTTTTTGCTGGGTTTC
>JAHFDZ010000140.1:13850-15258 GCA_023248745.1 Myxococcales bacterium | reverse complement strand
GAATGAGATAGCCGCAACTTTGCGAAGCCGCGTAATCGCGATCGCCGACGCAAGCAGCGCCGACAGAACCACCACACCCGTGAGGATAGGGCGATAGTCCAGAGTCTCGGGCCACGCTCTCCGGTATTGATAGGCCAGCAAGTGTAGGAAACGCGCTTGACCGATTATCGCTCCGTTTTGCGTAAGGTCGACACCTACGGCAATGGTGAGAACTGCGCCTGCGATGGCGAGCACGGCTGTTGGCAGCGGGTTTGCGTCGTCGATTGCGCCGTCGAGCCAGACACCAATCAGGACCGCGATCGGCGGCACGGCGGGAAAAATGTAGTGATGAAATTTAGTCAACATGGTTGAGAAGAGCGCAAAAGACAGCAAGAGCCACAGCGCCACAAACAATCGCGGTGAGTTGGGGCTCTCGTGGTCCCTGTGCGGAGCGCGCGAGAAGAGTGCCAGAGGAGCGAGCGCTACCCATGGGAAGCATGCGTAGCCAAGCTGCCAGAGGTAGAAGCGGATGCTCGTGTCATCGCCCTCGTTCGTGTCATGAAGGTGGTTGAGCGTTCTTCCGACCATGTGGGTCATGACGAGCTCGTTGAAGAAAAGATTGCCGTGGCGAGCAAAAGTTGCGACGTACCAAGGCAGCACCATGACCGCGAAGGCGAGGAGCCCTGGCGCAAGTTCTGTTGCGAGGATCACTCTCCACTGACGCGTGGCGATGATGTACAGAATCAGCGTTCCAGCGGGTAGTGCGATCCCCGCAGGACCTTTGGCCATGACCGACAGCGCGGCGAATACCCATGCGCCGAGAAATGCGACGCGCTGCGGCCTTCGTTCGTTGAAGACGAACGAAAGAAAGAGGGCCGTGACAATGAGCCAACCCATTGCCTGAACCGCAGGCTGCAAAGAGGCATGAACGGGACGCTGTGAAAGACAAGCAAGTTGACCAGGCAAATTGCAGTTGCCTCGCGAGCCTGTCGAAAAGACGTCAGCATGGGCACGAAAGCCGTGAGGCATTGCAACGAGTTGAAGCTCGACATTGCGTGAAAACAGGTAAGCGACCTGAGTAAGCCCGACAATTAATACAGCAAAAGTTACAATATCCATCGCGCTCAATTGGATGGACGCTTTGCCGAACGTAACGCGATAGGATCGCAGCTCTTCCTCAGGCTTTGAGTGGAGCGCGAGCAAAATGAGTCCCATGGCGGCCGACAGGCACGCGACGAGCGGCATGTCTGGCATGGACTGATGACCGAGCAGTGCCCAGTGAGGCATCGCCACCAAAATGAGCGTTGCGAGAAGCCCGGCGCGCCTGGTCCATGCGCGCGCAACACCTTTGTAGAGCACGTAGATGCACACCGTTTGGAGCAAGAAGTTGGGCAGCCGCGCCGCCCATTCAGGGTGCGCGATGTGATGA
>JAHFDZ010000140.1:0-13840 GCA_023248745.1 Myxococcales bacterium | reverse complement strand
TGATCAGGAGACGCATCAACGCCTAGGAAGCGCATCGAAAGCGCCTGCATCCAGAATCCAAGGATTGGCTTCGAGTGAAACCAGCCTTCGTGCGCCCACCATGTCGAGGTCCAATCGTCGCGAGAAATGAGCTCGCGTGCGACCTCGCCGTAGTGGCTTTCCCACGGGTCAGTGAGCCCGTAGCTGCCAAGCATGGGCAGTGCGAAGACGGTTTGCGCAAAGACCACCCAAAAGCCGTGCCTGCGAAGCAGAGGCCGGTGCGATGATCCTTCATCAAGTGCGTAAATGCCGATCGTCTCTCCAATGCGAAAGAGCGCCACAACGATCGCGATAAACGTCAAGGGAATGAACCATAAGCTGATCGCGATTGGCAGAACGCCAGCCACCGCTAGGCGGAGGCCGTACACGAATGCGAGAACTGACGAGAGCAAGACGGAAATACCTGGCACGAGTCGCCGAAACGACGTCGTTGATCGCGGCTCTGAGGGAGTCGCGAACGTGTGCGCCAGCGCAAGGCAGGCACCGCCTGAGACCAAAACGCCGAGTAGCCCCAAGTAGGCTCCACCAGCAACGAGCATGTCGGCTGCCATCACAGTGAAGGCGAGTGCAAGACCAAGTGCGGCGACAAGTGCAGCGATGAGTCGCGTCCGAATGAGGCGGCTCATGGCAACACCTCGAGAAATCCTGCGTCGAGCCTTTGGTCAGAGTGAGCTCCGCGGGTGACTGTAACGCGCTTGTCTCCAACGCATGGCAGCTGATCGAGCCCGAGGTAAAGCGGATACTTGCCCGCGCGAAAATGCGCCGGAAGGGACACATTAAACTCGTCGGCGATGACGTCGCCCTTGCGCCACCAGCGCATTGGGTATCTGGCCCACTCCGCTTCTTTGTGCTCGACAGAAAAGCGCGTCGGCGTGTTCTCGATGTGGATGAAGGTGCAGTAGCTACCCTCAAGCTTCTGGGCGACGCGATAGTAAATGCGCAGACGATAGGTTCGCCCCGATCGGATGCCTTCGGTGGTGCGGCCACTTGTATCGACGGTGAGCCATCCTAACGGCTCGAGCGCTTCACCAAATTTTGCGTCGAGACGATGCGGCAAAAATGGCGCTTCAGCGAGGACGATTTGGTCAAGCGGATTGTCATTATGCTCACGATCTCTTAGCTGATTGCTCGCGAGCAGCATCTCACTCGAGCGCCCGTCGAGAATGGTGAGATTCTGTCCGGTATTCTCACGCTGAAGCGCGTTGAGCATCGGAAGATCGGTGCCACGCAAGAGGAGCCTGCTGCGCTCTCTCGCGCCTGAGAGCCAGGTGAACGCATCTGACGGCCCGCGCATTTGAAGCGTCTCGCCAGCATGCATGTAGCGGCTTGAACGTGGGTCGACGGAGAGGAGCGCTAGGGGCTCGCCCTTTCGGCTGAGTTTATTGTAACTATCGAAGGCACCTTTCGGGGAAAGATGGGCACCCAGTTGCGGGTAGTACCCCATGCGAAGAACGAGACCGGCAACGATGGCGCACGAGAGCACGATCGTGCTTCCGTATTTTTTTGCGAATGCGATCGCAAAAGGGAGCTGCGTAGCAAGGCCCGCTGCGATCGCGCCCCCAATCACGATGCCGGCGGATAACCAGACGACCTTATCTGACGTACTTCGAAAGCTCTCGGGTAGCGGGGCGTTGGCTAACGCGTAGGGGGCGAAAACTTTTTCGGACAATCTTACGTAATCGCGTGTGATCAAAAATGAAAAACACGCTGTGGAGATCGCGAGGAATGCCCACGTCGAAGGTCGGTCTTCAAGCTCTCCCAGAGCAAGCGCAAGAACGCCAGCGAGCGCGTACGGAGCGCAAAATGCGATCGTTGGCGCTCCAGCCAGTACATGAGCGCCATACGCGAAGAAAGCAACGATGCAGAGCAGCGGCCCCAAGACTTCAGTGTGGTGATCTCTTGCCGAAATGACTCTTGAGAACGCAAACGGCAAGAGAGCACTCCAGGGAAAAACGGAATGAATGACGCTCGCAATCGTTGTGTCAAACGATGGATGATCACCGGTCGTCGCGCGGACCCCAACAAGTAAATTGTATTGACTATTGTTTCGCATGGCCACGAACACGACGAGCCCACCGAGTCCGATCGCGAGCGCAAAAGCACCGCTTAGGCGTGACAAGCGATCGCGATGGGGCGTGAGCATCCACACGACGCCAACCGCGAGTGCGGGTACCGCAGCGCCAAAGAGCGCGCCTCGCGTGAGGACGCCGCAAGCGACGCCAAGCAAGCCTAGAAACCACGCGATGAAGCGAAGCCGCGTCGAGATTGTCGCGAACGTTGCGATGGCTAAGCCCGCAAACGCAATGCTCCCGCTTGCGAGCATTACGATGTCGCCGAGCATCGCGCGCGCTTGCACGAAGTAGAGCGGCATGGTCGAGAGCGCTGCGGCAGACCAGAGCGCGACTCGCGTTGATCTGAATGTCGCAACGAGGGCAAAGAGCGCTCCGACACCGAGCAAGCCCCAGATTGCAAGAGGGAGCCTGCCCCCGAAAGCAGTCGTGCCAAAAAGACGAAAGCCTAGGGCGATCGACTGTTGCCCGAGCCACCCGATTGTCGTCGTCTGATGCGTGCGCGCGGCTTCGGCTCGCTCAAGTTCTATGGGGTCCCATACGCCGACATCGTCAAGTTTGTAGACAAATACGGATGCGACGAAGACGGCGAGAAGAAGCCAAGGTGTCAAGGAGAGCACAAGGGTGCGGCTGGGTTTCACCTCAACGTGGGGACGCGAAGTACCCAAATTTGGCTCAAAAAAGAAAATTGAGCCGATTGTCGCGCGCCGCGTCTACATAAGGGGTGTGGCCAGTCTTGCTTCGCCTAGCTCTGTGGCGCTTACCTTCGATAACGCGAACCTATTGGCTTGCGAGGCATCGGTGTCAGCGCAGCGTGTGCTTTACGATAAGCACTCCCGATACATCGCTGGCGTTGTCTATCGCGTCATGGGCAACGACGCCGACCTTGAAGATATCGTCCAAGAGACGTTCATCGCTGCCTTTGAAGGCATTGAACAGGTCGAAGATCCCTCGGCGATTCGCTCTTGGCTCGTGACGATTGCCGTGAGGCGATGCAGGCGCGTGCTCGCGCAGCGAAGGCGCCGTCGTTTCTTTTTCTTCTCAATCGCTGATGTTGTGCCGCAATCGTCAGACCCACGTGAGCGCGAACCGATCGATGATCTTGCGGAAGCTGTGCACCAACTGCCGAGTGAGCTGCGCATCCCTTGGGTGCTTGCGCGTGTGGAGCAAGTCGCGCTCGCCGAGACGGCGCGCATTTGCGAAATCTCGCTCGCAACAGTGAAACGGCGCATCGCAGATGCCGATGCTCGCATTGAAAGGAGGCTCGCGTGAACGTCGGTAAGCGTGTTGACGATGCCGTATTGGCGCAAGCCGCGGTGCGTGTGCCCTGGAATGCCGTTCGAGAGCAATTGGTGTTTGAACGTGCAGTGAGTGGGCATGCAAGTAGGCGTGCACGCAAACAGTGGTTTCGCGCGGGCGCAAGTGCGCTTGCAGGCGTTGCTGTATTTGTGATTGCGCTTCAAAGCTTCGGGCGACCGAACGGTTTGGCGCGAACCGAGCATGGGGACTCAGTTCGTGCAGCAAAAATTGCAGTCGCCGATGGCTCTAGTCTCGACGGCGGATACGAAGCGGCGGTGAGATAGGTCAAGCCTATCGCTCGCCGAGCAGCGATTTGCCTTTTGCGGCCACATTGTCGATCACATACCTCCCGGCTTCCCACCGAAGCCGGAGGAGGATTTTGTTGCCGTCGCGAAGTTGGACGGAGAGTTCGATGACGTTGTCTCCATCTTTGCGCGAGACGCTTCGGATGCTTGGGAGACTCTTGAGAAGCGCATCGGCGTTGATGCCGCCGTGTTCGTCGACGTAGTCCATTGCCTTGCCGAGCGCGGGTTGAAGTGTCGGCGCACGCTTGGTGATGTCGTTCGGCCCTTCTTGATTTGGGCCGATTTTCACCGCGAGCTCGGGACCAAGAATGAAGTAGGGCCACGCGTCAGGAAGCGCGTTCGAAAGCGCGGCCGCGGCAAGCCAAACGCCTTGCTCCTTGAGCTTCTGGCGTTGACCATTGTCTAGTGATTCGAAGCGCTCGATAGCCGTCAAGATCGATGACGAAGTCAACACGACGAGGTCTTTCGGTGTAGGCCATGTGCCAAGCCCAAGGAGGCGGCCACGTCTTGAGAAAATGCCGCTCACGAGAATCGGCTGACTACTCGGAGGTGGATCAGTCGCAAACTGGAGTGGCGCGGATTGCCTTACCGTGAGAGGCCCATCAGCGTCGTTTAGTTTGCCCTCGATACTGACGATTGCGACTGCATCGACGCTTTGTCCGACGTGAGCGCCCTCGGTCTCGAGCAACACGCCGCTTTCGAGCTGAAGATCTTTCGCTTCGATGAGCGCGATGCCGGATCGATCGTCGATCATGACGGTGCGTGCATCGACCGAAGTGCCGTCTGGTTTCACGGCACGAATCGATCGCGCAGCGCCGACCCATGACACCGGTGCAACCAAATAGCCGCGCGGGCCCTCCTTTGTACGATGCACAACCGGAACCGCGAGCCTCGGTACCTCGGTATTGCCAAACTTGGCTGTAAGGATGACCCGTCTCTCTCTTGGCGAAGGAGATTCCTTTCCGATGAACGTTGCAGCTTCTTCGTTCGAAACTGCGGCCTCGAATCCGCAGTGCGCTCGCAACACCTCGTAGTCCTGTCTTCCCCGGGCTTCAGATTCATTGGCTTGCGCCTGGTGCTTCGTACGGAATTCCACCGCGGTCTCGATACTCTTTACGTACGCGTCACGAAAAGCCGCGGCCCTTCCCGCCGCGCGCACTAGCTTCAACTTCGCGGCACGCTCCGCAGGATTCTCGACATCAAGAATCTTGACTATGGAGGTGCAAGATTCGGAAGACTCTTTTGCGCACGCCGCGCGCAATTTGCTCCCTGCTTCTTTGCCGACCAGCACGAGCAATTCGAGCTCGCGCCTGGCAGTCAACGTTTCGCTGTGCGCCGGAAAGGGCAGCGTGAGCGGGATGAGCGCCGGGTCCTGTGGCGAGAGAGTTTCCGCAATGCGTTCGGTGTCGGCATAAGCGCGAAGAAGCGCATAGTGCGCAACAAAACCGGCGTATCGAGGTGCGCTGAGCGCGATCGCGTCGCTGAGCTCTGACTCGTGGATGGCTTCCACACGAATGCCCAACACACGCACAAGCGGGCCACACGCTGGATCGCGCGGAGGGAGTTGAATTGGTAAAGAAGCGGAACTTGTTGGTTCTGGCGTCGTGACGGCAGTTGCAGAGGCACTTGCGACGGCAACGACGTGCGTGGCTGGAGGCCTTTCGACCTTGGTCGCGTTCCCACAAGCCGCGACCCACAAGGATGCGATGCCGAAAGCGGTTCTTCTCATCGCCGCGTAGGGTTCTTCTAAATGGCTCCGTTTGCAAGGTGCGCAAACGCGCGCAACACGCTTTGCGATGGGTTTGCGCGGTGCTGCGATCAATTTGGCGCCCGCATCACGGTGGGGATGGACTTTCGTCTGCCAATCCGCACATTACGGAAACTATGAAAATTCGCCGTTCAAAGGAGCGCGGGTACGCCGACCATGGGTGGCTCAAGAGCTTCCACACGTTCTCGTTTGCGGACTACCAAGACGCTGCGCATATGGGGTTTCGTTCGCTTCGCGTCATCAATGAAGATCGCGTGGATCCAAAGATGGGGTTCGGTACCCATGCGCACCAAGACATGGAGATTATTTCGTACGTCCTCGAGGGTGGTCTTTCTCACAAGGACAGCATGGGCAATGGCTCGGTTATTCGTGCTGGCGACGTGCAGAGGATGAGCGCGGGTACGGGTGTTCGACATAGCGAGTTCAATGCTTCTGCCGATGAGCCTGTGCACTTTCTTCAGATATGGATCGTTCCTGACAAGCGCGGTTACGAACCAAGCTACGAGGAAAAGAACTTCACCGAAGACTCGCGGCGCAACCAGCTGCGTCTCGTTGCCTCGAGAGATGGGCGCGATGGATCGGTGCGCGTACATCAGGACGTCAACCTCTTTGCGAGCGTCCTCGATGAAGGCGCGAAGTTGAATTACGAAAACAAGGAGGGTCGTCATCTCTGGCTGCACGTTGCGAGGGGCACGGTGGACGTTGGTGGCACCACGCTTGATGCCGGTGACGCGTGCTCCTTGAGTGATGCGCAAGCTCTGAGCCTTGTGGCCCGCAAGCAAAGCGAGCTGCTCGTTTTCGACCTGGGTTAGCGCTTCAGCTCGTCACCGGCGCATCTCGACCCGTCGATTCTTGCAAATTGGTCCTTTCGCGAATGACTGCCGCTCACCATTCTCCCAGGTTGTGAGCAGAACCATCCAGTGTTTCCAAGTTGACGCTTTCACGCGAGTGCCGTTTGCTGGCAATCCTGCGGCCGTTTGTCCACTCGACAAGTGGCTTGACGATTCGTTGATGCAATCGATCGCCGCCGAGAACGCGCTTTCAGAAACGGCGTTCTTCGTGAAGACAGGTCATGGCTACGATCTTCGTTGGTTCACGCCCCTGTGCGAGGTTGACCTTTGCGGGCACGCCACGCTTGCCAGCGCCTTCGTTGTGCGGGAGTGCCTTGGCGATAAGGAAGGCATTCTTCGATTTCAGTCCAAAAGTGGCGAACTGCGCGTCTCCGCCGACGATGATGCGTTGGTGCTCGATTTTCCGCGCGTCGACGCCGTCGCTATCGAGCCGTTCGACGCGCTCACGATGGCGCTCGGGCGTCCTCCGATTTCTGTGAGCCGCAACTATAAATCGTTTGTTGCATGTTACGAATCAAGCGAACAGGTGCGAGCGCTTGCGCCAGACATGCGCCAAATTGCCGGCCTCGATGTGCGTGCGGTGATGGTTACGGCGCGAGGAACGGGTGTCGATCGCGATGTCGATTTTGTGTCACGCTTCTTCGCGCCACGCGCGGGCATCGATGAAGATCCAGTAACAGGGTCGGCCCATTGTACGCTCGCCCCGCTTTGGGCGGCGCGGCTAGGTAAAGCGCGTCTCTTGGCGCGACAGGTCAGCAAGCGCTCAGGCGATATGGCGTGCACGGTGACCGACGACCGAGTGCACCTGAAAGGTCATGCGGTACTCGTCAAGAAAGGCGACTTTCTGCTTCCTTGACTACATTTCGAGCAGCGCGAGTAGGTCGTCGCGTGTGATGCTTTGGGCGAGAATTTTGTCGCCGATGGCGCTCTCGGCGAGTCGGCGTTTGCGCTCTTGAAGGGACAGGATGCGCTCCTCGACCGTGTCTTTCGCGACCATGCGGTATACAAATACGGGCTTGTCCTGGCCGATGCGATGCGCACGGTCGGCGGCCTGATCTTCCGCCGCTGGGTTCCACCACGGGTCGAGCAAGTACACCTGATCGGCTGCGGTGAGGTTCAGGCCCGTGCCACCCGCTTTGAGCGAGATGAGCAGGATCGGCGGGCCGTCATCGGCTTGGAACTTCGTAACGACGTCGCCGCGATCGCGGGTGGATCCGTCGAGGCGAAGAAACGTAAGGCCTTGCGCCTTGAGTGCCGGCTCGATGAGGTCGAGCAAGCTCGTCCATTGCGAAAATACGAGCGCCTTGTGGCCGCTCTCATTGCCCTCGACCAACTTATCGCAAAGCAATTCGACCTTGGAAGATGTCGAAGCAGATTGTCCTGGTACCAACGCGGGATGGCAAGCAGCTTGACGAAGTCGCAGCAACGTCTCGAGGACGGCCATGACACTCGCTCCCTCGTTCACGCGCTTGACGACATCGGATCGCGCTGCAGCGAGCATCGCGTCGTAGAGTTGCCTTTCATTGGGTTCGAGCTCGACGAGAAGTGTTTGATCCGTTCGTGGTGGCAACTCGGGAACGACGTCGCGTTTCCATCTTCGAAGGATAAAGGGTCGCGTCTTTTTGCGAAGATCGGCCTGTGCTTGCGCGTCGCCAGTGCCGATGGGTTCGGCATATCGCTTTTGAAAGTCGCGCCTTCCTCCGAGAAGACCGGGGTTCGCAAAGTGCATCAAGCTCCACAATTCTTCGAGTCGATTTTCGACCGGTGTGCCACTCATCGCGAGTCGAAACCTCGCGCGAAGCTGAAACGCAGCTTGTGCGGTTTGACTCTCGGCGTTCTTGATCGACTGGGCCTCATCGAGCACCGCAATGTTCCACTCGACCTTGCGAAGCGAGTCCATGTCTTGGCGAAGCGTGCCATAAGTGGTGAGCGTGACGTCGGCATCGTCGTCGATCGTCCTTCTGCTCCCGTGATAGAGCGCGACCTTGAGGTCGGGTCGAAAGCGTCGAAGCTCCGCCTCCCAGTTGAAGATGACACTCTTCGGGCAAACCACGAGGGTGCGTCCGTTGAAGATGATCATCGCTTGAAGCGTTTTTCCGAGCCCCATGTCGTCGGCCAGAATGCCGCCAAGTTCGGTGTTGCGAAGAAACGTCAGCCACCTGACGCCCAATTCTTGGTAGTGCCGAAGTTCTGCCTGTAGGCCGTTTGGTAGCGCGAGCGCCGGCAGCTCTTCGAAGTTTGACAAGAGCGGCCTGAGCGCTGCGATCTCAGCCGGTGGCGGTAAATCGAGCGCCGCGGCAAGTTCTGCAAGCGCTGGGAGCGCCGCTTTCGACACGCGTTTGTCGACGTCGCGCGCTGCAAGCAAATCGGCAATTTGCTTTCCGAATTTGGAAAGCCAGTTGACGGGTAGAGGCGCCCATCCACCGCCGAGTAGCGGCACGAAGTCGAGGCCGTCTTGCCATGCACGGATAACGCCGTCGGCCGAGGCACGCGACGGCGATCCCGTTGAGTCATCGTCGAAAGTGAATGCAAGATCGAGCGCGCTGCCTTCGAGCGATACGTGTGCGACTAACTCGCGCGCGGCAAGTGCTTCGCCGAGTGTTTTCCCGCCGCCTGCGTCCCAATCCGACAGCTTGGCCATGAGCTTGCTTGCTTCGTGGCCGCGTGCAGTCGTCTTGTGTCCGACGAGCAAGTCGATGTCGCGGAGTTGATCGAGCAACGCGCGTTCCTTCGATTCGTTTCGCAACGGAACAGGACCGCCCAAATGAACCATTGATCGACCGTCGATGCGCGCTACCGGTGGATCACCGTATACAAGCACCGGCAAGACGGTGAGCGATCCCTCGCCGTGAAGAAGCTCGAAGTGAATGCGCGGATCGAGTGACTGCCCGGTGCGAGGGAGGCGCGACGATCGAATGTCCAGAATCAGATCGGCTTCGAGTGTGGGCAACGTGCGCGTTACGAACGTGCCCAATTCGCTCGCCGGAATCACCTTGCGGAGGGGCAACTGCTCCCAGCGTTCGCCGAAAAATGCGGTCGCTGCGAGCGGGTGAATGTGAAGGCCGGTTCGTCCCCAGCGCCTGGCGATGACTTCGGTGAGTGAAGCGGGAGCGGTAACCGTGAGGATCACGTCGCGCTCGCCGTGATCGGTCAGCGTGGCGTGAGGGGTTGCGGCGTCGGTTGAAACCGTGACGGGGACTCCATCAAGGCGCGTCGTGCAACTCGATAGCGCATCGGCAAGTTCCTTACCCATGCGTTCGGGCACAACGCCCTTCTTCCAGACGCTCAACCATCGATCGATGAGCAGGTCGTCTTGTGTTGCGAGCACGGTTGCTTTTCGCTTTGCGACTTGCTCGGTGAGCGTGCCGACGAATGGGCGCTCGACTCCGTTTGCCGCCACGACCACACGCTCGAGATAGAGCGTTCCTTCAAACCGGGACAGTTCGTAAACTAACTTGTCTTCTTCAGGCCTCGCAACGGTTGGCGTTGGGCCTTGAATGAGCGCAATTGCAGCAGCGGCAACATGCGCGCATGGGTCGATCTTGCTGCCGCAGTCACACGCCCATTCGTCTTCCTCAAGGTAGAGCGTGACGGTGGGGGCGATAGCTGCGCCAGGCACGCGCACACGGAACGTCGCTTCGACCTTGCTCTTCGTCTCAAGCTTGACGGCGCCGTCGCGCGCGAGGTTCACCCCTTGCGACCACGGTCCTGGCAGCGCAGCCTTGCGCACGACTGCTGTGAACGACTCCACGACGCGATTCGTACTCGAGAGAGCGCTCGCGCAGAAGGAAAACTCCAGTTTTGGCCCAATGACTTCGCCGCGAAGAACCGAATTGAGTCGAAATGCCTCGGTTCGTCGCTCGATCGAACGACATATCGAAGTTACGGCCTCCCGTTCGCTTTCACGTCGCATTCGCGGTACAGCGCGCAAAACCGGACATGCGACCGCGCTTTCCTCACTGGAGCCCTCGATGGATCGTGTTCGAGGACGATGACTTGTTGGTGATCGACAAGCCCGCCGGCGTGTCGTCTCAGGCTGCCGATCCGTCTCTACCTGACGACGCACCTATGCGCGTTGCCCGCTTTCTCGAACAATCGGGTCGCGATCCCTACCTTGGTGTGCACCAACGCCTCGATCGCGACACGTCTGGACTCGTCTTGTTTACCCGGCGCAAAGAGGCGAACCCCGCAATTGCGAAACAATTCGAAGGCCGTACGGTCAAGAAAATTTACGTTGCTTGCGTCGAAAATTGGCGCGCTAAGGGTTCGGTTACCGAGCTCCGCCATCAATTGCAAAAAGGCAAAGATGGCCTCATGGAAGTGGTTCGCCGAGGTGGCCAAGAAGCGATCACGCGAGTGAAGGTCATCAAACGCGTGGGGTCGCGCTTCATGCTCGAGCTCGAGCTCGTCACCGGTCGCATGCATCAAGCACGCGTTCAACTCGCGGCAGTAGGCAGTCCCATTGCGGGCGATGTTCTCTATCGAGGAGCACCTGCGCCGCGGTTGATGCTTCACGCGACGCGCCTTCTTGTGCGCCATCCCAAGAACGACAAGCCGTTAACACTGACAGCCGCGCCGCCGCCTAAGATGGTTCAGTGGCTTGACGAAGGCGATATTGGTGAACGAATTTTCGACCATCCAGAATTGCTACAAGATGCGATCGATTTAGCGTGTCATCGACGGTATGGCCTTCTGCACTCGGCAGGCGAGCGAGTGACGACTGCGTTTCGGCTGATTCATGAGGGCGGCGACGCGTTGCCTGGCCTCGCAGTTGACGTGTATGGCGATCACCTCGTGGCGCAGCTCTATGGCGATGATGGAATCTGGGCAGACATGTCGCGTCGTGATCGCGTCTTCGATGCACTTGATCGACTTGGTTTCGCAGGCGTGTATTTGAAGGTGAGGCCCAAGCAGGCCAACGTGATCGTGGACTCGCGGCGCGAGGCATTTTCGCCCAAAGCGCCGGTTCGTGGTGTTGCTGCACCCGATGAATTCACGGTGCTCGAGGAGGGAGTGCCCTATCGCGTGCGCCTCGCCGACGGACTCTCGACGGGCCTTTTTCTCGATCAGCGCGCCAATCGCCTACGCGTGCGCGAAATCGCGAACGGCAAGCGCGTCCTCAATTTGTTTTCGTACGTGTGTGGCTTTACCGTCGCTGCGGCCAAAGGTGGCGCAACAGAAACGTCGAGCGTCGACGCATCGCTGGCGATCCTTGAGCGAGGCCGCGACAACCTCCGCCAGGCGGAGCTGCTTGAGAGCGGTAAGCACCAGTTCTTCGGTGAAGACGCGTTTCGTTGGCTAGCACGTGCCGTCAAAAAAGTTGACCGATATGACATCGTGATACTGGACCCTCCAAGTTACAGTTCAACGAAGTCGCATCGCTTCATGGCCGACAAAAACTATGCCGCACTCGCGGCTGATGCCTTGCGATGCGTATTGCCGGGCGGAACCTTGCTCGCGTTCACGAACCACCGAGGCGTGTCGCAGGCAAAATTTCGGAAGATGCTCGCGTCTGCGCTGCGCGAGGCAAACGTGGAAGCGGAGCAGCTAAAAGACTTGCCGCAACCGTTGGATTTTCCACCTCCGCTTGGTGGCGAGTGTCACTTGAAGGGTGTGCTGGTGAAGCTAAAAGTTCAGTAGCTTGACGATCGGCCGCGTGTGCAAAGGCAAGGCTTTGGCGCAACAAGCTAATGCTTCGCGTGGTCCTCGCATGTATGTGCGCCGCACTTAGAAAGGGATGGAAACACATGAACAAACGCATCACTTTGCCAGCTCTAGCCCTGTTGATGGGCTGCGGCTCTGGGGGTTCCGCCAGCCCGAACGCCGAACGCGAGAATGAAAGCTCAACGAGCGCAATTGGGACGGCCGATCTCATCGGGCACTGGAAGGGACCAAACTGTGCCGGGATGGGCGCGGGCTACGAAAATCTCGTCTACTTGCACGTTACGTCGGGCACCTCCGCGACGGTGCGTTACTACTATCCGGCCCTTTCGTTCAGCTGTTACAGCGACCTTACCAAACTGTCTTCATTGCCGGGTCAAAGCACGTGGAGCGATACGAGTACGACAGCCGGGTGCGTGGATGGCTCCGTTCTCATGACCTACGCCGCGGTGTCGAGTAACAGCATGAGGTACACGTGGTCCGACCCAACCGGCGACACGCCGTCCTGCACCGGGATATTGAACAGGCTCTGACGTTCACCGCGCTGCAAAGGGCCGCCGCGCGTCGAAAGTGGGGTGGTGTTGGAGGTCGTTCCAACGTTCTGCCTTGACGGCACGGCCCGTTTCCGTTTCGGATGCGCTCCCAATGTCTGCCGGACCAGCCCCAACTTCGACCGAAGCTCCAATTCCCGACGCAACGCCCGACAAGGGCCATCCGCTTGGCCTCTACGGCCTCTTCGGCACCGAGTTGTGGGAGCGCTTTAGCTACTACGGCATGCGGGCGTTGCTTGTAACCTACATGATTCACCACCACGGCTGGCAGCCGGGTCAAGCGTCAGGCGTTTACAAGTGGTACACGAGCCTTGTTTACCTGACGCCGCTCTTCGGTGGGTTGCTGGCTGACCGTTTCTTGGGGCTCCGCAATTCGATCATCGTCGGTGGCGTGCTGATGGCGATCGGCCACTTTTTGATGGCTTTCGAGCAGTTGCCAATCTTCTACACGGCGCTTGCGCTTCTCATTTTGGGCAACGGCTTTTTCAAGCCGAACATCTCGACGCTCGTCGGCAAGATGTACAAGGAAGGCGACAAGCGCCGCGACGGCGCGTTCACGATCTTCTACATGGGTATCAACCTCGGTGCCTGGCTCTCGCCAATCGCTTGCGGATGGCTGAAAGAACATTACGGGTTTCACTACGCGTTCACCCTCGCCGGTGTCGGCATGGGCGTAGGTCTCGCGATCTTTTTGTTGACGCAAGGGTCCGTCATCAAGGCCGTAGAAGAAGCTGGCAACAAGCTGAAGTCTGGCGCCGCAAAGCAAGCGGAAGAGCACGCGCCCGATCCAAATGAGAGTAAGCCCTGGGCTGATGGCTTCGCAGGCATCGTTCGTTCGGTGTTTCCACCGCTTCTCATCGTCGTTGGACTCGGCATCGCCGCCTACTACGCATATGGCGTCTCGAAGGGAGAAGAGAAAGCGACGTCACTCATCATGCCCATCGCTTTCGTCGGGGTGTTCGTATGGATGAACGCCACGCTGAGCGGTATCAAGGGTGTGGCGCGCGATCGAAGTACGGTGGTCTTCATCACCTTCTTCTTTCAGGTCATCTTTTGGATGGCCTTCGAACAAGCAGGCAACGCGCTTAACATTTGGGCCGACACGCATACTGATTTGCACATCGGCAGTTACAAATATCCCTCCGAATGGTGGCAATCAGTCAACGCCGTCATGATCGTGTGCCTCGCGCCTCTATTTGCGTTCGGATGGACGTGGCTCGGCAAGCGCGGATGGGAGCCGCGCAGTCCCACGAAAGCGTCAATTTCATTGGGATTCGTGGCGCTCTCGTTCGTGCCC
>JAHFDZ010000139.1 GCA_023248745.1 Myxococcales bacterium | reverse complement strand
GATCTGTCGTTGGGTCATGCCGTTGGCGAGCTTGTCACGCAGCTCGCTGCGCATGCGATCGCCGACATCGCATGCGCACGACGACAGAAGTTCACGCGCGCAGCCACCACACATGCACCGAAGGTTGCTAAATAGTTCACGTTCGGTGACATTTTCGATGTGCACCGTTCCGGCGTGTTGAGACGGTGCAGATTGCGCGAATGCCGACGATGGCGCGCTCGCAAGCGTGATCGTGATCAGGACCGACGCACCCACAGCGGCGACCGATCGCGCGGCGGCCCACACACGAGATTCGTTCTTCTGGAATTGCGGCCAGAGGCAAATGATCGCCCCGAAAATCATGATGCCGACGCCACCCCAGATCCAATCGACAAGTGTATTGAGGTGAAGCTGAAACGCGGCAACTTTGGTTTCAGGGTTGACGTTGCCGAGTGCAATGTAGAAGTCGGCCGAGGGAGAGCGTCCAATCGACACCTCGGTCGTCGGGCTTTCGGGCATCTTGTTGTAGATGTTTTTGCCTGGCGTCAGGTCGGCGAAGTGCTGTCCGTTTCGGGTGATGGTGACATCCGCGATGATCGACATCTTGCTGAGGTCGGTTTCGCGCCTAACGCCCTTGTACGTCATGCGGTAGCTGTCGCCGCGGTAGGCATCATTTTGAAAGAGGCCAACGCGAGAGGTCTCGACGAAGAAGTCGATCTCTTGTCCGGGCTTCATTGTGAGTTCGTGATCGATCGACCACGCCTTGCCGGTGAAGCCGACAAAGGCAAACACAATGCCGAGGTGGCAAATGTAACCGCCATAGCGACGACGTGCAGGCGAAGCGAGGCGCGCGAACCAGTAGAGCGTGACTGGCAGTATGACGAAGACGATTGTGCCTTGCAGCGTTCGCGAGACAAGAAGCGCCGCACTGGGAACGAAACGTGCGGTGATGACGCTTGCTGCGACGAGTCCGGTGGGAACGAGGAAAACCCAGTACAGACTTGCTTTGCCCGTCTTGATACGCGCGCGCAGCAACCAATAGAACTCTTGCACAATCACGGCGAGGTTGAAGGCCGAGAGCGCGATCGAGATCCAGGGTGAATGCGCCGAGATAAAACGGAGTGTCGCGCCGAAACCGTTGTCGTAGAGGGCGCTCGACCAAACCACCGGTGGATAGCCAAATCGCCTACCGATCGCGAAATGTAACGCAACAGTTACAATTGTTGCGATTGCGGGTGCGACCAGTGCGCGCCGGAGCGAACTCTCGCTCGTTTTCGTCCAACCGAAGAGTGTGCCGAGACCCATAAGCGCGTAGACGAGGAGGGCAAGCGGCGGAAAGATCGCGTTGTAAAATGGCGGTCCGACGCTCACTTTCGTATTCGCGAGCGCTTCGGTCAACATCGGGAAAGTGGTCGACACGAGCACGAACACCATCAGGACGAGCAAGCCCCAATTGTTCAAAATGAAAGTGAACTCGCGCGACGCCGCTGAACGCAAGAGCGGACGGTGCGGTGCGACCGTCGTGTCCTTGGCGATAAATCCGTAGAGAAAAAGGATCGCGAAAATCAGCGCCCCGAACACCAGAAATACATCGATGGCGATAAGCGCGGCGGGTGCGACGGCGTTGAGCGCGCCAATCATCCCTCTTGGCCTCACAAACACGAGAACGGCCAAGGTGAAGGCAACAACGAACCATCCACTCACGAGCGCAGCGATGCGCAACCGCTTCGTGGGCGCCGCATCACGCAGCTCGGGCAAGCGGTACAGAATGAGTGAGAACGTGATGGCGAAGACAAAGACGAGGAACCAAACGAAGTACGTGCCAATCGATGATTGGGCAAACGCATGCACGCTCGCGATGGCGCCTGACCGCGTGAGGAACGTGCCGAAGATCGTCATGAAGAACGTCAAGCAAATGAGAAAGACGTTCCAGACTTTGAGCATCCCACGACGCTCTTGAATCATGCTCGAGTGCACGTACGCCGTCGCGCAAAGCAGCGGCATGAAGGCCGCGTTTTCGACCGGGTCCCATGCCCAGTAGCCGCCCCAGCCAAGCTCTTCGTAAGCCCAGACCATTCCGAGCGTGTTCCCGATGACGAGAAAGAGCCACGCAAAGAGCATCCATTTGCGCGTTGCGACGACCCATTCTTGATCGAGTCTGCCCGTTACAAGTGCTGCGACGCCGAATGCGAACGGAATCGTGCAGCCGACAAACCCGGTGTAGAGGCACGGCGGATGAATGACCATCCAATAGCTTTGGAGCAACGGATTGAGGCCTTCGCCGTCGATGGGCGCGCCACTCAGGTTCTTTGAAAACGGATTGGCCGCGAACATCATCAGGACGCAAAAGAAGCCGATGATGACCATCAGCGTTGCGATTACGTAAGGCTGCAGCTGGCGATACCGCAGGCCCATCCACCACACGCACGCGCCGACGTAGAGGCTCAGCAAAAAGAGCCACCATAAAAGTGAACCATCTTGACCACCCCAAAGGGCCGTCAAGAGGTACCCGATGGGCATCGACCGATCGGAGTAGTGGCTCACGTAGCGAATGCGAAAGTCGTGCGTGAGAAATGCGTAGGCGAGGCACAAGACGGCGCAGGCGACGAGTGCGACCGTGCCATAGGCGCCAAGTCGTGCGGCTTGGAGCGTGCCGACTTGGCCGTTCTTGCCTGCAACGAGCGCCACCGAAAATGTGTAGAGCGCACCAAACAGCACGCAGACCAAGAGCGCAGTGCCAAAGAACGGAATGGTGCTCAGCATGGTGACGAAGGGTTTTGCGTGTGCGGATGAAAATGGCCGTCGCTTCGCTCAGAATGACACGGAGCGGATGATCTCACGGACAACTGCTTAGGGCCGTTTTGAGCTGGCGTCAGTTGGCGATTGCTGCCGTACCGCTCAGCGCGCGTGCGATGCGAAAACGGCGAGGACACGGGATGTGTCGCTCGCCGCCGAATGGCTCATGAGTTTAGTAAATTTACTTTACGGAAACGAGCTGGGCGTTCAGAAAATATCGGCTGTAGGGGCTTGGTGAGCCAAGCTTTGCCTTGATCGTGGAGCAGTGGTTGTACTCGGTCGAGACGCTTTTGACGGCATCCCGTTGATCGGCCGTGAACTTGAGTTCCATAAAACCGCCCCCGGCGTTGCATTGCGTCACGTTGATGTATTTATCCTTCGTACCCGTGCGGTAGGCTTCAAACTCGACGGTCTTGCCCTTGTATCTTGCGGGGCCGTCCAACATGACTGCGTCGAGCGAACCGTAGTCCGCGCCTGCGGGTGGAGCCTCGGCCTCTTCGGGGGTGACATCGAGGATTTCGACCACGTCGCCACGGAAGTTCTTTGAGTAGTTCTGGGTGCCTTTGATCTTGAACAGCACGCGCGGACATGTGTCGCGGTAGTTTGTCAGCATGGGCATTGCCCGCACGGAGTTGCGTTGGGCGTCGGTGTACGAAAGCAGCGCCGAATTGCTGCCGCCGCCTTTGTCGTTGCAGGTGTAACCCGTGAAGGTGCTTTCGGTGGAGCTCGTTCGACGCATGCGCGCGAGAACGGTCTTGCCGAATGCCTTCTTGCCATCGAGGTTTGCGTCTTCGAAACCTTTGTAATCTGCCGCGGGGTCGGGCTTGCCGTCGCCGGCGGAAGGCTTCTTTCCTGGCTTTGCCGTGGAGGTCGTCGTTGCCGTTGCGGTTGGTTCGACCGTAGCGGTCGCGACAGGCAACCCAGCGTCTTCGGGCTTCTTCTTACCGGTGCCCATGGCAGAAACAGCGAAGAAGGCCAGACAGATGAACGAAGCCAGTTTGTTTTTCATTTCTCCCTCGTGTGGTCACCCGCAAAGCGCGGGTCTCAGCTTGCAGCAAGTCGTTGATAACGCGTACCTTCAGTGACAATGCGCCGAAGTGTCCCATGGTTGGTGCATGTTGGGGTTCCCCTCGGCCTTGGGTTGGGGTTCTACCTCGCGTTTCGAAGCCTCGACGTGCCTATTCTCGCATGGATGGGCCGAATTGGGGGCGTCGAAACGATGAGGGTGAAGACGCTGCCTCTGGTTGCGCAACTGCCGCATTTTGTTAACGATTCGTTAGTTGATGGATTGGCGGCGTATGCGCTAGGCGCCGCACTCTCTCTCATCTGGCTCACGGACAAGGAGCGCCGCCGTTGGCTACTCTTCGGTTACGTGGTCGCGCTCGGATTCGAGTTTGTTCAGTGGCCCGGTGCGGTTCCCGGCATCTTCGGCTGGACTGACGTTGTCGCGATTGTGCTCTTTTATCCCCTTGGGGCCATTCTCGCGTCGAACAGCGCTACTTCTTGGACGCTGAGAATGTTGCCGAGCGGATGACGCTCGCCTCGCGTTGCGAGAGTTTCATTGTGCCCGTGACTTTGGCGTCCTCGACGCTGCCGGTGAGCGTTCCGACGAAGCCGCCGTCGCTCGTATTTTTTCGCGTGATGGTGGCGGTTACTCTGTTTTCGATGAGTTGCCCGTTGATGATCGCGGGGCCGAGAGGCCCTTCGAGCGATCCGCTCACGCGACCTGAGGGATCGATCGTGAGCGTCATGGGGCCATCGCCGAGGCCGCTATTGGAGAGGTCGCCGCGCCATTTGACGTCTTTCCAATCCTTGCCGTTGGCGACTTCGGTCGGGACGTAAATGCTGCCAGCTTCGCTCTTGTAGCTGCCTGCCCAACTTGCTTCTGCGCCCGCTGCGGGGGCTGTGGTTCCACTACTTGACGGTGCGCTCTTGGGTGCGCTGCTCGCCGATGCTGAGGGCGTTGCGGACGTCGCCGCAGCACTTGCGCTCGCACTTGGCGTGGATGCACCGCCGGCTTTGTTGTTGTCGCAGCCAGAAGCTGACGCGAGCATGACAATGGTCAACAATATTGACTTTGCGTGATCGATCATGGGATTCGCTCCAAAATGCGGACGCCGAGCTCGCCCTCGACATTGACTAGTTCACCCGTTGCGACGGCGACGCTGCCGGTGCGAAGAATGACACGCGTGCCGATTGGTAAGCCGGTTGACAATACTGCGCCGGGCGAGAGCGAAGCCCATTCCCGTGCGGTTAGCTCGATTGAACCGAGCTCGAGCCGAAGTGAGAGCGGAGCGCTACCGAGTCCGGCGATGAGCGCGTCGCTGCTGTCGTGAGGGTCGGTCGTCATGGGGCTCTGGATGGCGGTGACGTCGCCGAGCGTGACTTCGGTCTGACGCGTAATGGTTGCACGCCACCCATAACTGAAGTCGGGTGTGGCGACGAGGGGGTTACCCGCGATCGTGTTGCCTTTGCGTTCGACGTGCCACACGTCAGGGAGCCAAGAATCCCCGACTCGGATGGAGTCGAACTCATCGCGCGTGAGGGTTCCCTCAGCACCAACAAGGGGCAGACGAAGTGGGACGCGGCCCATTTGCTTCAGGTGCTCTCTTTGGAACGGCCGCGCAGGCACTTGGGGATGGGCGCCAATAAGTAACCTATAAGGGTACGTTTGCTCGGCATGCACCAGCGTTCCTGTGAGTGCGGTATGCGCGATGCCGTGCGCAAGCCACGCGCCGGTGACGCGCTCAGCTGGACCGGCTTCGAATGCGACAAGCGCCGCGTCGTTCCGGCTTGAGCCGCGAAGAACGCGCATGAGCACGGCGCACCACGCGCCTGCGAGCGCATCAGGCGCGACACGTGCGCGCACAAAGGGCACGCCGTCGCGGGACAGCAAGCGCGAAACGATGGCAACCGCGAAGGCTGTGTCGATCTCGAGGATCGCACCTGGCGCGGTTCCAAGGACGTCCGTCGACGAGAGCCGCACGGCAATCGCGTTGGGGAGCCAGGTGTTCTTGGTCCCGACGCGTGGCGATTGTACGGCAAGTTCAGGAGACACCCGCGCGAGTTCGGTCACGAAACGCGCATCGTCAACATAGTGAACAATGATGTCCCGCGCCTCGCGAAGGGCCGTTCGGTCGGCCTTGCTGGCGGACGGCAATGCGCTCCAATTGAATGCGGAAACGACGCGCTTCATAGGAGACGAAAGACGTACCCGCCGATCAAAGGGTCAACTTCCTTGACAGCCAAGAAGCAGACGCACTTTGCCGGCGATGTCGTTTTCGATGGTCTGGCACGTTGACGCGCACAGGTTGATGCTCGTTGGGTTGGTGTTGTTGTCGTAGTACCAACCGCCAGTGCCGCCGTCGGCCAAGCAGGCCGCAACGTTGGTCACTTTGTTCAAGATTTGCGGCGCACCCGCGTCGACGCCAGGCTCGTATTGAACCTGTATCTTGTTCGTGTCGACGAGGCCTGCGTCGCTGGTGGGCACGGCGTAGCTGCAGGAGAGCGCGAATTTTTGAATGAGATTGAGCGTTTCGAGCAGCGCGTTGTTGTTGCCGTCAGCGACGTTCCAGTGGCGACATGTTTGGGCGCCGTTGCCGCACGTGTTTTGAATGTTGCCGATGGTGGTGTTGTGAACGGCGCCGTTGCCGCCGATGGCCATGGTTTCAAGGTTGGCGAACGTCGCGCCCGTCATGCCGATGATGTAGGTCGGAACGTTGTATGACGTGTACGTGCCCTGCAATTGCGTTTGGATGTACGGGATATCGCCAGTGTGCGGCCACACGGGGTCGACGTTGCAGCCGTTGGGATCGCCATCGGTGATGAGAATGTTGACGAGCTTGCGCCCAACGCGATGGTAAACCGGGTCTGCCGCCACGAGGCCTAGACCTCGAACCGCAGCAATCGTGGGCGTGGAAGTCATTGGATACGCGTTGTTCAGCGACGTATCGAACGACGTGTTGGGTAGCGTTAGAAACGTTTTCGTCGATGGGACTTCTGGGATGGCGTACTCAACGCCGGTGCAGACGGAGTTGTCGAGGCTGGCGAAGTACTGAAGCGCTGCCGCGTTGCCCGTCGCGCTTGTCGAGTTCAGATACTGGGAAAGTGAATTGATGGAGCGGCACCACTTATCGGGGACGGATTGACCGATGTTGCAGTCCCACGGACGGGTGATGTCGTTGTCGCTATTGACCCATGTGGGCTCCTTCATCGACGTGGAGCGATCGAACATGAAGTAGAGGTCGAGCTTTGCTGGCTCGGCCAGAATGGGTGCGTTGACACATGCGGCGTCGGAGTTGAACCCTGCGTCGTCGGTGTTGCCTGAGTCGAACGTGAAGGCCACATCGAGCTTTGCGTCGGTTGAGGTGCTGCCGTCCTTGATCACGACGGTTGCATCGCCACCGTCGGTTTCGCCGCTGTCGCCTGTGACCACTGTGCCGTCGCTGCTGCCGTCAACGGGGTTGACGGTTGAGTCGAGGCCGCCATCGGTCGGATTGTTTCCGTCGATCGAGGCGCCGTCGCCCGCGCCATCGTTCAACGCAGCGCCGTCCTTATTGCCGCCATCGGCAGAGCTTTCGCCGTCGCCCCCAGTGCCCCCGTCGCCGCTACCGGTGCCGCCATCGTCGAGCAAGCTGCTGCTGCAACCCGCGTAGGCAAGTGCACCGCTCAGCAGCAACCAAGTGAAGACTCGCGCACCGTGCACCCTATTTCCCATGTCCTACCTTCTATCACATCTGTATAGGGAAGCCCGTACCGCCAAGGGATGAGTTTAGAACGAAAAGGACGCAGGGCCGCGGTGCCGAGCGTCTCATTTCGTTGCCGCGCCGAGCAAGATTTCGCGGTTAATTGCGGCGTGCGCTTCTTGGGTAAACGCGCGGAACGCCACGTAGTCGGGGCCGGGCGCGATTCGCGCGATTGGCATTTCGACCGTACGATCGATGACAATTGCGTGCCCTTCGACCTTGTCGCGAATCTCAACCTTGAAGAGGCCTTGCCCGATTGTCGTGTCGGGAAGTGATGTTGGCATCTTGAGAGACTCGGGGACGATGACCTCGTAGTGGATGCGGCCGGTGAACGTTTGGCGGCGAAGGTAAGGCGATTCGCGATCAGGCAATGCGGCGAGCTGCGCGACGTCGACGGGGAATAGAGACCGCAAAAGGAAGCCCTTGCCTGCCTTCGTCAACATGCTTTCGCATTTGGCGGTGAGCCGAACGGTGAGCGGTGAATCGTAGTTTTTGAGATTCGCCAATTTGTAACTCGTGACGCGACAATTGCCGAGTGTGCTGCCCATGACCTCGCGTTCGAAAAGGTCAATCCGCTTTCCGTCTTGTGCGGTCTCCAGAAATTGACGAAGCGCAGAAGCACGCGAGCCGCTGACCGTCATGGTGAGCTCGGCGGTTGCGTTGCCGTTGTTCGAGGGGTCGAGGACCGCGCGGCCGTCGTAGACGATGGCGTCGCTGTCTCTGTCGTCGGGAATTTCGACAGGCGTCGCCTTGCCGTCGAGGGTGTAGCCGCTCTGTCCGCGAAGTTCGGGCGAAATGTAACCGTAGGGCCGCAATTTATCGGTGGCCGAAAGAAATCGCGACTTGCCGTTTCCGACCGCGACGCGAATCAAGAGGCCGTCAAGTGCGTCTACCTCGCTCATGGGTCCAATTGGCGCGGTTGCGAACTTGCTGCGTATGATCACAGGTGTCGCTTCGATGCCTAAGTGGCGAAGCAGGTGCAAGAGCGCAATGACGCGCGAGCCTGCGCGTCCCAGCACGATGCGTCGCGCGTCCCTTTCGCGACCGTCTTCGAGTGTATCGAGCACCCAGCGATAAACGAGTCGGGCTCGGTCGTCGTTGCCTCGAATGCTGCCGACGATCTCGTGCGCGAGTTTGGTGACGCGCGGGTCGAGTGGGCTCGCGTCGAATGCGGCGTCGCGGTAACTGTCAAGCATCTTGTCGAGTGTGATGCCCCATCCTGATCGAACGCTGGGCAAAAACTCGAGCGGCGAAGGGCTTCCTGGCTCGAGTTGCACTGGCGGCGAGAGATCCATGCGCCATCGCCTTGCGATCATCGCGCCCAGTTGCGTTTCGGTTGGTGGCGGGACGGGTCCGCGCACTTCGGTGGTGAGTGGCTTTCCCTTTGGTGTGATGAGAACGAGCTCGCTGCGGAAGTAGCCTTTGTCCTGCTCGCGAAAGAACCAGTGTGGGCTTCGATAGGAGCCGTCCGACGAAGGGCCTTGATGAATGACGTGTTCGACTTCGATGAAGTCTCCGACCTCGAGATGAGGCCACGTGATTGTCGGTTTGCCTGCGACGCCTTCGGGTTCGAGCTCGCGGCCGTCGGGTTTGATCACGCGAAGTCGCAACAGCAGGCCCTCTGGCGGCGCCATTTCGGACTCGCGTGAGATGGCTTCTTGCGATTGCACGCGCTGAACTTGGTGCTCGAGGAGATCGCTCGAGCCGTCGCTATTCACCCAGATAGCCGAGTAGTCGAGGACGCGTGCCATCGTGCCGGCGAGCTCGTGGCCCTTTTTGCGCCACCCTTCGAAGTCGGCGATCGCACCCTTGCCACTTACGCGGTAGCCCTCGAGAAGTGCGCTTTGCCGCAGTGCCCACGACGTGCGTTCTAGCTCTTGTGTAGGCAGACCTTCGCGGATGCTCTCGCGCAGCGCATCGTCAAGTGAATTGACGTCGTGTTTGGAGAGGCCAAGATCGGCGATGGCGAGTTTTGCAGCGGCGTCTTTGGGAAAGCGCACGTTCAATTCTCGGGTGAGCGCCTCGGCGCGCGTACTTTCGCCACTTCGATTGAGAACTTCGATGAGTTTGCGTAACGCAACCTCACTCGCTGGATTTTTTTCCCGAAGGGCTTCGGCTTCGGTGAGCGCTGTCTTCCAATCTTGTGTGGCGATAGCGCGGCTCAGCGACGTTGCACGATTGGGTTGAATGCGCTTGAGCGTCGCGGTGAGTTGATCGGCTTCGATCAGGAATCCGTCTTCTTCGAGACCGCTTATTGCGGCTTCGAGTCCCGCCGGGTAGTGGGGAAAACGTTTTGCTAAATTGCGTAAGGTACTTGACCGTTCTGCCCGCCATCCAAGTGCGGCGTAAACCTTTGCGAGCGTTTCGTAAGGTTCTGGACGTTCAGGAAATTCGCGCACGAGTTTCTCGAGTGAGCCGACGAGTTCTTCGAGGCTGCGTTCGCGAAGCTCTCGACGGATGGCGCCGAGACGGATGCGCAAAAGACCGGGTTCGCGTTCGGTCGCCCGCGTGACGTAGGTCTGGGCGGTTGTCTCTCGGAGTGCTTGAGGAAGTGTCTCATCGCTTGTTACAAATTGCTCCGCTGCGAGCAGTGCAATTGGTGTTGCGTCTCTGGGCGTAACGAGTGGCGCCATGAAGCGAGTGGCGATGTCACCGTGCTCTTCGAGGACGGCAGTATGAGCCGCGAAAAAACGTTCAATCGCATCGAGGCGCGACTCGCGACTAAGGGCATCGAAGACAGGATTGTCGCTCGGGAGCACGGTTGGCTTGATGAGCGAATACGTGTGTGGATCAATCACGGCGCGAATGTTTGCCGTGCGGCCATCGGACTGCAGGATTCGAATGCTGGTTGAAGGCTGCGAGAGCTTGGCCACAATGCGATGGCGACCTCGAGCAACGCTCACGCTGGCGCCAAATCGCAGCCATGAGCCCCACTTGAGCGACGAGCGTTCGAGGACCAGGTGATCGTCGATGTAAACGGCGGTGGCGCCGCGTACAGCGATGAGAAGGGACGCGACGTCATCGGTTTCGAAGAATGTTTCGACGAAATAGATCCCTGGACGCACACTTTCGTCGGGCGCCAAGTTGCAGAGCAGCTTGCGTGCCTTGGTGGTGTGGGGCGGAACGAGTGCGCCTTCTGCGCTCCACGCGGCCTTCCAGGGTCCTGGCACTTCAGCGGGCCAGTGTTGCAGGAGATCGCTCGCCCGATTTTTGCCGAAAGGACCCGCAAATTGCGCAATTCCGACGCATCCTGCGCGCGCAGTCACTTCGCGTTCGACGAGACTATGATCGCCGCGTGACGCTTGCCACATGGCCCAAGCTTCGTGCAGTTCGCTCAGCGCGCGCCATCCGAGTAGCGATGGCCTTTTGGTCCATTGGTCAACTTCGTTGGCGATCGCCGCGTAAGCTTCGGGAAAATATCGTGTGAGCTTTGAAAAGCGATTGGCGGCAAACCATGAGGCATTCAAGTCGACCGGTGTCGTTGCGGCGATTCGGATGGCTTCGGAGTAGGCGACCGCGGCCTGGAGGCTTCGGCCGCGTTCTTCATGAATGAGGGCGCTGGCGATGAGGCCCTCAAACGTTTTGGGCGAAGCGTGGGCGAGTGCTTGCTCGGCGCGTTTGATGTCGCCGCCTGGCACGATGAGCTCGGCTAGCCATTCGCGTTCAGCGTTGGGATCGCCCTTTCGGTAGTCGTCAATGGACTTGACGGGGGCCTTCGGCGCCAGCGTGCCGCAGGCTGGCAGGGTGGCGATACCGCCAGCGATCGCCAAGGTGAAAAGTGCGCGCTTCATGGGCTCACCTCGATGAGAAGCGGGTTGTCGAGCGTGCGGTCTGCGTCTTCTGCCCACTTTCTGAACTGGACGTATTCTGCTGCGGAGAAGCGCGTGCGATCGATTGTCACGGTGGAAGTTACGGTGACGATATTGCCGCTCACCTCGGTCACGAGTTCGAGTTTGGCTCCTGGCGTTACGAGCAGCTGCTTTTTGAGCGCGCCGACCTCGTCGGAGCGAACCTTGGCGCCGCGTGGCAGCTCGATTTTCCAGGTGTCCTTTTGCGTTTGACGTGCGGGCAGCCGAAGCGGAAGCGTGCGCGACTTGGTGGGTGCGAGCGTGCGAATCAGACTTGTGCGCGGGCCGATGCCCACTGCGAGCAGGTTGCCGTCCTTGCGGGCAAATTGTGGAACGTCGACCGATAGATCGAACGAGGGATCCGCTTCGATATCGTCAAGCGATGAGACGGTCGACTTGAGAACCTTTGCGGAGGGAATCAAGCGTCCGAGCCAGTCTTGAAGGCGCTGTTTTTGGGTCGCGGCGGCATGAAAACGTGTTCGCGCCGCGCCTGCCTCAACACCGCGAATGTCGATGTGCACCTTCGCGGTGGCACTGCCGCTTGCCGTAAGTTTTGCATCGATGCGGCGTGTGCTTCCGTTGCTCTCTGCCAGAGCCTCAGGAAGTGTAACTAACGCGGTGTAATTTGGGCCGACCTGCAAGGCGATAGCGCCGTTGTCCATCGTGGGAAGTTCGCGAGAGCCGGTGTATTCGGCGGTGCCGTCGAGATAGAGATCGAGCGATGGCACGTAAGCGATGGCGTGATCGAAAGGCGCGAGGCTTGCGGGTGAGCGTTCGAAGAGGCCTTTGTGTCCCGTTCGTACGATGACGAGTCGAGCCTCGATCCCCACCTCGTGAAGAAGTGTATAAAGTAAAGTTGCTTTATCTTTGCAGTCGCCGAAGCCTCGCGCGACGATCTGCGCGCACCGGTACGGTTTGTAGCCGTGGACGCCAAATTCGAGTGCGGCGTAGCGCGTGCTTTGGACGACGTATCGGTAAATGGCCTTTACCTTGTCGCGATCGGTGGTGAGAGAAGCGGTGAGGGATTTGGCGAGCCTTCGGAGTTCTTCGTCGGCAACGAGCTGGTCTTTGACAAAGCCCCAGTACCAGCGGCCCATCTCTTCCCATGACGCATAGGTCGAAGCGTGCACGTGCGCGAGTTGCTCGGTGAGTGGTGGCATGCCGGGCTCGCTCTCGAGGCCGCGTAAGTTTTGCGCCTCAAAAGTGTAAACGCGGCGATCCGCCGTTTCGGTCGACTTGCTGGTGATGCCGGTACCTTCGAGCGCGTTGAAGTGCAGTGTGCGCGACTTGGGTGTGTCGAGAACATACCGCGCGAGGACGGTGGGCTCTGTGGACTGCAGGTACGTCACTTCGCCAAAGTAGTCGGCGTAGGCGTTGTAAGGCGTTGTGTCGTCGATGCGGTAGTGGACCTCGACGACATCGGATGTGGTGAGTTTTGGAAAGCGCACGTACTGAGTTCGACCCGACGTGTACATGTTCATGCTCGGATCGTTTGCCGCGCCTTCGCCGCGCTCAGTCGCATCTTCGAACGTGCCGTTGGCGTGATAGACGCGCGCACGTCGCAACGAGGCGCTTTGAAACTCTGCCTCGTAGCCATACGCAAAGTCTCTTGACTGCTTTGTGCCTTCTTCGGTGAGCGGTTGAAACACGACTTGATGAAAGCGACTCGCGAGGCCGGTTGGATAGACGATGGTTTGCGCAAGACGCACGAGCGTGCGCTTTGATGCCGAGCCCTTTGGCAACTTTGCAGATGCGAGAAATGCTTCTGGCTTAATCGCTTGTTGCTCATCGCTGCGTGTTGGTAGGGCGTTGCTCAGATGGGCGAGTTGTTGCTGAATTTCTCGCTTCTGGGGCATCAGCGTGACGATGCGTTCGAGCCGCTTTTTCTGAGCGTCAATGTCGCCGGCGAGACCGAAGGCATCGGCGCTCGCTTTGAGCGCGTCTACGTCGTCGGGCGCGAGCGAAAGGGCACGAAGGTAGGTCGTTTGTGCAGATGGGTAGTCACCCAGCTGCAAGAACGAATCGCCCACGCGCTTTATTGAACTCGCGTTTTCGGGTGCGATGCGCAAGATGCGCTGAAGATTTGCGATTGCTGACGGTTGGTCTCGCTTGGCGATTGCAAGTTCGACCTTTGACCACGGCAAGCTCGGATCGATTGCGCGCACGGCGTCGTAGCGCGCTGCGTACGACATCACCTCGGTTGTACGGTCCATTTGTCGAAGTTGGTTGACCATTGCGCGCAGGAGCAGCGCGGCTCGCGGTGATCGTGCGAGCGCTTCGGCAAGTAAGGCCCGCGCCGTTTCGTTGAGGCCAAGTTGCGCGAGCAGTTCGGCGCGTGAAACGGTCGCTTCGATGTCGCGCGGTGATGCGTCGAGCGCTTCTTCGTAGAGCGAGAGTGCGTCCACCTCGTGTAAGCTCGACCGCACAAGTTCGGCTTTGGCAAACTGGAGCGCGGCGAGATCGGGTGCGGTGTGGCTATGGACCGCTAAAGCGGTCGCTTTTTCGAGGTATCGCGCGCGTTGGTTGGGACCTTCTGCGATGCTGGCGGCGAAAATGTAACGCGCCATGGTTGGTTTTGCGTCGATGGCAGCACTGAGCCACTTGCGCGCGATGTTCTCTGCAGGGTCATCGCCATGGGTCGCGTGTAGGTAGTGGGCGTAGCGTTCTTTGGCGTCATCGTTGCCGTGCTCCCCTTCGCGAGAGGCGCGAGCGAGCGTGCCGATGTCGGCGACGGCTTTCTTGTTGGCCGTTTCGGATGGGGCTGGCGGTTCGCCGAAGGGTTCGCGTGCACTCGGCGCTTTGAAGGGACCACCGTCGGCGTTGCCGATACGGACGCTCAACACCGGAGGCTGAGCGGTGCCGCAGGCCTTGACGACGAGTCGGTTCTCGCCGGCTTCGAGAGAGACGAGCGCTCCGTGGCGATCGGGATCGATGTCGCGGTACTTCTCGTCGACGAGGATTGGCTTCCCGTTCCACCAAACGCGCAGGCCACCGCTCGAGGCTGCGAATACCGTAATGGGTGCTGCCTTTTGCTCGGCGCGATGAAAGCCAACCGCAGCGTAAAAACAGGCGTCTTGGATTGGCCGAAAGTATGCCGAACCATCGAGCCATCCAAAAGGTCCGAGCGAAGTTACCTTTCGCCACGTGACGGGCCTGCGCTCTTTGCCTTCGTACGTTGCTCTGCTGTCGAGCTTTGCCGATTCGGGGCCGAACTCCTTGTCGAGACCCGACTTTCCCTCGTTGTCGAACGGTCCCGCGATCCAGTAGTCGAAAACGTAACCAACATCGGTCAATTTTGAGCGTGCGCCGTCGAAATCGCCAAGTGAGGCTCGTCCGTACGCTTCGTAGGTGAGCGCGTAAGCCCTCTCTTGTGGACTGAGCGCGCGATCACCGCCGATCGCCGCAAGGCCTTCGATCACCCAACGTGGTTCGGTGTACGCGTATGCGCGAAAGAGCTCGCGGATCTGCGTATACCGATCAGCACCGTGCGTTTCGCGGACGCGCGCCTGAAGGTGGTGAACGTCGAGAAGATCAAGTGAAGGGGCGGCGATTGCCTTCGTGCCAATAAGGCAGAGAGGGACGGCGAGTGCTGCAATGCGTTTCACGCGCGGAGTTTCCGCGGGTTTGTGAGCCGGGGCAAGTGAAGGCACGTTCACGGGTCGGAAAATGCGGACAGACCCTAGCCGAGGACGATACGGTGACGACCGAATGTTGCGAGGCCTCATTAAGACCGTGCGACCGCACCAATGGGTAAAGAACCTGTTCGTGCTCGCGCCCATGTTCTTCCACCAGGACGTGTTTGAAACTGGCCCTAAAGGCGAACCACTGCTGAACCTGCGCGTCACAAGTCATGCCGCGCTCGCAACCCTTGTGTTTTGCTTGCTTGCCGGTGCTGTGTACACCATCAACGATCTTGTCGATGTCGAGGCCGACCGTGTTCATCCCGTCAAGCGGGAGCGGC
>JAHFDZ010000384.1 GCA_023248745.1 Myxococcales bacterium | reverse complement strand
CGACCGCCTTGCCGAAACGAACAATTTTCCCGAAGTCACCGGTCGCATTTGTCCTGCGCCTTGCGAAGCATCGTGCGTGCTCAACATCGAGCAAGTGCCCGTCACCATCAAGAGCATCGAACGCGCGATCGCCGAGCACGAAGTTTCCCACCTCGAACCCATTCGCCCGACCGTAAAGAGCGGAAAGAGCGTTGCGGTTGTCGGGTCCGGACCCGCCGGCCTGGCGTGCAGCCAACAACTCGCGCGCATGGGTCATGCCGTCACAATTTTTGAGCGCGACGATCGCGCCGGCGGCCTGCTTCGCTACGGCATTCCCGACTTCAAGATGGAGAAGACCATCCTCGACGCGCGCGTAGCGCAAATGATCGCCGAAGGAGTTACATTTCGCTACGGCGCTTCCGTGGGCGAGGCGGTGTTGCTCGAAGAGTTGCTCCGCACATTCGACGCCGTTGTGCTCTCAACAGGCGCGGCGGTCCCGCGCGACCTAAAGCTTCCAGGACGCGATCTCGTCGGCGTGCACTTTGCGATGGAGTTCTTGACGCAGCAAAATCGACGCATCGCCGGCGACACCATCGAACCGTCGCGTGCACTTTCGGCCAAAGGCAAACGTGTTCTCGTCATCGGCGGCGGCGACACCGGCTCTGATTGTATCGGAACGTCGATTCGACAAGGCGCCACAGAAGTGAAGAACCTTGAGCTCATGCCCAAGCCGCCGCTCGTCCGCATGCCCGAAAATCCATGGCCAGAGTGGCCTCTCATGCTCCGAACGTCGAGCTCGCACGAGGAAGGCGCAAGGCGCGACTGGGGCGTCATGACCAAGGGCTTCGGTAGCGAAAATGGGCACCTCAAAGGAGTCGACTGCATCCGTGTAAGGCTTGAAGGCGGCAAGCTCGTCGAAGTTGCCGGCTCCGAATTCCACATCCCGTGCGAACTCGTCCTGCTCGCCATGGGCTTTACGGGCCCGCAACTTTCCGTCGTCAAGGGAGTTGACGTTGCACTCGACGGGCGCGGTAATTTGCTCACCGATCCCGCGGGCAAGACCAGCGTGCCCAATCTCTTCGCCGCCGGCGACAACGCGCGCGGCCAATCCCTCGTTGTCTGGGCCATCGCCGACGGACGCCGCGTTGCAGAGGGCGTCACTCGCCACCTTTCCGTCGGCAGCACCCTGCGTGCCGTGGGGACTTAGCCCTACGCTGCCTTGCCCCTCGGGAACAAATCGTGGTCGCCCATCCGCGCGGCGGGTGGTAAGAGGCCACCCTATTATGGGTTCGCCTTCCGATCGCGCAATTTTGACCTCCTTTGGGCGCCCCCGGGCCGTTCTTCACATCGGGCCTCGCAACGACGTCATTGACGCAGCGGCAGCGCGTATCGACGCCCGCGTGGTCTCAACGGGTGAGGACGCCGGATCCATCGGCGCACACACGCAGTCGTTCGATCTCTTGACGATTGAGCCCACGACTTCTGTAACGAGTGAGACCCTCGCGGTATGGTCCAGTTGCTTGACCGATGGCGGGCACGCTCTCATTCCGTACCGGCCAGGCACAAGCCCAAAAGATGCATTCGCCCAAGTCCGCGCGGGCGGCCTAGAGGCGATGCGTGTCGATACCGGAGCGCGTTTTGGTCAGCGTTTTGCAGCGCGAACGGGGTTCGTTGTGGTTGCGCGCAAGCGGCCAAAGCCTGGCCCGCTCTCGCTCACCATCGGCATGCTCACGCTCAACGAAGAGACGAGCATCGAACGGATGATTGACGAGATTCGTCAGTATGCCCCAGACGCCAAGCTGCTCATTATCGACAGTTCGAGCGACCGCACACCCGAACTTGCGATTGCAAAGGGTGCGCGCGTGATTCGGCAGCTGCCTCCGAGAGGCCACGGGCCTGCGATGGAGCGCCTGATGTACGAGGCCGCGCGAGACACCGAAGCGCTCATCTACCTCGACTGCGATTTCACGTACCCGACCGACCAAATTCCGCGCCTGCGGGGCCTACTCGAACAGGGCGCCGACATGGTGAATGCGAGCCGCACCCACAGCAAACCCGAAGCGATGCCGATCCCCAATTTCATCGCGAACCGCGTCTTCGCCGCCACGGCGCAAATCGTTCACGGTATCCCAACAACCGACGTCCACAGCGGCATGCGAGCTTACCGCTCAAGCATGGTCCGCGCGTTCGCATTCGACGGCGAAGGCGACGCGCTTCCACTCGACACGCTCATTCTCCCAGCGCGATCGAACTACGACGTGATCGAAACGCCCATTCCGTATCACGAGCGCGTGGGTGAATCGAAGCTCGCCAAGTTCCGAGGCACCATGTGGTCGTTCGCCCGCATCGCTACGGCGGTCGGCAAGGGCACGCGCGTGCGGCGTGGCGGGTCGTTTCGGCACCTCGCCGCAGACGCCTGAGTTTTTCTAATTCAACGAGGGTCCTTTGCGCGCGTGCGCGCAGGATGGGTGCCATCGTTCACAAGTTGTTGATTTTACTAAATATTATCAGCTCGAGACGCGCAACTAAATCGCGACCCGAGGCCCTAGCCAGTGGACGCGTTCTCAAGTATCCTCAGTCGGTTAGGCGGGGCCGTTGCTTCGCCGCAAGTTTTCCTTGCCGCCGCAGCTTTGGGCAGCAAGGCATTGATTCAGCAACTTCGTTGTTTCGCGCTTCTCAAACTCTAAAAGGCGCGCGTTTTGTTTCGATGGCGCGAGCCGACGCTCGGCCCTGCTTGTGTGACTGATGTTTCCGCTGGCGCGAGGTTGCGCCGACCTTCCTATTTCCCACTTTCGCTCAATCGCCATGCTCCTCTGTCAAAGACCGCCCCGCGCACCCGCCACCTCGCACCACAAAGCGAGCCGCCTTGCGCTGACGTCTTCACGGGACGCGTCCGAGCGGGAAAGACTCTGTTCCTACGATGGCCAAAAATATGCTGGTGATCAGCTGCGATATCCGCGAAACGCGCGTCGCACTGATTGAAGACGGAATTATTGCTGAACTCCACATCGAACGGCGCGGGGTTACGCCAAAAGGCGGCAACGTCGGCGACGTGTACCTTGGCAAGGTCACGCGCGTCCTCCCAGGCCTTCAAGCTGCGTTCATCGACATCGGTCTCGAACGTGCGGCGTTTCTCCACGTCGAAGATCTGATTCGGCCGGACGACTTCGAGGCATACCTCGCAGGCGGCAGGCGGCACGCACGCGATCGCGAAGAAGGCGGCAATGGCGGTACCGGTGGCGCAGGAAGCAGCAGCGAAGAGATCGATCCACAAGAGCTCGCAGCGGACGAAGCGGCTGCCGCCGAAGAGGCTGAGAGCATCGCACCTCCAGCGCGCGACGCCGAGCTGGGCGACGACGAAACCCCCGACGAGAGCGAGATTCCATCCGAGCGCGGGGCGGCCCGCATTCCGTTCCTGTCGGAGGTCGCGCTTCCTCCTACATCCGAACGCGACATTGTGGCCGTCGCAGCCATTCCCGACGCGCGCGTACCCGACGCAAGCTCGATGGGCGGCGAGCCAGCGGTCGCAAGCAAAATAAAACAACGCGAGATCACTTTCGAAGAAGCGATCCGTGACCACGTCAGCGAAGGCGACGAACGCGCGATTGCCGAAGACTCAGGCGAGGTCACCGCGCGAGGTGCCATCCTCGATACGCTCAGCGCCGCCGCGGCAAGTGTCCCGGCTCCTGCCCGCGCCAAAGAAACCGCACCGCGCGCGGTCACCTTCGACAAGGCCGCCATTGCCTCGCGTGACACGCTTGCGCCGGGCGCACCTCCCGCAGGCGAAGAAGGCACCGTCGAATCAGAACGCCCCACGTCGCCCGTTGCGCTCGACGCAGGCGAAGACGAAGATATCTTCGACGATCCTGACCTTCCAGGATTCACCATCACCGATCCCGATGCCCCGATGCCCAAGGCCGCAGCGCCGCGCGAAAGTGGCCGCGGCCGAGGCCGAGGGCGGGGTCGTCAAGAAAATAGACCATCCAGCGGACGGGGTCCCTCGCTCCCGCCTCCAGCAGGCGCCAAGCCTGCTCCGGGCGAACGTGGCGGACGACGCTTCGACAGCCGCGACAGTCGAGGCCGTGGCCGTCAAGGTGGCTCTCGAAGCGATCGTGACAACCGCACCGCAGAAGCCGGCGGCATCTCGCGCATCTCAAAGTCGACGCCCATCCGCGACGTGGTCAAAGAAGGCCAAACGATCATCGTCCAGATCACCAAAGAGCCCATCAGCACCAAGGGCGCGCGCTGCTCAAGCCACATCTCGCTGCCAGGTCGCTACGTCGTCTACTTGCCAACCGTCGAGCACATCGGCGTTTCGAAGCGCATCGGCTCCGAAAGAGAACGCGCGAGGTTGCGAGAATCGATCGAAGGCATGAAGCCCCCCACAGGCGGCCTCATCGTTCGCACCGTCGCCGAAGGGCTCACCAAGAAACAGCTCAAACAAGACGTGGGATATTTGGTCCGTCTCTGGGGCGAGATCGCAAAAACGCGCGAAGGTGCAAAAGCGCCCGCGACGCTCAT
>JAHFDZ010000138.1:1044-15420 GCA_023248745.1 Myxococcales bacterium | reverse complement strand
AGACGTGCGATGCCTCAAACGGTTGCCCAAATTTTGAGTGCTTCCATTTTGCCGCTAGCGCAAAACCGACGCCGTTGCAGACGCCTTGCCCCAGTGGACCGGTGGTCGTTTCAACACCCGGTACCATGCCATGTTCGGGGTGACCGGCGGTCTTCGAGCCCCATTGGCGAAACGCCTGAAGCTCGCTCATCGGCAAATCGTAACCGGACAAGTGCAAAATTGAGTACAGGAGCATCGACGCGTGGCCTGCCGAGAGCACGAATCGATCGCGGCCTAGCCACGCTGGATCCTTTGGATCGTGCCGCATGTAGCGCGCGTAGATCTCAAACGTGATGCTTGCGAGGCCCATCGGAGTGCCGGGATGGCCGCTGTTGGCCTTCTCGACGCCGTCCATAGCAAGTCCCTTGATCGTGAAGACGGCCTTGTCGATGAGTGAAGCATCAGAAAACGCAGCTGACATGCGGTGGCTCCTCTGTCTAGAAAAAGCATCATCTACGTGTGAGCGCGAGAGCGCAACTTGCCGCTCCTCGCAACCCAACATCAGGGTCGGCACACATCGCAATCGGCACCGAACGCAGCATCGGCTCGAAACGGCCTTTGCCCGCAAATGCCTCATAAAAGGTGCGGGATCGGATCAAGCGTTCGAGCGCAATCGCGATCGCGCCGCACACCCACACACCCCCACTCGCCATGGTGCGAAGCGCGAGATTGCCCGCTTCGGCACCGTAGAGGCTGACAAATAGTTCGACCGCGGAAACGGCGGCTCGGTTCGTTCCCGCGAGCGCGCTCTCGACGATTGCCACATTGCGATCTGGAGCAGTTACAAATTCCTTTGGTGCACGCTTGCCAGTTGCGAAAAAGTCATAGAGACCGCCAATTCCATCGCCTGACAATACGCGCTCGACACTGACGCGACCGCCAACACGTTCTTGGAAGAACGCGAGTACTTCGGCTTCAAGTGCACTGCGAGGTGCAAAATCTGCGTGGCCACCCTCGGTCGCGAGAGGTACGTAACTGTCGTGGTGCCAAATGAGCGCCGCCTCACCGAGGCCTGTGCCCGCGGCAATTATGGCAACATTCGAACCTTGCTTGACGGGTCGCGCTGCGATCTTTGTCACGCGTGTTGCCGTCGTGGTGCCCCACGCAAGCGCGACGAGATCGTTGATGACCATGACCTTCGCGCCAAGCTTTCGTGCAAGACGCTTTTCGTCGACGACCCAAGGGAAATTCGTCGCCGTGCATCGGCCCTTCCCGACAGGTCCCGCGACGCCGAAGCATGCTGCAAAGATGCTTGTGTGCTCCGGCAGTAGCGTCGTCAAGGCGTCCTCAAGCGACGCGAAGTCGCGTGTCTTTTGGTTCCACCGCTTGACTATTTTTCCTGCGGGTGAGAGCAGCCATAGACGCGTATTCGTTCCACCAATGTCGCCTGCTACAAGCACGAAACTACCGACCCCTTCTTGCTGCGTTGGACCGCCTTAGACATTGCTAGCGCCCCTTCTTGCTGCCTTGGACGGCTGCGTTGTGAGCGTCGTACGTTTCAGAAAATGTGTGCCGTCCATCGCCCTTCGCAACAAAGTAAAGGTACTTACTCTTCGGCGCGGCAATCGCAGCCTCAATCGATTTGTAGCCCGCGTTGGCGATAGGCCCAGGCGGCAAACCTTCGTGGGTGTACGTGCTGTACGGGTTCGCGCTGTCGTGGACCATCGCGGCGGTCACCTTGCCACTGAACTCGGCGCAGCTTGGAATCGCCTGACGCATCGTCAAACAGCCGTACGCGGCGGTCGGATCGCACTGCAATAGCTTTGGGGTGAAGGTCGGTTCGCGAAGGCGATTGAGAAAGACGCTTGCGACCGTGGGTCGCTCGTCGTCGACACGCGCTTCTCTTTCGACCATGGACGCGAGCGTCACGATCTCGTGTTGACCAAAGTTTACGCCTGATCGCAGCTCGAGCAGTTCGGCGCCGTAGCGATCGTTCAGCGTCGCCCATCGTCTATCGAACTCGCGCTTCATCTTGCGCACGATTTCTTGTGGCTCGGCGTTTCCTACAAATTCGTAAGTTGCAGGAAACAAGTAGCCTTCGGCAGACTTGCCGCTGATCGCGAGTTCGCTCAGTAGCGCCGCGTCTTCGGTCGATTTGAGAAAGATACTTGACGACGTTACGCGCTTCTCTTCAAGGCGCTTGCCCATATCAAAACGCGTGTACCCTTCAGGGAATGTGACCTTCTGGTGTGCTCCACGCCGGTCGAGTCGCAAGACGATCTCGCCCGGTGACATGTCGTCAAAAAGAACGTGCACGCCGGCAGCGGCGCGAATGTTCGTCAAGCGCGCGTACCAAGTGAATAGTGAACACGATCGCACGAGCTCGTGCTTGCACACCTTGTTTGCAAGGTCGCCGCCCTGTGTCTCGTGAGGCAGATTCAATTCCACGAGCTTGCCCCCGCCCGGTCCCGCGCCCGTTGGGTAGACGGTGGCAAATCCAAGAACGCCAAGGATCGCGATCGCAATTGCGGCAATCGTGAGCCATAAGAAGGGTCGCGACTTACCCTTTGGGTCCCTTCTTTTCGCGCGAGTCAGTGCGTCGCCAATGTCAAGTTGACGGCCGAGTGTTTTCTCGGGCCCACTCTTGCGAGATCGCTTAGGGCGTTTGCTGTCGCTCACCGCACGCCTCGTGCCTCGAGCCAAGATTGCAAGATGACGCACGCTGCGGCCGAGTCGATCCGCGCTCGACTCTTCTTTGCCGAAAATTGATCTTTCAGTGATCTATTTGCCTGGGCGGTCGATAGACGCTCGTCCCAGAGTTCGACGGTGAGGCCTGTTGCGTCTGCAACTTTGGCCGCAAATTGGCGAGCCGCAACCGCTGAACTCCCCTCGCCACCCTTCATATCGAGTGGAAGGCCGACGACGATGTGCGTGATCTCATCGTCGCGGACGAGGTCTTCGATTGCCTGAAGCATGAGGCCATTGTTCTTTGCGGAGATCACAGGACGAGGATGCGCGAAGAGGCCCAGCTCGTCGGCGACGGCAACGCCGATGCGAACCGTGCCGTAGTCCAGGGCGCATGCCTTCATCGACCTCGGAATTAGACTGGTGTCGATTGAAGAAGCAACTTCCAAGGTGTGCAAGCGAGATGCCCTGACGTTGGCCATTGCCGCGCACGAAACGACGGGATTGGCGATGGCGTGGCGCAAATGACGCGCCGGGATTGCACCTGTGACGCTGCCGGTTTATCCCCCTTGCCCTACATGTCCCTGGTGCGCGCCGTTCGCGGCATGAACGACCTTTTGCCTGCTGAAATGACCAAGTGGGCCTGGGTCGAGTCGACTTTTGCTGATGCGCTGTCCCGTGCGGCCTTCGCAGAGGTGCGCACGCCGATCGTCGAGGCAACCCCGCTCTTTGTCCGGGCCGTAGGCGAGACGACCGACGTCGTCGAAAAGGAAATGTACAGTTTTGTGCACCACGACGATGCGCTCACCCTACGGCCAGAGGGCACCGCGGGAGCCGTTCGGGCCTATCTCGAACACACCGTCCACGCACGCGAGCCAATCACGCGTTGGTACTACGCCGGTCCCATGTTTCGCGGCGAGCGACCAGCAAAGGGTCGCTATCGCCAGTTCTACCAAATCGGCGCGGAGATTCTTGGCGACGCGGGTCCTGGGTGCGACGCCGAGCTGATCGATTTGCTGCATGGCGTGTTACAAGCGCTCCGCATCCCTGACGTTGAGGTGATCGTCAACTCGCTTGGCGGTCCGACCACGCGAGAACGCTATCGCGAGGCCCTCATCCGATACTTCGAGCCGCTGAAAGACAAACTCTCCGCGGATTCGCAAAGGCGCCTTTCGACAAACGCGCTGCGTATTCTTGACTCGAAAAATACGGGCGATCGAGAACTTGCCGCAAACGCGCCGACGCTGCACGAATTTCTTTCGCCAGAAGACGACGCACACTTTGCGCTGTTCCTGCGTTGCCTCGACGCGCTCGGTACACCCTACCGTGTCGAGCCCCGATTGGTCAGAGGTCTTGACTATTACACCCGCACGCTCTTCGAAATGAAGGCATCGCGCGAAACGTTGGGTGCAGGTGACACGGTGCTTGGCGGCGGCAGGTACGATGGTCTTGTCGCAGAGCTCGGTGGTCCTCAGACGCCGGCGGTTGGTTTCGCTGCAGGCCTTGAGCGACTCATGATCGCCTCAAGTTTTGAAACACCGGCGCGCAAGACAGACGCCTACGTGGTTCCGCTTGGCGATGAGGCAAAGTTGCGTGCGCTCGTGCTTGGCCGCGACTTGCGTCGCCACGGATGCCAGGTCGAGATCGACACGCGCGGCACTTCACTCAAGAGCCAACTGAGGCGCGCTGATGCGCTTGCCAGTCGATTTGCGCTCATCATCGGTGATTCCGAGATCGCGGAGGGCGTTGTTGTCGTCAAGGACCTCGTCGAACACTCGCAGAGCAAGGTCGCCACATCCGAAGTTGCCGCGCACGTCGCAAACGTTTGCGCGCGGGGTAGCAAGTGAGACTTCGTCAATTCGCTTTCCTACTGTGTGCTTCGGCGATGCTCACGACGACCGTCTACGCGCGCGGTAAGAAGCCGCGCCAAGGCGATCCGGGCGGAGGTGCTCCTGGCGGTGCTGGCGATCCCTCTCCTCCCCCAGGAATGATGGGCGACCCTTCGGTGACTCCGCCGGCAGATCCTCTCGCGATCTCGCCTGAAATGCGCGACCGCATTGGCACCGATTGGGACGGCAGGCCTGCAGGACCTCTCGAGGACAAGACGCATCGAAGCTACTTCCCGTACTACGAAGAGAAACGCGCCGATTATCGCCTGCGCCTGCTTCCACCTTTCTACCTTGAGCACACGCGTGGTTTGCCTCACGTGCCGAGCGTTGGTCGCCATAACGCCGCGACGCAGGTGGATCGCGAATCACTTTTTGGTCTTTTCTATTACCAGCGCCGATCGCCCCGATACGATTCGGACGTCCTATTTCCACTCGCGTGGCGCTTTCGACGCGACGATGAACACACGGTTTTGGTGGGACCCTATGTCCATCAAGAGGCGCCGGGAAAGAACGACAACTGGCTCTTCCCGCTTGCGTTCACCGGTTCACGTAGAGACGGCGGATATTTGCACCTGCCGTTGCTCCTGACCTTTTCCCGGCACGACGAAAAGAGCGCGTTCGCGATGGTCGGCCCTTACTTTCGCAAGCGCGTTGGCCAAGACGTCGACCTTGGTGTGGCGCCGCTTTTCTTTCACGGCGAAACTGTAACTACAGCAGGCACAAATAAGAACTACACGCTCGTGCCGCCGCTCGCATTCTATCACCGCGAGTCTGAGCTCGAAAGCACCAGCACGACTGTTGCGGGACCGGTCATCGTTGAGCAAACGCCGCAGCGCAGCATCTTCGATGTCGCACCACTCTTCTTCCACATCTCAGGACGACCCGAAGATTCAGGCGTTCGCGAATCACACACGACGCTCGCACCACTCTTTCACTATGGCTACAGCCCCACGCAGCGTCTGCTGGTGACGCCGCTCTTCATGTATCGGCAGACGCCAACGGTCCGTACAACCATCACCCCGCTGTACACGACGTCATCAACGCGAAATGGCGCTACCCAACTCAACGTGCTCGGGCCAGGCGTGCCGATGTTCTTCCACTTTCGTGATCGCGACATCGATCTTTCGCGCTGGGGCCTTCTGCCGCTCGTGTACCACTCTGCGAGTCCGACACACAACGACTGGTGGACGCCACTGTTTGCGCACTTCGAGGAGCGCGGCATCTCATCAGCGACGTGGGTGTTCCCGTCGATCGTTCGCCAGACGAGCGCGCAGGGTTCGAGCACCGACGTCTACCCCCTCTTTTTCAGTGGTTCGGACAGAAAAGACAAGCACCTTGTCGTTGCTCCGTTCGTCTGGGAGTTCGAAACGCAGAAGTCGCGCACGACGATCGCAGCGCCACTTTTCTGGCGCTTCGCAAACAAAACCGATGAGTCTGTGACACAGGTCTTTGGCAATACGCTCTACATGAGCAAGCGCGTAGCTGGCGGTGCCGACTGGCAGTTCCATTTCCTGCCATTATTTTCGTACGGCAAGAATCCTGAGGGTCATTGGTGGAACGTTCTCTTCGGCCTCACTGGCTTCGAACGTGCTGGCGAGTACTCACGCGCCAAGGTCTTCTGGATTCCGTTTCAAACGGGCGGGCCAAGCGCCTCGCATGTGGCTGCAGCGAAGCCGCAGTAGAGCCGTTCGCCGCGTGAGTTGACCTACAGGCGCAGAAGCACGTTCCGAAATATCGACACAACGCGTTCAATTTCTTCCGCGCTTAGCGTTTCGCCCATCGACAGCCGCACGCTCGACGATGCTCGCGTTGCTCCCACCATCGCAGTGAGCACCGGCGAAGGCTCGCTCGTCCCCGCGCTGCACGCACTTCCACTCGACACACACACTCCGTCGAGGTCGAGCGCCGCAACCAACTCAGGACCGACGGCACGTGGATAGTAAAGATTGCTGACATGTGGCGCACGTTTCGCGCTGCCATTTTGCAACGCCCCTTCGGCCAAACCGAGCAGTGCGGACTCAAGCGCATCGCGTTGCGATTCGATCGCTGCATATTGCCTACGGCCACAACGGTTCACCCATTCGATCGCTGACGCCATGCCTGCCGCTGCGACTGGATCGACGGTTCCGGGCCGAACGCCACGTTCCTGACTTCCGCCACACATGATCGCGACGATGCGAACCCCCGGCCTGTGCACGAGGGCTCCGATCCCTTTCGGGCCGCGGAATTTGTGCGCTGCGATTGCGATGGTGTCCGCCGAGCAGGGTAGAAGGTCAACCTTACTGACGGCCTGTACGGCGTCGACGTGGACCAAGGCACCTTTCTGATGCGCTAACGCCGAAACCGCTTCGACGGGTTGAATCACACCCGTTTCATGATTTACGGCTTGTACGGTTACGAGGCGTACGTCACTAGTCTCTTGCAATGCGAGCGCGACATCGTCGACATCGAGCAGTCCATCTTCGCGGACGTTGAGCCAACGAACGATCGCCTTGCCTTCGCGTTCAAGCGCTTCAGCAACGCGGGTCACGCTCGGGTGTTCAAGTCGGCTCGTCAGTAAATTTCCTTTACCTTGAGCAAACGCCGAACGGAGCGCAAGGTTATTGGCTTCGGTGCCTCCCGACGTGATCACGACGTCGCGAAGGTCGGCCGCAAAAAGCTGCGCTACGAAGGCTCGGGCGCGTTCGACACATGCACCTGCCTTTCGTCCCATCGTGTGCACACTTGCCGGGTTCGCCCAAGCTTCTGCAGCGGCGCGCGCCATGGCCTCTGCCACTTCGGGCAGCGGCTTCGTCGTCGCGTTCCAGTCGAGGTAAATCATGCGTGCGTGGCTTGGTGGGCGTTCTTCGCAATCTTCAAAGTCACACGTGCGCCAGTAAAAGTACGGCTGCCGATCACTGCTCCACGCGCAACAGCAATGTCGCCGCCAAGCCCTCTGGCGACACCTCGTGCGATCGCAAGACCCAGCCCTACGCCGCCTTGCGCGCGCGTTGGCGATCCGTCAACTTGGAAAAAGGGTTCGAACACGCGCTCTTCAAAACCTTCGCGTATGCCTGGACCATCGTCGACAACCACCAATTCGTAACTGTCGCTGCGAACATTGATTGCGATTCCGAGCGATCCACCTTCGGGCGAGAATTTCGATGCGTTGTCGAGTAAGTGCCCCACGGCTCGAAGCAATTTGTCACTGTCTCCGTAGGCCACCATGGGACCGGGGGGAATTGACTCGAGCACGAGCTGCCGCATGCTTTCGCGTCCCGAGGCGGTGTTGGCGATCGCGGCGCGAACAAGCTTGGCGAAATCGTAGTTGCGATAGAAGAATTTGATCTTCCCCATTTCGAGTGCGGTAACGTCAACCAAGTTGTCGAGTGTGCCTCGAAGGCGTTGCACACAGTCGTCCATCGCTTTGAGCGCTTTTGACTGCGCGGGTGCGACATCCCCGAGTTCTTGGTCGATGAGCATTTTGAGATAGCCAACGATGGGCGTCATGGGAGTCGCAAGCTCGTGCGAAATGTTGCGATAGAACTCACGGCGCAGTCGCTCCATTTCGCGCAAGCGAGCATTTGCTGCCGATAGCTCTGCGACCTTTTCTTCGAGATGCACGACGATGCGTCCGCTCTGCGCACGAAGTCTATGGTTAGAGGAATGCTCCTTTGGGAGCTCCTTCCTTCCCTCGAGATACCCATTAATAAGTTCACCAAATTGACTGGCCTCAATGGGCTTCTGAATGAATCCGTCGCAGCCTACGACGAGGCTCGTTTCGCGATCGCCTTCAGCCGTAATCGCGACAATGGGAACGCGTTCGAGTTCGGGTTCGCTGCGCAGGCGTAGCGCGACCTCGTAGCCGTCGAGCCCTGGAATGTTGATATCGACCAAAATAAGGTCGGGTTTGCTCCTCTGTGCGAGGCGTACCCCTTCGAGGCCATCTTCGGCATCGATCACCTCGTGACCGTCTGCTGCAAGGAGCTTTCGGACCAGCAGTCGATTGCGAGGGTCGTCCTCGATGTGAAGAACACGCGCCATTCACTTCTCATTACAACGGAATCTCGCTAACTTCGCGCCCATGAAACGCATCATCCTGCTTGCTGCTCTTTGTGCCGGCTGTTCGAAGTTGACGGAGCCCACGGGCGATTTGCCGACGGTAAACGCAAATTTGGGCACCGTTGTAAAGGCTGGCGACGAAGTTGAGGTGCATTACACCGGCACCCTGACAGACGGCACCAAGTTCGATAGCTCGCGTGACCGCAACGAAACGTTCAAGTTCGTACTCGGCGCTGGCCAGGTTATCAAAGGATGGGACGAAGGCGTGGCCGGCATGAAGGTCGGTGAGAAGAAGAAGCTCACCGTTCCGCCAAACCTCGGTTATGGAGCGCGCGAAATGGGTAAAATCCCAGCGAATTCGACATTACTTTTCGACATAGAAGTCATTGGTGTCAAACCCGCCAACGCAGCTCCAAAGCCTGCTGCGCCCACGCACTGACCCCCCTCGTTCAAGTATTCTCATCCCAATGGCGAATTTCTCTCGAAAGCGAATCCTCGTCGTGGAGGATGACGAAGCGGTTCGCAAGCTCATTACCAAAGCGTTCGAGGCAGGCTACGACGTCACCTCGGCTCCGGATGGGCTCATCGCGACGGAGTTGCTCTCAAGCGGGCCGTTGCCCGATTTGGTGATCGCAGACGTGATGATGCCTTACGTCGACGGTCTCACGCTGGCGCGCATGATGAAGAGCGACAATCGTCTTGCGCGCATACCCATCATCTTTCTCACGGCGAAGACAGGCCCGAGCTCCATGATCAAGGGCATTCAAGCCGGCGCAAAGCACTACATGGAGAAACCCTTCGTCGTCGCCCATCTTGTTGATCGCGTGAAGCAGCTTTTGAAATAGTCAAGATGACTGACCAAAAGCCTCCTCCGATATTTCCGTTGCCAGCCGCACAGTCCGCACTTCTTGCGACGTTGAGTGGGACGCTTTATTTTCTTTCGTTCGCAGGCATCGATATTTGGCCGTTGGCTTTTATTTGCTACGTGCCTTTCTTTTTCGCGCTTTACAAGCAGCCTGCAAAGCGCGCGACGTGGATTGGCCTTCTGGCTGGCGTCGTCATGGGCGTTGGTGGCTTTTACTGGCTGCAGACGATGTTGATCACGTTCAGTGGCTTTCCGTTCGTTGCGTGTGCGTTTTTTACGCTCGTTGTTTGCACTTTTCAGGGAGGTCGATGGGCCATGATGGGCTGGCTCTTCTCGCGCACCACGATGCGCGGATGGCCGCTGATGCTATCGTTTGCCGCCGCATTTGTAACAAGTGAACTTACCTATCCGTTGCTATTCACGTGGTACTTCGCGGGCTCGATTCACAAGGTTCCGATCTTCACGCAAACCGCTGAACTTGGTGGCGCGATCCTCGTGGGCCTCGGCCTATTGGCGAGCAACGTTGCACTCTCTGAGGCGCTCCTGGCAAAGTTCGAGAAGCGTTCGCTCAACCGTTCTCGCGTGATAGGTCCACTCGCCAGTTTGGCGGCTGTCGTCGCATTTGGCGCGTGGCGTATTCACAGCGTTGATGCGCGCGTGGCGGCCGCGCCATCCGTCCGCATTGGCACCGTTCAAGCCAACATGGGCCTGAGCGAAAAGCGATCACAATTCGCCGAAGGGATGAGGCGTCACATGGATGCAACCGCATCCCTGCGTGAACGCGGCGCCCAGGTGATCGTGTGGAGCGAGACTTCGGCGATGTATCCCGTGCACGAAAAAAACGCGGCAGTGGCGATGAAGCGCACGCTTGCAGAGATCAAGTTGCCCGCGATCGTCGGCGCAGTTCTCTACCGCGATGATCCAATTCGTGACCACGTCTATTACAATACGGCGCTCTCCGTAGACGAAAACGCAAACGTCACAGGTCGCTTCGATAAGACCTACCTCCTCAAGTTCGGCGAGTACCTGCCACTGGGAGAAACGTTTCCGATCCTTTACAAATGGTCGCCCAACAGTGGCAAATTCACGCCGGGCACGACACTCGATCCGCTCAAGATCATTCAAGGTGGCGCCGAGCATCGCGTCACAACGTTGATCTGTTACGAGGACATCATCCCGTCGTTCACCCGCGATGCGGTCAATCACGCCAACCCCGAGATGCTCGTCAACATCACGAACGATGCGTGGTTCGGCGATTCGACAGAGCCTTGGGAGCATCTCGCACTGGCCAAGTTCCGCGCGATCGAGCATCGCAAATATCTCATTCGCAGCACAAATAGCGGCGTCTCGGCGATTATCGATCCTGTCGGTCGGGTTCTTTCACACACGCAAACGATGAAACAGGAGACGCTTCTTGAGACCGTCCACTGGCTCTCGGGAGGCCGAACGCTCTATGGCTTTATGGGTGACTTGCCGTGGTGGATCGTTGCACTCTTGGCCACGGTTGGCGCGTTTGTGCGCAAACGCACGAAAATCGACGCCAGCCCCTGAAGGGAAGACTCGTATGGTTCGTCTTATGTTTACTGCTGGGCTTTGTTGCCCGCAGCCATAGAGCATCGTCTATCCTTTTGCGGGTCAGCCGCTCGAGGCTGCCACACGACTACGAGGGAGCAATGAAGAAGAGTGCACTAGTTACGATTGGCTCGTTGTTGGCAGTGTTTGCGGCGCTTGCGGGGACGCAGTCCGCTTGCAAGCTGTCGATTGTCGATTGTGGTGACGCGGACTGCATCGGCGGTGGCGGAGACGGCGGCGGCGGTGGAGGCGACGGTGGCGGCGGTGGAGGTGACAGCGGGGACGGCGGTGGCGGCGGCGGCGGCGGAGACGGCGGCGGCTGTCAAGGCTTGAACAACATTTCGTTCAACGATCCACAGAACGCAAATTGCGACACGTGCATGGAAGCAAATTGCTGCGCAGAAGTGACCACGTGCTTCGGTGATACGAAGAGCGATTGCACCGTTGTCTTCACCTGCATTGACGGTTGTGCCCCAGGCGACAAGCAATGCGAAGACGACTGTGTTGGCAAGGTGAGCAAGGAAGGTACCGACCAACTCAAAGCAGTTGAAGGTTGTTTGAAGAACAAGTGCGATCCGCAGTGCCCTCCTCCAATTCCCATTCCATAAACCGTTAGTGCCAGTCACCTGGCTGCCAACGATTGGGAAGCAAGCAAACGCGGGGTGCTCAGCGCATTCCGCGTTTGTCTATTTTGTAACTCTCGAGCGCACATTTCGCAGTCCGCAACGCGAACGTGAGAAAGAGGCGTTGCGCCCGCGATGCGTGTTACCCTGCGAAGTTATGGTGATCATCGGGTGCGCGGGCTTTCCTGTCCCAGCGACGCGCTACTTCAAAGAGTTCCTTTTCGTCGAAGTACAGGAGACGCACCTGTCGATGCCTGGCCCTGGCACCATCCGGCGCTGGCGTCGGGAAGCTCCTGCTGGGTTCGAATTTTCAGTACTTGGACCACGCGAAATTGGTCAAGAAGGTTTCCGAGACGGGACCGTGGTCGAGACCGCGCTTGCGAGCCTTGGCGAAGTTGCCAAAGAGCTCGGGTCGACAACCGCCGTTTTTGTAAGTCCTCCTGAATTTGCGAACAACCGCGCAAACAAGGCAGCAGTCAAAGACTTCTTGGCGAAGGCGAAAGCGGGTTTTGAGGTTGTGGTCTGGGAAGCGCCCACAACGTGGGACCCAAGCGTTGCCCATTCGCTTGCAGAGAGCGCTGGTGCGATCGCCGCGCGCGATCCATTGTCGCACGGCATTGGCTCAGGACCTGCTGGCTACTACCGCCTGCCCGGGCCTGCCGGTCACAAGAGCCGCTACGAAGACCCCGCAATCGAGAAACTTGCCGAGTTGGTACAAGCCGCCAAGCACGATCGCGCAACGTACGTTTTCACAAACGTCGACATGTTTGCCGACGCAAAGCGGCTACGCAAGAGCGCCAAGGCGAGCTGAGAGCGTCCCCCAACTGACCGCACGACTCAACTCCGGTCGGGGACTAGCCGACAATAAAGTTGACGATCTTTCCCTTCACGTAGACGAGCTTCTTGAGCGCCTTGCCCTCGACGAAGGCGGCGACTTTTGGATCGGCTAGCGATGCTGCTTTCGCCGTGGCTTCGTCAGCGTCAATGGCGAGCGTCACCGTTCCGCGTAACTTGCCGTTCACTTGCACGCCAATCTCAACGGTGTCGTCCTTGACGAGCGCGGCGTCGAACTTCGGCCACGATTCGTACGCCAACGAGTGAGCCCCACCCAAGCGCGACCAAAGTTCTTCGCCAAGGTGCGGTGCGAACGGAGACACGAGAAGCGCCAGAGTGCGAACGGCTTCACGTGGCGCCGTGTCTAGGGTGCCCAGGTGTTTGGTGAGCACCATCATCTGACTGACAGCCGTGTTGAAGTGCATCGTTTCGATATCGTGCGTCACCTTCTGGATCGTTTTGTGAAGAAGCTTTTTCGTCGCTTCGTCGCAAGTCTCCGAGAGCGGGCCGGTGCAGACATTCCACACGCGATCGAGAAAGCGCTTCACGCCCTCGATACCACTCGTCTGCCATGGTTTCACGGCTTCGAGTGGGCCCATGAACATCTCGTAGGCGCGCAGCGAGTCAGCGCCGTGGCTCTTGACGATATGGTCAGGATTAATGACGTTCCCGCGAGACTTGCTCATTTTTTGGCCGTCTTCGCCCAAGATCATGCCCTGGTGCACCAACTTGGTGAATGGCTCTCCGTGTCTTACGGCGCCGATATCGTGCAGAACTTTGTGCCAGAACCGAGCGTAGAGCAAATGTAACACTGCATGCTCTGACCCACCCACGTAGAGGTCCACCGGCATCCACGCGTCGTAGGCCTCTTGGCTCCAAGCAGTCGTATCGTTTCGCGGATCGATAAAGCGCAAATAGTACCAACATGAGCCGGCCCACTGCGGCATCGTGTTGGTTTCGCGAGCAAACCACTTGTCGTCCTTTTGAAAGAAGCGCCAGTCCGTCGCACGCGCGAGTGGCCCTGCTGGATCATCACCGGGGCTGAAATTGTCGAGCTCTGGCAAGCGCAGAGGCAACTCCGATTCGTCGACCGCAATGGGCTCCTTGAAGCGAATGGTAAATTGAGTTTCCGGTTTACGCGGATCGCCATCGCAATCGACGGGAAAGTAAATCGGCATCGGCTCGCCCCAGTAGCGCTGGCGCGAGAAAATCCAGTCGCGCAGGCGATACGTGACACGCACCTTTCCCCGCCCCATACTGTCAAGACATTTGACTATCTGAGCGCGCACCGCGGCGCTCTTGGTGCCATCCGCGATTGGGATGGCGGCCCGCACACCATGGGCAACTCCGTCGTCTGTGAATGCGGCGTCTGCGACGTTGATCGCCTCGCCAGTTTCGGAAGCGACGACGGCCACGATGGGTAGTGAGTACGTTTTTGCGAATGCGTGGTCGCGTTCGTCGTGCGCGGGAACGCCCATAACTGCGCCCGTGCCGTACGTTCCAATGACGTAGTCACCCACCCAAACGGGCACGCGATCGCCATTGATTGGGTTTATCGCGTAGCTACCGAGAAAGACGCCTGTCTTCTCGCGAGACAAATCGGTCCGGTCCATGTCGGTCTTCGCAAGGGCGGTGCGAACGTACTCTTCGACTTCTGCGGCGCGGTCCGAAGTGGCAAGTTTCTTGACCAACGGATGCTCAGGCGCAACGGTGACGAACGTCACGCCAGGCAACGTATCGCAGCGGGTCGTGAAGACGCTTAGGACTTCTGTGGAGCCCTCGAGTCCGAACGAAATTTCTGCGCCTTCGCTCCGACCGATCCAGTGAAGTTGCTTCGCTTTGGTGTCTGGCCAGTCGAGCGCATCGAGGTCTGCCGCAAGGCGATCGG
>JAHFDZ010000138.1:0-1034 GCA_023248745.1 Myxococcales bacterium | reverse complement strand
AGCATCCACTGACGCAATGGGAGTCGCACAACAGGATGTCCGTCTTCGCTCTTTCCGTCGACGACCTCTTCGTTGGCGAGCACCGTGCCCAGCGCAGCGCACCAATTGACCGGCGCTTCGGATTGAAATGCGAGCCCACGCTTGAAGAGCTGCAAGAAGATCCATTGCGTCCAGCGAACATAGTCGGCGTCTGTTGTGTCGACTTCGCGCGACCAATCGTAACTAAATCCGAGCGCTTTTAGCTGCCGCTTGAATGTGGCGACATTTTTCTTCGTTGTGTCACGAGGATGCGTACCCGTTTTGATGGCGTACTTCTCTGCAGGCAGACCAAACGCGTCCCAACCCATTGGGTGAAGGACGTCAAATCCGCACATGCGCTTGTATCGTGCAACGATATCGGTCGCGGTGTACCCCTCTGGGTGGCCGACGTGCAGGCCGTCTCCCGATGGATAAGGAAACATGTCGAGCACGTAGTACTTCGGCCTTCCGGGCGTTCGCTTCGCGCCGAAGGTCTGGTGCTCGTCCCAATAGGCTTGCCAGCGAGGCTCGATGCTCGCGGGATCGTAGCGTTCCGCTACCGGTTTTTCGCCGTCCGACATGGGTCACGATCTATCACGATGCCTGGCAGGGAGGGCTGTCCTTCGCGGGTCAGGCGCCTCGCTTTGCGTTCGAGCCGGCTTCGTCGCTCGGCTGCTCGATTTGGGGGTTCAGAAGTGCCTCGCATGGTCATTTCAAGGGCTGCGTCCGGCGCATGTGCGAAGTGCTCGTACAGCTTCGCAAGCTCAAGTCGGGATTCTGGATCGTCAACTTGCATGACGAATGACTCAAAATCGATGAGCGCGGCGTGGCGATTGCCTCGCGCTTTCGCCGCGAGCGCCCGTTCTTTGATCGCGTCGAAATTCCCGAGCGTCGTCGCAGCGTGATTCGCAACGTCATGAGCCTGGTCATGGGATCCAGCGCGGCGAAGCGTGCGCGCTACGCCCGTTAGATCGGCACCGTTGAGATAGGCAAGTGGAGAGCCGTAGAGGCCAACA
>JAHFDZ010000383.1 GCA_023248745.1 Myxococcales bacterium | reverse complement strand
ACAAGTCCGTAGGGCGCGTTCTCGTAGTTCTGGCGCCGCTCGTTCTTCACAACGTCGCGTTGACTCTTGAACGTTTTGTCGTCGGCGTGGTCAAGAAGGAACCCCATGCGATCGCTCTCGAGCCACATCGCAAGCTCAAGCTGATTTGCCGGCACGGTCTCGAAGTAGTTGGTGCGATCCGTATTGGTCGTTCCGTTAATTGACGATGCGCCTGCGCGTTCGAGGTACTTAAAGTAGAGGTCCTCGCCCACGTGCTTCGAGCCTTGGAACATCACGTGCTCAAAGAGATGCGCAAAACCGTTTCGCCCCGGGTCTTCGTCTTTTGAGCCGACGTGGTACCAAACGTTGACGGTCACCGTCGGGATGCGATGGTCTTCGTGGAGAATCACCTCGAGGCCGTTGGGAAGCACATACTTCACCGACGCGAGATCGTTCTTCGCGTGGATCGGCTTCGCTTCAGCGTGGTTACTCAACGAGGCAAGCGAAAGCACGCCCAGCACGAGGGGCCCAAAACGCGACAATTTCATGGCACGGGACTCTTGCACACATCGGCCCAGAAGCTGAAGACAAGAGCGCCGAAAAAGGGCGAAACTTTTCTGCGCGACGTGCCGTTTACTCCTGTTGGTGATGCCTCACGTCCACTCGTCGGTCCGCCTGTCTATCGTGGAGCAATCGCTCAACGATAGCCTCGAGCGGCTGCGCGAGCTTCCCTCGACGCCAAGGGTGCGTGAACTTCGGACCCGCGCGCGAACCTACGAACGGGCAACACAGGCGTGGAGCCACGCACCGCCAAGCGACGAGCAGCGTTCCGCCCTTGTAAAATTGGTGCTCGAACTGAACGTGGACGTCATGGAGCTGGGGCGAGAGCACAGCTAGCATCGCCGGCATCCAACTGGGCGTGTAGCCAAATTGCGCACATACCCATCGCGCCAGCCAACGTCGCGAACGGCCAAAATACTTGCGCGACGTCCCCACGGCCTCCGTGGCTCTCTCAGAGCGACGATCATTCTGCACGCATCAATGCACGAGAGCGGACCAGTGTCCGTCACGTCTACTGCCCAAACTTGGCAACAAGCGCTTTTGCGCGATCGACGAAGGCAGCCTGAAAGTGCCGTTCAAACTCGACCCACGTACAGAGCGTTGTCGTGTCGGTAACGCGATCAACGAAGAGCTTGCCGTTCAAGTGATCAAGTTCGTGCTGAAACGTGCCCGCGGTGAGGCCCTTCACTTCGAAGTCGAGCGGCCCACCGTTGCGGTCGACCGCGCGCACGCGAACATGGGTGAACCGCTCAACCTCGCCACGAAGGTTGGGGACTGAAAGGCAACCTTCAAAGTTACGAAAAGTTTCGATCGTCAACGCTTCGACAAGCGGATTGACCAATACGGTGAGCGGGAAATTGGGCTTGTATGGGTAGCGTGGATTGTTCTCGATGCAGATCACGCAGATTTGTACGGGCGCGTACACCTGATTGGCCGCGATGCCCGCGCCATTTGCATCGCGCATCGTTTCGATCATGTCATCGATGAGCGTCTGCGTTTCGTAGCTGCTGATTTCTTCGACTGATAGTGCGCGCGCCACTTGCCGCAAAACAGGATGACCGATCGTCGCAATTTTGCGTAGTGGCACAATCCCTCCCTAGCGCTTTTCGACGAGCACGATCGTGCGCGGAGAATCGCCACCCAAGTGGACGCCAGGCAAATGCGGCGTCCCGCTCACCTCGACAACGCGAAAACCAATATCGTGAAGCAACTTGCCCAATTCGTGGAGCGAATAGAGACGAATGTTGTACTCGAGCTCGCGCGAACGCCCGTCATCCGCGAGCATCGTGCGCTTGACGCGCATCCGGCTTGTGACCCAATCGAACTGCATCTCATCCATGCATACGCATCCGTCGCCCTCAAACCATGAGAGCGCGGGAGCGTTCCGCGCGAGGTAGTCGCGATTGGTCACGTCGAGGAGAAATTGGCCTCCTCGCTTGAGCGCGCGCCTAACGCGTTCGAGCACGACGTGGTTTACGTCGTCGTCGAAGTAACCAAAGCTCGTGTTCCAACAATAGATGCCGTCGAATTCGTCTTCGTATCCAAGCTCGCGCATGTCGGCTTGTACAAACGTGATCTGAACCGATTGTTCCTCGGCTTCTTCTGCAGCGCGCGCCAGCATCGCGAGGCCGAGATCGAGTCCTACAATTTCGTAGCCGCGACGGGTCATCTCGAGCGCGTGCCTCCCAATGCCGCAGCAAAGGTCGAGTACCCTTCCCCCTTTGACAACCGCAAGGCTCTCTTCGATGAACCCTACTTCGCGGCGAATGACGTCATCGGAAACGCGTGGCTGTGTACGTAGCAAGTCATCGCAGAAGACGTCGTCCCACCAACCGCGCAGCCGCTTCTTGGGAAGGTCAAGAGACGGAACTGCACGGGACTCATTCGCGCGCGAGTCGATTCCTCTCGAAACCGGAGGAATGGATCGCGGCGGCGGCGGCGGCGGCATACTGAGGCCACCGCTTCGGGGTGTTCTCACCGACTCAACGGGCTCGAGATCTTCGGGTTCGAGCTCGGCCGCGTCCACGCTGTGCCGCATCGCAACCGCAAACGTGAGGGTCTCAGGCGAGAGCGTAGGTCCGGGAATTGGAGCCATGGGCGAGAGGAGCGTGACGCGTGCTTCGGGGGCGTTTCCACTTCCGTCGCCAGCAGCGAAATCGGTTAAGAAGTCCGTCGATTGTACCGGCTCCTCCATGTCGGAGGCGGAGAGAGGGTCGACAGGCGTAGGCGGCGGCGGCGGGATCTCTGTTGGCGCAACGGGAGGTTGATAGGGCGTCCAGCTATCTGTCGCCGGCGCCGTCTCGGGTGCTTGAGCCTGCATGGGTTCAGACTCGGGCAGCGTAATCGCTCGCTCGGTTCGCGGTGCCGAAGGATGACCTGGATTGATCGCCACGATGCGAGACGCCGAAATAGGCGGCAGCGAAGCGGGCGGCGCATTTTCGTCGTCGGGCTGTGAATCACGCGGTCCTGTCACGGCCGCCTCCGCAAAAGAGGATCGCCGAGACGAATCGCTCCAAGCTCCGCTTGCCAACGTCCGGCCCAGTGCCTGTCGAACACGACCACCGCCGTTGAGCCTAGGTGAAACGTTCCTATTTCGTCGCCTTTGTTGACGATCTCATTGGGGAAGTGCTCACCCACGGGAACATCATTGCCTCGCACCGATTTGACCGTGATGCGGCCCACGATCATGGCGACAACCATGATGACGGCGACGCGTGCTTTCACTCCGTCTGCCAATTCGGTTTCAAGCTCAATCGTGACACGTCGATTGCGGACGAAGAGTTCGGGCACGTACCGAATACCCATCTCGTTGACCGGGAAAAAATCTCCTGCGATTGAGCGAACGAGCCGCACTCGTCCGCCGACGGGCGCGTGAACGCGGTGGTAGTCGCGCGGTGAGAGATAAACCACACATGCAGCGCCACCGCCATACGCCGTCGCCGATGACTCGGCGCCCAAAAGTTCACCGACGCGATACGGCCGGCCCTTGACCAAAAAGGTTCGCTCAGGTGTTACAATTCCAAATTCGTCTAGGCGCCCGTCTGCTGGTGAAACCGCAAGGTCGTCACCAGGCGCTATCGGGCGCGCACCGGGACGGAGTTCGCGCGTAAAGAATGCGTCGAAACTGGACCACTCGCGCTCAGGACAATCCTGGAGATCAACGTTGTAGGCGCGCTGATAGGCAGCCACGATGCGACGACCAAGCCACCCCGGCCACACTTGATCGGCAAGGGTGCCAGCAATCTGGCTGATGCGTTCGCGAGGAAGGGTCTGAATCACCTTCGCGGCCGCATGGACGAGGGGCTCCTTCACGGTTACCTAACGTATCGCAGTTTGCATCGAGTTCGCCCAACTTCGGCAGACCCGATATTCTACGTCATTTCGCGGGGTTTCACGCGCCTTACGGAAGCCGGAAGCATCGATTATGGCTCGCTAGGCGGAGCGTTAAGCGCGCGTGACGCGGCGCAGAGCGCAGGCCTCAAAAGCACCTGCGGTGGCTCTACAAACGGGCGCGACTGACACGCCGCCTCGAAGCCGAACGGATCTTCGGACACCGCAACCTCGGATGCCGACGACGAAACGGCCGGGTCAGACGTAAGTCGCGATCGCAGCGCCCACCACGGTCCGTGGCCTCCCGTAACGACATTTGGCTGCGCAAGCGCCACTGCATCATCACGCTTACCAAGAGCCTCAAGGCCACGACCACGCAACGTGGCCGCGCGCACATCAAAGGGCGCGTGACCTAAATCGCCCAGTTCGCGCAGGGCGGCTTCTGTCTCGCCACGACGTTCGAGCAGCTCGAAGAGACGCATGCGATCGCCTAGTCGGCGCGTCCCCTTGCTCGCTCGTGGCGCCGGAACTTTCTCTTGAGGATCGGCGACCGTCGCAAGCCATGTGCGCCATCGCTTTTCCCAATCAGGGAGATAGGCACCGGTTGCATTCTTGAGTGCCTCGTCAACCGTTTTGACGAGCTTGAGC
>JAHFDZ010000137.1:8581-15468 GCA_023248745.1 Myxococcales bacterium | reverse complement strand
CTTCCCGTTCTCAAGAACACCCCCGAAGAAGAGCAAGGTGAACCGTCGCGTCCGCCGTGGCATTGGGTCGGTTTTGGCACGACGGCGATCTTCGCCGCATGGGTTCCTCTGGTGTACGCGGCTGCATCGATCTTCTCGCGCTGGCTCCGCGTCAGCTATCCGAAGGCGGCAAAAGAACGCGATTTTCCCGCGATGCTCTCGGTGTTGACACCGAAAGACTACGCGACGGTTCAAATGATGCTGCTGAGCCTCTCGATGGTTGCCGTCGCGCTCGGTGCGGTGTTCGGAGGATTTATTGTGGGGCGTTGGGGTGGCAACAGTGCAACGGCCCGCGAGGCGGCGATTTCTGGCTTCGCGGCGTCGCTGATGATTTCGGTTCTCACATTTGCACGCGTGGGCATCTCTTGGTCTGTGCTCATCCCCGGGGCCATCATCACCTTGATGGCGTGGCTCGGTGGCTTGTGGGGCATGCGCCGGCGCATCGCCGCCATGACGCCGAATATGAAACAGTAAGAGTGCACTTTTGACCGCTATGGTCTAAACCTGAGCGCCTCATGTTGTGCCTCAAGGTCCCGACCGATCCGGCGTGGGCCGCACTTGCGATGGCTTCGATCGAACGCGTGCTTGTCGACCACGCGCATTGCGAATTGAAGGCTGCTTCGAACGCAATGTCGCTTATTGCGCGGCATCCCGACGACGCGGGTATCGTCAAAAATCTTACCCTCATCGCGAAAGAAGAGCTCGACCACTTCGATCGCGTCGTCAATTTTCTTTCCCAACGTGGGCTATCCCTCGGCACGCCAGAAGTGGATACGTACGCGGCAGAACTTCGCAAAGCATCTGGACAATTATTGCGCGATCCTGATTTGAGTGCGCTTGTCGACCGGTTGCTCGTGGCTGCCGTGATCGAAGCGCGTTCGTGCGAGCGCTTTAAGTTGCTGCTGGAGCACTGGACGCTCGACGACGCAGAGCTCTTTGCCTTTTACCAAGAGCTCTTTGCGTGCGAGGCGAAGCACTATCGCGTCTTCTGCGATCTCGCACAACGGGCCGCTGGTGATTTCGTACATAAAGTTGACGATCGCCTTGCTGCGCTTGCGACGATCGAAGGCAACATTGTGCGTAAGCTTGCCCGCGGTGGTGAACGCGCCACGGTGCACGGGTGACGCTCGAACTGCAACCACTCGATGCGATCGTTCGGCAAGCGTCAGCTTCGTGGGCGCGCTTTCTCCAGCTCGCGCGCGGTGATGCCCAGGCTGCGGAGCGCCTCGATCCCTTTGCGACGACGCGCAACATTGCCGGAAAGTCACTCCTCTTTGACCTCTACGCGCACAATGCGTCGCCAGCCGAGACTCAACTGCACGAGGGTCTCAAGCAATGGGTCTACGCGCTCCTCCAAGCCCGATTGTCAATTCCGATCGTTCTCGAAGAGTGTGCGCTGCGGCAGGAGTCCACACTCGTTCCGATTTTTGGCGAAGCACTGTCGTGGCGATCCCTTTGGCGAAGCGCGATCGTAGAGCCCGATCTTCGCGCGGCCGAATACGTCAAGATACTTAACGAACGTGCTCTCGTGTTGATTTCCGTTCAACAGCGAGCGAGCGAGGCGCGTGTCGAAGTCGCCCGCTTGCTTGGGTATGCCCATCCAGACGAACCACTCCTTCGCTCGAGCGATGTCGACGATTTTGACCGGCAGTTCGTTCGAGAGACCTTCGACTACGCGAAGGACGTCGTGATGCGTGATCGCGCCATTGCGATCGAAGGGACGTATGCACGTCGTGAGGTTGCGGCGCGCGCACGTGAGGGCTGGCCCGCGCGGCTCACCAATCGCTTTTACGACGAGGTCTTCTCCGGACTGGGTGGCACAGTCGCGAGACTACCGGCGTTGCAACACGCGCGCGACGTGTGGGGTGCGGCAAGCTTTGCAAGAGCACTTGGGTCGCTCGGCCTTGCGATGCGCGGGCAGTATTTGTCGCTATCAAAGTTACCTTTCGCGGCGCGTGCACATCCGGACAACCTCGAAGGACAAATGTTAGGCGTCGCGTTTGGCCTCCTTCTGGCTTCGCCTGTGTTTCATACGCGCGCGCTCGGTCTTGGGCGCGACGCAGCACGCGATCAGGCGCGACTTTGTACAACGTCGCTTCTTCTTTCGCTTCGCCGCAACCATGCGAGCTCAGCCGTATCAAAGGGCGTTTGGAGCGTCGATGAGGCCGCAAACGCAGTGTATTGCGGCGCGGATCCGACGCCGCTGATGCGCGCACTTCTTCTGCGAAGGCCACAGTTTGCGGCGACCTCTCGTGGCATTTCGTTCAGCGTCCTGATGGTCAATCGATTTGACGAAGATTGGTTTCGCAACCCACGCGCGCATCAATTTTTGATCGATCGCGCAGGAGCGCCCGCGTTCGCTACCGATCGCGCGAACGCGATGACCGCGGTAGAGTGTCGTCAATGGTTCGAGTCTCGGGTGTAAGCGCACGCCTCCGCTGGGCGGCGCTTCTTGCCGTGGCGACGCTCCTGACCACACTCCTGACTCAAGGGGTCGCTTCTGGGCGACCGGGTGGATTGGGGCCTGGGCGCCCTCGACCCGCTGGGCCCAAGGGCGGTGGAAAAGGAGGCAAGGGCCACAGGCCCCATGGCCCGCGGCTCAAGCCCGCGTCGCCATTGCCTGTGCTTGCCACGCTGAGTCGGGTCGAGCTCGGCGTCGATGGCGCGTTCGTCGTGGTCACCGAAACGCTGCAGCTTGCACGCAACGAATGGGAAAAAGGCGACCTTCGTGTTTGCATCGGACACGGAGCGCCAGGTGCACCAAAGGCATTCGATGCGAAGTTCGCCAGCGTCGACGCCGCCGAGACGGGACAGACCCTGACGACCGAGTTCGCGGCATTTTGTCCCGTCAACGCGCGAATCCTTCTTGGCGGGACGCACATGGCAACTCAAGTCGTTACAATTCCGGCGACGGCCCTATCGCGCGCGTTCGAAAAGAGTGAACTTGCGCTGTTGCGCGTTCGATTCCTCATCGAGGCGCCCCAAAAAGAGGGCGACAGCGGTCGCGAATTGCTCCTTCGTCTCGGCGCGCCGGAAGACGAGCCCATCACGCTGGCGTCGATCGCGATCCAATCGCGTGCCGAAAAAGTGACCGTCACAAAGGCGCAAGCAGCCCTCTGCGGGCCTTCGTCAGACGCCGTCGCGCTCACCGTCGAAGGTGCGCCGCAGTCGTTAGCGACGATCCATCCCTCGCTCACGATTCGACGACCGAGCGACGAGCTTTGCGTTCGGTACTGGACGAATGCTCGCTGATTGCGGGTCCGGTTCGTCGTTAACACCCGTCGCGTCGTAGAAATAGCGCAGCGAAAGAACGGTTTGAGTGCCCTGCAAATCACCCACGATATCGCGCCTACCCGACAGCTCGATTGACCACTTTCGATCGATGTATCCGAGGCCGAGCGACACCGCGTGGGTGCGAAATCCGTCATCGTAACGATAGCCGGCACGAATCGCGAGGCGGTCCAAGATGAACAACTCGGCGCCACCCATTGCCCGAACTTTCGGCTTTCCGAACGTCGTAAAATCGATGTGAGCTCCCGCTTCGATTGAGAATTCGCGGCTTCCGTAGCCCAGTCCTGCGGCGAGGCTTGTGGGCAAGAAGGCGTTGCCGGGGTTACTCAAATTGTGGCCCACGACGCCAAGACGAAACTCTTTGGTGAACGCCGCCGTGAATCCGAGGTCGACGGTCGGCGCATTAACGACGGTTTTGTCAGGTGTGCCGTCCGACGCGAGGCTTTCTCCAAGAGGCCCTTTGCCTACGGCTTGTTCGGCACGAAGGAAGCGTCCGGTCATCCCGATGGCAAAGCGATCGCCCAATGGAATCGCGATCGAGAGTCGCAAATCGATCCACGTACGCTTCACCGCATCGGGGTCGGAGATGGACCAATTGCCCGCAAAGCCGGCGGAAAGGCCAAATCGATTGAGCACCGAATCAACGACGGCGCCTCCGTAGGTCTGCCTGCGCGCCTCGGGTGAGAGCATTCCAGAGGCCTCAATGTGGTAGACGCGCGCGAACGGAAGGTTGGCCGGATTGAGATAGAGACCGGTCGTTGACACGCCAAGTGCGTTCTGCGCACCACCCATGGCCATGGCGCGGGGCGTATTGAGTTCGCCACGGTCGTAGCCTTGTTCAGGCGAAACGGTGGCCGGCGAAGCCGAACTGAGGCTTGGCGTCAAGATGAGGGCAAGACCTCCGAGGAGGCGAGTTGCGGTCGCCCGGAAACGTGCGGCGGATGGCATGCCGCGAAACGTATCAACGAGTGCTAAAAAGGCGGAATTTGTTGGTAATTTTGGAGAATGAAACCGCTCATTTGTTGAGTCTTGACAGCGAAATCCGTGTGAATTCCCTGTGTCGCAACATACACGCGTTTACCTACATCTGAATTTCTCCTGCAATGACGCGCACTTGCCAACGCATCGCGCTGTCGCAAGCTTCGCCTCTTCGTTTCAATGGTGGTATACAGTGAAAAAACCGTCATGTTTTCAATGACTTACGAATAAATGACGATTGTGCGTGGACGCCTCGCGAAAGTGGGTGCTACCTCCTGTTCTTGTCTGAAACGAACGCGCTGCTTCGCGCTGCGACTTTCGCACTGCGACCCAGATGCGTTCTCTGATGCGCCTCGGTGATCCAATTTCGGATCGCCGCTGCACATCACGCGGGTTCTTTGGTTCGATCTCGGTTCTGCCGGATTCTTAGTTCGGCGTTTTCGAGGTTCGTAGGGTCACGCTGGATCATTTTTCGCCCCGGTTTTTGCTTGTTACTCGCTGGTGTAATGTTTCTTTTTGGGGCTGTTTCTATCTAGGTGGTGTGACTGCCGAGAATTCGCTTGCGGCTCTTTAGTTAGGCTGGGTTGAGAGCTGAGCTGAGCCGCAGACAAGTCGGGACTTCGAACGTCAGGTTCTCCACAAGCTGTGGAAAACCTGTGTGTCGTCGTCGCCTGCGCATTTTGCGGATGTTCTAGGGGCGCATATGTCGCACCTTTTCGTCCGTGTCGCAGGTTCCCGCGAATGGGGGTTGAGGGTCGTAGGTGTGTGAGCTGCTCGCACACCGGCGGCGTTTCGTTGTTTGGGCGCGGTTTTCGTAACTTTGGGTGACTCGTCGAATGAATAATGCGCAAGTTGCAGTGCACGAAGAGACCTGGTCGGCGACGCTTCTGCTCGACCAAGCCGAGGGACCCGACAATGCAGGCGCGCCTGGGCGGGACGAGTCGGTTGCCCCTAGCGAGTGGGCGTGTGCTGTGCAAGCTGTGCGAGAGCGGTCGCCAGGCAGTTTTGATCAGTGGTTTTCAGGCGTGCAATTCGACGCATTTGTCGACGGAATTGTCTCGTTGCGCGCCCGCAACGAGTTCGTTCGCGACTGGATCGACGAGCATTTTGCGCCTGCATTGCGCGCGTCGCTCGAAGTGACAACAGGCTTGAGCATTCGCTTCGTGTGGTCGATCGATGCGGCGCTCACCTGTGCAATGGTCGAGCGCCCAACACCAGCACCCATTCGGGCGCGGCCGTTGACGATTCCGCCGCCCGCCAGTCTTGCATCATCTGGCCATGCACCGTCCGCTCAGTCTGAAGTGGCCCAAGCGTCCCAGGAGCAAGTGCTCGATGGGCATGCGGCCGATGTTCGCGAGAGCGGTTGGTTTGAGCTTCGCCCGGGCATTGCAAGCGACGAGGCGCCTCCTTTGTCGAATCGCATTCCGCGCGGCGTGTCAGGGCAGCTCAGCTCAGGTCTCAACGACCGGTACACGTTTGCGAACTTTGTTGTCGGTGGGTCGAACCAACTTGCGCATGCAGCGTCTACGGCTGCGGCGGGTGGAAGTGGTCCCCGTCACAATCCGATTTTTTTGTGTGGCGGAACGGGTCTCGGCAAGACGCACTTGGTTCACGCCGTTGCCCATCGCGTGCGCACCTCTCGGCCAGAGGCGCGCATTATTTACACATCGGCAGAACGCTTCGTAAACGAGTTCGTGGGCGCGCTCGCGAACCACACGATGAACGAGTTTCGCGCAAAGTATCGTGAGCGATGCGATTTGTTGCTCGTGGACGACATTCACTTTCTCGCAGGCAAAGCCGGCACGCAGGAAGAGTTCTTCCACGCATTCAATGCGCTTCACCAAGCTGGCAAACAGATTTTGGTGACGAGCGACAAGTACCCCCAGCAACTCGAGAAAATCGAAGAGCGTTTGATCTCCCGATTTTCTTGGGGACTCGTTGCCGACATTCAAGCACCCGAACTTGAAACGCGTGTTGCCATCGTGCGCCGCAAGGCCGATTCGGAGCGCGTCGAGATTCCGAACGACGTAACGCTTTTCATCGCGCAGTCGGTCCGCAGCAATGTGCGTGAGCTTGAAGGTGCCCTCATCCGCTTGATGGCCAAAGCTTCACTCACAGGGCGCGAACTCGACATCGACTTTGTGCGAACCGAGCTCGCAACGACGATGCCTGTTCGCGCAAACGAGAGCAGCATCGACGATATCCAACGCGCAGTGTGCCACCACTTCAAGCTCCGCTCCGGCGACCTCAGCTCCAAGGACCGTCACAAGACAATCGCGCTGGCGCGTCACGTTGCGATGTATCTTTGCAAGCAACGCTTGCGTGCAAGCTATCCGGAGATTGGTCGCGCATTTGGGAATCGGGATCACACGACGGTGATGAGTGGCGTGCGCAAGGTTGATGCGCTGCGCACATCGGATCCAGAGGTGCGGGCGCACCTAGAGGTGATCGATCGCAAGCTTGGGTGTTTGGACGCTTGAGCGCTGACGCGTAACCGCGCACGTGGCCTTTTATATGGGCGCTGCGCTTCGCGGGTATGTGCTGCGCACGGCTATTTGGGGGCCGAAACCGCATGGTTT
>JAHFDZ010000137.1:0-8571 GCA_023248745.1 Myxococcales bacterium | reverse complement strand
GCATGGTTTCGCCCCCAAGCCCCCATCTTCCTTTCACTACGTTGAGATGATTCGTGCACCTGGGCAATTGGCTACCCTGGTGTCCACCTGGATCGCTTCCCTACGCACGCTGGGAGCGTGCTCGGTCGCTAGGTTGGGGGTCGGGTGGTGCTGCCTTGCGGGTTCAGATGGGAACTTGGGCGTGCTCGGCCGCGGCTGGTCGGGTCCTCAGAGGGGAGGTGTCACCATGCTCGCCACAGGATGATGCTTGCGAAGAGGAGAAGGATCGTTGCGGCGATTGTGGTCCAGGCGACGATGCCTCGGCGTAGTCCGATAGGGTCGTAGCTATCGATGGCCAATTTAATTTGATCGCGGTGGGCTTCGGCGGTGGTTACGGCTTGGTCTTGATGACTGAGATCGCTCATGGCGATCGTCCACTCGGGCGTTCTTAGCGACGCGTCATCAAGCGCGCGGCGGGCAAGTGCGCATAGAGCTTGCGTTCGTTCTTGCGACATCTGACCCATCGCTTGCGTCACGGGTGCGGTTGCGCGGGCGAATGTGGCCTGGCGGTTTGTGCGTTCGGTTTGTGCGCGCTGCCACTGCGCCTTTCGCTCGTCCGCGATGCTGGCCGCTCGTTGCGCAACAGCGACCGCTTCGTTGAAACTCGCAATCGCGCGCGATGTGGCGTCGCTTATCGATTTTGTGTCGAGTGATGGCGGAGGCGCCGATGGATTCGTCGCGACGTTGCGCAGTTCGATCGACACGCGCTTTTGTTTTGCGTCGAGACGATCGCATTCGCGTTGAAGTTCGGCTGCAAGATGGGCGGCCGCTTGTTGTTCGCGCGCAGCATCCTGATACGCGTTCTCGAGTGCTGCGAGGTTTGCGTCGATGGTCCGCAACTCTGCGAGATGACCTTGCTCGATCGCGGCGTAGTGCTCCTGCTGCGTGGCCGCCGTCCGTTCGGTGCGTCCGATCAGCTCGTGGAGATCGAGGTACGAATCGACTCCCAACGTTGCCTGCCGCGCTCGCGTACCGATCGACACGAGTGTGGCGTCGCGTGTGTGAACGAAGTTGACGACGCGCGCTTGAGATTGGGCAAGTTGATTGACCAGTTCTTTGCGGCGCCGATACACGTCGACGACGTAGCGCATCGACGCGAATACGCCGCGTGGGTCCTCTCCGTACTGCGCGAGGCGTCGCGCGCTTACGAGATCGTCCTGCTCTCTTGCTTCATGCGCGTGTGACGGAGCCTTTTGGGGTGAGCGCACCGTTGTCGGAAGGCTCCCCGACGACACGTTGGAGGTTCCGTAGTCGAGTGCAATCTCCAGTGGCGCGTCGGGCACTCGCTCGCTCTTCGCCTTGGGAGAAGGCCGCGAGACGCGCGAAGGGATGTCGAGCTCGAGCTCAATTTCCGGTGACTTCGGATCGGGCGGGGAAGCCATGGCGCGTCACGTCAGGATAAGCCAAGGCCGACAACGCGGTGAGGAGGGATCACCGTTCTGCCGAAAATTGGACACGACGGCACCGTTCTGCCTAACTCGCGCACATGATCATCGCGTTCACCGGTCAAAAGGGCGGCGTGGGCAAGAGTACGACAGCGATTTGCATAGCAGCCCACGCGGCGACACTGGGACATCGCGTTCTCTTGGTCGATGCGGATCCGCAGGGCACGGCGCGCACTTGGGGTGAGGTCGCACAAGAAACGGGACGACCTTCGGCAACCGTTATTGCGATGGGCGCCACGATGCATCGAACCGGGCAGCTTCGACAGCTTGCCGCGAGTTACGACGTGACCATTATCGATTGCCCACCAAGGCACGGCGACATTCAGCGCTCGGCGCTCATGGTGTCGGACGTAGCGGTGCTACCCAGTGGCCCTTCCGCGACAGACGCTTGGGCACTCGCCGGAACCCTCGAGGTGATCCGCGAAGCGCAAACGCTGCGAGATGATCTGCGTGCGTGCATCCTCATTACGCGAAAACAAGGCCGTACAGCCCTAGGGCAAGGGGCCCGCGAAGTGCTGGGCACTTCGGGCTTGCCGGTGCTCGAGAGCGAACTTGGTTATCGCATCGCCTACCAAGAAGCGATTGCAGCAGGCCAAGGCGTTACAACATTTTCACCGCGCGATCGCGCGTCTGCCGAAATTCGAGCGCTCTACGACGAGCTGGAGAGGTTCTATCATGGGAAAGAGACCAGTGGGTGTTACATTACGCAAGCCGCCGCAGGCTAACGTCGATACGTTCGTCTCGAGTGCGAACGACACGAGAGAGACCCCATCGGTTTTCGGTGAGGTTGTTCCTTCTGCGCGTGGCGTCGATTTGCGTGAGGTGACGGTCTACTTGCCGAAAGACCTCGCGCGCAAATTCGCGCTTCATTGTCACGAGCTCGATCGCGACGCGAGCAAAGTCCTTGCCGAGATGCTCGAAGGCAATTTGGTGCCTGAGGCGCCTGCAAAAATTGAAGCGCCAACATCCCGCTGGGAACGTTTGCGCGGACAGATTTTGGAACTCGTCCGCGAGCGGTTTCCGGTTGGAATTTAGCGCGCTAATTGATTCGCTAATTTATTCCTAGGCGCTCGAATAGGGGCGCGAGCGACGGCTCGTGTCCCGTAAAGTTGACGTAGAGACGAAGCGGGTCTTCGGTGTTTCCGCGCGCGAGAATTTCTTTGCGGAATGCGCCGCCGACTTCGGCGCTAAAGAGGCCTTCACTTCGAAAACGCTGAAACGCATCCGCGGCCAATTGTTCAGACCACAGGTACGAATAGTATCCGGCCGCGTAGCCGACCGGGTCGGCGAACAGATGGAGAAACGATGCGATCATCGCGTAGTCTCGCGGAAGCGACGCAGGCGCGAAGTCGTTCATGAGGTTGCGCGAAAATAGCGTGACCTCGCCATCGCTGGCTGCGTTGTACGTCGTGTGCAATCGCAAATCGACGCTCGCAAATCCGAGCTGCCTCATGAGCGCCGATGCCGCGCGGAACTTGCGAGAGCGCAGCATGCGCGCGATCCAATCTCTTGGAATTAGCTCTCCCGTTTCGTAGTGCCGCGCAAAGAGATCGAGCGCCGCCTCGTCCCACACCCAATTCTCCATGATCATGGATGGCAGCTCGACAAAGTCTGTGGGCACGCTCGTGCCTGCCAGCGAACGAATCGGCACTTCGCTCAAGCAATGATGCAAGAGGTGTCCGAACTCGTGAAAAAGCGTTTCGACTTCACGCCGTGTGAGAAGCGCGGGCTTGTTGCCGACGGGCGCCGTCATATTGCCCACGATGAGCGCTTGGTGGGGGCCCTCAAGGCCCGCAACGATGCCATGCATCCAAGCGCCGTCGCGCTTTCGTTCTCGCGGGAAAAGGTCGAGGTAGAAGCGCGCAAGGATCTTCTCTTGCGCATCGTGCATCTCGTAACCGCGAACGCTCTCATGCCATAACGGCGCATCGGCCCAAGGCCTGATGCTGATGCCGTAAAGATGCTTGGCGATTTGAAAGATGCCCTTCGTCACGCTCTCGAGCGCGAAGTAAGGCCGAAGCGCTTCTTCATCAAATTCGTAACGCGTCTTGTTCAGTTTGTGCGCGTAGTACGGAACGTCCCATGGCTCGAGCAGAGGCGCGTCTTGCCCTTCGAGCTCACATCGAAACGCTTGGAGCTCCGTTCCCTCTTTTGCAAAGTGGGCCTTCGCTCGCCCGTGAATCTCTTCGACGAATGACAACGCGCGCGCACTGTCTTTTGCCATGCGCTCTTCGAGGATGAAGTCCGCATAGTTCCCGAAGCCAAGGATCTTTGCGCGCTCTTTGCGGAGCTCGAGGACTTCTGCGATGAGGGGTCTGTTGTCGTGCGGCGCTTTGGTCGCTGACGTGTTGTACGCCTTGTAGATGCGTTCGCGGAGCGCGCGATCGTCAGCGTACGTGACCACTGCAAGATACACGGGTCCGGCGAGCGTGAGTCGGTAGCCGGTAAGGCCCTTGCTCTTCGCGTTCTCTGCCATGCTCTGCACGGCATCGCCCGGAACCCCTTCGAGTGCATCGCGACTCGCGAGCACGAGCTCCCACGCGTTGGATGAGTCGATCGCGTTCTGCGCATAGCGCGTGGTTCTTTCGCTGAGGGCTACGTCGACCGCAAGCAGGCGCTCTTTGGCCTCGTCGCTGAGGTTGGCCCCGTTGCGACGAAAGTCGCGCAGCGTGAGTTCGATGTGTCGCTTCTCGACGATAGTCAATTTTGTTGATGATGAGTCGACCGCCAAAAACCGCGAAAAGAGCGCCGACGACAAAGGAATTTTCGCATAGAAAGCCGCAACCCTTGGCTGAACACGATTGAATGCTTCTCGAAACGCGTCACTTGCGGCGACCGACTCGATGTGTTGCACGACTCCGAAAGCAACGTTCAGTCGCGCGAGAGCTTGCTCAAGGGCTCCAAAGCTCGACGCATACGAAGCGTCCTTGGTGTCGCGCTCAATCGCTTCGATGGCCCGTTGTGCCTCGTGTAGCAGCGAATCAAGCCCTGGTTCAACGTGCTCGGGCAAAATGTCACGGAACGCAATGCGTTGTGCGCCTGCCGAGACTGAAAGCAGGGGATTGTCGATCATGCCGAAGAGTGTAACCCTCGCCTTTCGAATAGGGAGGCTTCAATGCAGGCATACGATCCGAATCAAGCGATGGCGCAACAAGGCCAATATGGTCAACTTGCCATACGACCAGGCTTCTTCATCTTGCAATGGATGTTATTTCTCGTTTCGCCGCGCATTTCGGTCAACGGCCAAGTGCAGAAGGCCAAATGGGGCCTCAACGTCTACAACATGCCACCTGGCGACTACGAAATTTCGATTTGGTTCCCTTGGTTTTTCATGAGCCAATGCGGCAGAGCGACCCGGCGCGTGCAAGTTGCACCAGGTTGGGCGACCAACGTGACGTATTCGGCACCCTTTCTCCTCTTCATGAGCGGCACGATCGGCACGCCCCCACCGTCGGGGCTCTTGCCACAGGGACGGTAGCGATCATCCATGCCTGCCGGGAATGAGAAGCGCCTCGCCTACTTAGTCAAGTTGGTTGATGGCGGAAGCACCGATTCCATGGCGCTCTATGGCCTCGCGATGGAGCAGCGCGCTTGCGGTCAAAATGAAGCATCTGTTGCTACATTTGAGAAGCTGCGCGCTGTTCACCCGAGTTACGTCGCCATGTACCTCATGTGCGCGCAGGTTCACGAGATCATGGGAAATCGCTCTGCCGCGCGGACTTGGCTCGAGCTTGGCGTCGCCGAAGCGAAGCGTGTGGGCAACGGGCACGCGCTCGGAGAGCTTGAGAGCATGCTCTCAACGCTCTGAGACACTCACGCCTTTGTCGATCCACGCAGTGCAGCCAGTCTGCCCTTGATACGAGCCTCTTCGCCCCTCTCTGTGGGATCGTAGAACCTCTCTTCTAACAGTAACTCTGGAAGATACGTTTCGCCGCGCGCAACGCCGTCGGGTTCGTCGTGCGGGTAGCGGTACCCATTTCCGTAGCCCGCCGCCTTGGTGTATTTTGTGTGCGCGTTGCGAAGTTTGTGGGGAACCGGGAGCGCGCCGTGCTCATCGACTAGCGCCTTCGCTCGCTGCCATGCGAGTGCCGTAGCGTTCGACTTGGGAGCGGTCGCCAAATAGAGCGCCGCGTGCGCGAGTGGGTACGTACCTTCGGGCATTCCAAGCCGACGAAACGCGTCGTCGGCAGCTGTGGCAACGAGCAGCGCGCGCGAGTCGGCGGTGCCGATGTCTTCGCTCGCGAAAATGATCATGCGACGCGACAAATAAAGAGGATCTTCGCCTGACTCGATCATTCGCATGAGCCAATAGACCGAAGCATCCGGATCGGAGCCGCGCATCGATTTGATAAAGGCACTTGACAGATTGAAGTGCTCTTCTCCACCCTTGTCGTAGATGAGTGCGCGCGCACCTTCGGCCGCTGTGACGGTGTCCGGTGAAACGTGCGGCGTGCCCTCGGCGCGAGCCAAGGTGGCGCTAGCCTCGAGTAGCGTGAGCGCGCGACGAGCATCACCCTGTGCGGCGCGACCGATGAGCTCTATCGCGGCTTCGCTCACGTCTGTGCCAGAGAGCTCTGACCGTGCGTCGGCGATTGCGCGCCGAATGAGGCTGGTGAGGTCGTCGTGCGAGAGAGGCTCGAGGTGATAGACGCGACAGCGAGACAGAAGCGCGGGATTGAGCGCGAACGAAGGGTTTTCCGTCGTCGCGCCGAAGAGCGTGATCGTCCCACTTTCGACGTGCGGCAAGAATGCATCTTGCTGGCCCTTGTTGAAGCGATGAATCTCGTCGACGAAAAGCAGCGTGCGTTCTCCACGGAAGCGCAGCGCGTCGTGAGCATCGTCAATTAACTTGCGCAATTCGGCCAGGTTGCCCAAGACGGCGCTGAACGAGGAGAAATGCGATCGCGTCGCGCTGGCAATAACTTTGGCAAGGGTGGTCTTTCCCACGCCCGGCGGTCCCCACACGATCGTGGACGTAAGGCGATCGCTTTCGATAGCCCGAAAAAGCGGTTTGCCCGGCGCAAGTAGGTGGCGTTGCCCGACGTATTCATCGAGCGAACGTGGCCTCAAACGCTCGGGCAGCGGAATGCGGGTGGGGTCGATTTTGGCCGCAGCCGATGAAAAGAGCGTGGGCGACAAATCTGCCGAGGAGCGTCGCTGGGTCACCAAGAAGCGCGTACCTTACATGAGGCCCTTGGCGCAACGGGCAGTGATGCGTAATAAGGCGGGGTGAGCGCAATTGGAGTGTTGGTCCCGTTCTGGGTACCAGAGGGTAAAGCAACCCTTGGGCTCGGCCTCGCGTTGCTCCTTCGCGATCATTTGAAAATCGATGTACGGGACTTTCGGGTGGCCCAACTTTACGGTCACGTTGACGATGGCCCGGCGCGCGTCGTCGAAGCGATGGTCACGCCCGAGCAATGGGCTGCGCTCGCACGCGACTCTGCTCCCACTTCGCCCGTCGGGATCGTGATTACGGGTGCGGTCGAGCCGCCATCCGACGAGCCGGGTCTACTCCTCGTCGCGGCGTTTGATCCTGCGACGGGTCGCCAAATTGCGCGCATCGAGCACGAGCTCGACGAGGAAAGTGCGGGCGCAACGCTCGCAACCGCTCTGTCTGAGCTTCAAACCGCCTTCCCCGCCTTGAGGTTGAACCTAGGCGCGCTTCGGTCGGTTGAATGGACCACACTCGAATATCTCATTCGCGCCGAAGTTGCGGCTGCGCACGACCCAATTCGTAACGAACGCAGTGACATGATGGCCGCGCTCACCTATCTCGGCCGAGCGATCGATCTGCAGCCCGAAGTGACGACCAGCGCCGAAAAACTTGCTGCGCTTGCGCTCGACTTGGGCGGAGGAGCCGACGCGAAAATGACGGCCGCGGCGCTTCGTGCAGTCGTCAGAGCGCTTGACGATGCTCCTTCGCGTGCCGAGTTGATCGAGGCTGCCGCGACGTTGATGGCGCTTGCGGGTGAGGCGAAGCGCGCAGAGATCCTTCTCAACGAGGCCGTCGCTCGTGAACCATCACACGGAAAATTCTACGCCCTTTTGTCGATGTCGCTTCGTGCTCAGGGGCAATTCGACGCCGCAGATTCCGTACTCAACAAGGGGTTCGAAATCGATCCGAACGAAACACTGCTTGCACTCGAGCGGGGCGAGGTGCAATTTTTGCGGGGCGATCAAACAGGTGCTGTTACCGCGTGGTTGGCGGTGCTGGCGGGCGCTTCAGACGTTCGTGCATTTGATCGACTCGCCGCGTTTGCGAACGAAACGAAAGATCTCGGGCTCGCGCAGACGTTGGTGGACTTCGCGCTCACCCATCGAGAAGCGGCACCACCTCGATTGTTCCGCGCTGCAGTGGCGCTCGCTTATGCCACCGAAGGCGAAGATCTTGCGCGCGCCGCGAGGCTCGAAAAATTGCTACGCGCGATGCTCGTTCATATTCCTGATGATCTCTGGGTGCTCCTCCACCTTTCGCAAGAACTCACCAATCTCGGTCAACGCGATGAGGCGCTCAAGTTGCTTTCGCGGATCGACGCTACCGCCAGCAATACCCCGCTCGGCGCGGAAGCAGCACGCGTACGCTTTCGCGCGGAGCATCGCGACGAGGCCGCGCTTATCGACAACTTGGTGCGTGAAGCGTACGAGGGACTCGACGAGGCCATGCCTGCGCTGCTCGAACGAACACGTCAAGTAGCTGAACAATGCTCCGTGTGGAGTGCGCAGCTCGCTCATGCGATCGTGCTTGCGCGCCTCGAGCGCCAATCGGATGCAATTCGTTTCCTGCGTCGCGCGCTCGACACGGGGCAAGGGTCCCCGATGGTGCATCACGCGCTGGGCCGCGTACTCGTCGAACTCGACGCGGCGGCCGAAGCATTGCCGCACGCCGAGCGCGCGATCGCTCTCGGAGGCGATGCGCCGGCAGCTTTCGCGTTACTTGCAGAGGTGCTTGCACGAGTGGGGCGTGTCGATGAGGCGCGGGCTATTGCGAGTCAGCTTGCGTCGACGGGTCACAAAGGCCTGCTCCGAGGCGATGTCTTTGAGCCGAACGATTTGCGAAAAGAAAAGGGCACACTCTTTTCGCGTCTTC
>JAHFDZ010000136.1 GCA_023248745.1 Myxococcales bacterium | reverse complement strand
CCGCCGACAAGCTTCGTGAAGTCCTTCGGCTGCGAAAGGACATCCTGAAGAGTCGTGAAACGAAATGGAAACTCGACCGCGAACGCGCCGAGCACGAACGTTCTACCGAAGAAACCCGCAAGAACCTGCGCGCTATCGAAAAGGGCAAGGACCCTGAGACCGAGAAGCTTCGCAAGAAGCTCACCACGCGCCTCAACGAAGCCGTCACGCGCCTTGACGATCTCAATCGTCAAACCGTGTCTGCAAGCGTCAAGCTGAGCGAGCTCGAGATTCAATTCCGGGACCTAACCCGAGAGATTCATGTCGCAGACCCTTTGAAGTGAGCCCCTCGAAGCCGAGTGATACTCTGCCTTCGTGCGAATCGATCACGACAAACTCATCGTCAAACCTGGAAGCAAAGTCCGCCTGAAGAACTTCGACCCGAAGTACACAGGCGGCTACCGTTCGCGAGCTGAAGCCGAAGTCGACCTCACCAAAGACATCGCGCGCCTCGCAAAGTATCAAGACATCCTCTACGCGCAAAACGACTACGCGATGCTCGTCATCTTCCAAGCGATGGATGCGGCTGGCAAAGATGGCTGCATCAAGCACGTCATGAGTGGCGTCAACCCGCAGGGCTGTCAGGTGTACAGCTTCAAAGCTCCTTCGTCGAAAGAGCTCGATCACGACTATCTGTGGCGCAACATGTGCGCGCTTCCAGAGCGAGGCAACATCGGCATTTTCAATCGCTCGTACTACGAGGAGACCCTCGTCGTGCGTGTACATCCGGGGATTCTAGAGGGCCAACAGCTGCCCGCCGCTACCCGCAAAGGGAACCTTTGGGAGCGCCGCTTCGAGCAGATTCGTAACTTCGAGAAGTACTTGGTCGACAACGGCATTGTGGTCGTGAAGTTCTTTCTCAACGTGTCGAAGGAAGAGCAGAAGGCGCGATTCTTAGAGCGCATCCGCAATCCTGAAAAGAACTGGAAGTTCTCGGCCAACGACGTCAAAGAGCGACAGCATTGGGCAGAATACATGAGCGCCTACGAAGAGATGCTCAGCGCGACCAGCACCAAGGACTCAAAGTGGTATGTGCTTCCTGCCGATGAGAAGTGGTTCGCGCGCGCTGCCGCCGCAGACGTGATTGCGCACGAGCTCAAGAAGCTCGGCCTCAGGTACCCAAAACTTCGCAAAGATCAGCAGGGAGCGCTCGCGGAGGCTGAGCGCACGTTGCTCGCCGAAAAATGAACTTTTTGGCTCAGTTTGGCGGTTATTTCTATCGCGACTGATCGCGCCGATTGTGCTCATTCACGCTCTCTATCGCGCACGGTGTGTTGCTGAGACTTGAAACTATCGCTGCGTGCGCCACACCCTCGAGCATCATGAATGGGGCGCGTGCACGGGGAGTTTTCGGGGTGCTTGCCTTCGCCGGGCTTTTGCTGGGCGTCAGGGGGTTCACTCAGGCCAAAGCGGAGCATGGCGCGAGCGTTCCAACGGTTGAGCTATGGATCGCGGCGACACCACACGTCGACTTTGCCACGTCGAGTGAATTGCGCTTCGTTCGGCATGGCGAAGATCTCGAAGTTGAACAACGCTGGGCGACCATCCATCACGCACCCAACGCGCCCATTCGCGGCGACGTACTTTCTGATCGCAAGTCGGTCGTGATCGCATTCGAACCCGAAGGTGCGGACCCGCGCGACGACTTTTCGACAGAAGTCCACAGAGTTGACAGTCAAGGATCGAAACGACTTGCAGGCGGTCTCTATCGCGCGACTAGGCCGCTCGTTGCAAAGTCTGGCCGCGTGTTTGTGGAGCGTGGGCACGTTGGCCGCGAGCCCACATCTGCGCAAGCGGCAGCGGGTCAGCTGCGCGTCGATGCGTTGAGTATCGATTCGATCGATCCGCTCACTGGCGCACTCGAGACCGTCGTCCAATGGTCTGGGTATACGATGCACCTGATTGGCGAATGGCGCGACGCGCTTGTCGTCTATCGCGTCGCTCCTGAAGGCGGAGACCTTGCGCTCATTCGCATCTCAGATGGATCGATTTTGCGGAGCATAGAAATTGAGCCTGTCGCTCGCGATTTTTTGCTCTCGGACGATCGCGTTGCGTTCAGCAATCACGACGCGAAGGTTGACGATCGTTGGGTCCTGCAAGCGCTCGATCTCCACTCGTTTGCGTTGGCAACGCTCGGTGAAGCTACCGGTCAGTCGCCAATCCCATTTGTTACAAGCAATGGCACTATTGGCATGCGCGCTGAGCCGCGCACCAGACCGTCCGTGAAACTCGAGGGCGCAGTACCGCTTCTTGGACACGAGCGTCCGGATCTGCCGCTCGCGATGAGCGCCGATGGAATGTTCACCGTGGTCACGACACCAGGTGAGTTCGATCAGACCGAGGACGTGTACGCGTTGACCAAACGACGCGTTCGTCTGACCAGAGGCGACGAGCGTGTCGAGTTCATCGGCTATCGCGAAGGCTCAAAGGGAGTGCTCCGATGAGCGCCCGATCCACTCTCGCCGTCTCGCTCTTTGCACTCGCGATGCTCGGGCCCGTTGGCGCAAGCGCATACTGTCCGAGCTACACACCGGCCGGCACTGCAGGTGGCCAAAACTGCGGCATCGAACCGGCACTTGGTACGAATCCAACGGTTCTTCAATGGAACACGATCTTTACGACCGTTTCGCAAGGCCCAGCAATGTGGGGAGCCAATGGCCCCACCGTGAAAGCGATCAAACGAGGTTGCAGTTTACCCACAGTTGCTTCTGAAGTGGCGCCCGTATTTCCTTGTCACGTTCTCAAAGCGATCGCGATGGCCGAAAGCGGATGGCAACAGTTCTGCAAACCTGATTCGCCTTCAAGTTCAGTTGGCAAGCCAGAGCGCACGATCGTGTCGTTCGATTGCGGCTACGGCATCGGCCAAGTCACGAGCGGCATGCATGTTGGCGAAGCGCCCGACTTCGATCGCACACGCGTTGCATCCGACGCAGCGTACAACCTTGCAACAGGGACCCGCATTTTGCGCGACAAGTGGGGGTACACCAGCTGCGTCGGTGATCGCCTGCCCGAAGTCGTCGAGCATTGGTACACATCGGTGTGGGCGTACAACGGCCTTGCGTATTCGAACAACCCGAACAATCCGAATCTGACCGCGAACCGCAAGCCGTACAATCCGAAGAACGGTGGAAGCTACACGTATCAAGAACGCGTGTTTGGTCGCATGGAGTATCCAACGTCATCCGAGCACTGGACCGCGATGGCAGTCGCGTATCCAGAGCGAAGCAAGATGTCGACGACGACGGGCAATCCGGGTGCGATCCCCGAACCCACTTGCGAAGGACCCACTTCGTGCGTGAACAAACGATCGACACATACGAGTCAGTGCGGAAGCCAAGTCGGCGATGCGGGCAAGGACGCTGACGCCGCAGATGCGTTCGCGGATGGGTCGACCGGCGGTCAAGAAGCTGGCGACTCAGATGGGGGCAAAACGCCGAAGACCGTTGTGAGCGACCCGATTGGTACGTCGCCCGCGCAAGCAGCAGGCGGCTGTTCGTATTCGCCACGTGTGCCCGAAGGCCGTTGGGGCGTTCTCACGTTGCTCGCATTTGCGGCGTTGCGGCGCCGATTGCGCGCCGCTTAAGCGTTCACACCGAGGGGTGAGTTTATCTGCGCGGGCTGATACGCTCCGCTACGTGCGAGTTCGCGTTCTTGCTTTGTTGTCGATGCTGTCGTGTGCGTCCCCAAAGGTCGCGCCCTTTCAGGGGCAGACGTTCATGCAAGAGGCAACGACAGCGACCGAAGAACGTCGCGATTCGGTCCGGTACATCCCTGCGAAAATTGAGGCAGGCTCCACTGAGTTTCTTCAAGAGTCGGGGGGTCAAACGAACTTCGTCGTCGGCCGCATGCGGATGACGCGCTATCAAACTGGTCGAATCGGGGTGAGCCTCCGTGACCGGCTCCCCGACAACGTTCGCGGGGTCACACGGCTGCCAGACCATCTTGGTGGCGGGTTCGTCTTTCATAATGACCAATTGGCCTACTTTGCATCGTACTTTACGAGTCCACTCGTACCCATTGCGAGGACGAGCGGGCTCAGAATCGGAACCGGCTCGGATGCATTTTATGTCTTCGGACCTTATGGAGGCTTTACCGCCCGCGATCCCAAGACCGGCGCAGCGATTGCCAACCCCAATCTTCCGCCCCTGCCAGACATCGAACAGATCTTTGCCATCTCTTCGCGCATTGTCGTTGCGACCGGACCTATCGTCGGACCCGTCAAGTCCCTTGACGGTGGACAAACTTGGCAGCGCATTGAGTTTGACAACACCCCGCTTACGATCAGCAAGCAAGGTGACAATATCGTTCTCTCGGTCGACCCTGCGGCGATGGGATGGTTCGGGCCTACTCCCGCGAAGAGCTATTCCTTTAGACCGCGTGTTCTGCAGCCCGACGGTTCGTGGAGCGAGGTCGAGAAGCGACGCGCCGAGGCGCTGACGGAAACGCCAAAGATCAACGACGCGTTTCGCGACGCGGTGCTGCGCGGATTTCCGCTTGGAGACGGTACGGCCGTCTACGCGCAAAACGGCGAATTGGTTCGCGTATCGCTCGCCTCTGGCGAAGTGCTGGAACGTGCAACGCGTGCATTTGAGGATCGCGCTGCTACGTGCACACCGGTCGGACTTGCCACCATGCGAGACCCAAAAGCGTTCGGTTTTGTGTGCGGATCGCGGTTCGGAAAAACGAGTATTTATCGCTACGAGAAGGGGGGCCTCACGCTCGTGCGCTCATTTCCAGAGCCACGTATTGTGCGATCGTCTGGGAACGGTCGCCTCGTTGTCGAGGGGAGTTGCGATTCAGAAAGTCACGCCGCACGCCGCCCACTCTGCGTCGTCACGCCAGCAGGTGAGTCGCAAGGATTTGAACTTTCTGGCGCCGTCGACGACGCGCGCGTCGTTGCAATGTCCGACGGCAAGTTGGCATTGATCACACCGCCAACGAAGCGCGCAATGGCGACTCTCACGCTTATCAGCGGCACCAGCGCAAAGCGCGTCACGCTCAAGTTGCCTTCGTCCTCAAGAAGCGATCAGGACGTGCTCCAAAAGGGTAGTTGGCTTGAAGATTTTCGAGAGCATCGAGCAGGTGTCATTGCTGGTTGGGCGTTTCGAAGCGATCCTCGGGGCGGCGATCAGATGCGCGGATTTGAGATCGACATCGACGGAACCGTTCGCGAGGGCCAATCGATCTATGGCTTGGGACAAACGGTGATCAGCGGCGATTTTGGTCTTGGGTGGCCGTCGGGCAAACTTGGTTGGGAGACCGTCGATGGCGGCATGCACTGGAAGCAAGTTCCGCAGCTGCCGCTCCCGCTCGGGAACGTGAAAGTACTTGGTTGCAGCGCGGTCGGATGCGCGAGCGCTGGGTGGCTCAGGCTCGGTTGGGGGGAGGTCGCGAGCGGCTCGCGCGATCCCGGTCAACCCGATTCGATATACGCGCCGAACCGCTTGCCACGTACGCTGTCGCTAAGGTGCGAGGCCGTTTCGAAGGCGCGCACTTCGGTGATCCGATCGAATGATCGGTACTACGGGGCACAAAATCAAATCTTGCTGTCGAAATTCGGTCCGTTCGCCAGCGAAGCAGGCCCCCCGATCAAAGCGGGTGAGCGCGGATTTGTCGTCGAGTTGGGCGCGGCCGCTTCGACATACGAGGCGCGTACCGTGAGCGGATCCGCGCGCATCTTCGCGTGGGGTGACTCCACTCATGCGCCAAATTGGCAAGCAAAATGGATGTCTCTCGGTTCCTCTAAGCTCCATGAAACCCGTATCGCGGCAGCGCCGGCTACGAACCTTGAGGCTCTTCGATCGTCGATCGTGCAACCGTACGGTGAGGCTTGGGTATTCACGCCAGGCCAAACACAAGGTCACGCTCTTCTGGTGGGCCGGCATGGCTACGAGAGTGTCGTCCTTCACGCGATCGAAGGGCAGCCTCTTGCAGAGTTGCGCCGCCCAGACGGGAGTGCGTTCTTGTCCATTCTCGCAGCGCTTGAGTACGCAGGTACAGTCAATTTACTTGAGCAATCTGCGATCAATGAACTACGACTTTGGACGATCGACGGCGGCGGTGCTCGCGTCGCGTCAACGTTTGGTCACCGACGAAATATCGGGCAACATAACCTTCGCCTTGCCCGCCACACCATAGACTCCCGCGTCGGGATGATCGTGACAACAAACCAACGCAAGTGGATGGACGAGTGGCTCTTCTCGCCAACGTCGCAGACCGAGCCAGCGTGGCCCACGTCGCTTGGTCCGCGCGAACCAATGACCACGCGATTTTGCGGGAAGGGCGAGGCCGGCTGGCGGGCTGAAACGACAGTTGATCAGAACATTGTGCTCGAAGATGCGTCTGGTCGAAGGCAGTCGACGAACAGCAGTGTTGCCTTTCTTGCCTCAAAAGCGGGTGATGGCTGTTACGAATCGCTCGCGAGTCGTGTCCTTACGGGCGAGTTGGAAACGTTTGGACGAGACCCTTTGCCAAAGGGAGAACCGCTCACCATTCCAGTCGCGCTCTACTCGGTGTCTTCGCGCCTCGACTTGCGTTGCCGTTCAACTTCGCAGTAGGCGCGTTGCTATTGTCGTAGCAATGCGCGGACGCCGGATCCGTATGGCGTCGGAGTGCCATCCCATCGTTCGATGAGCGCCGGCCCCTTTTTGCAATCCCAAAGGTTCCAAGTCCAGGCGAGGAAAGAAGCGCCGCGGCTTCTTGCCCACCCGATGACCTCGGCACTGAAGGCTGACGCGCAGTCATTTTCGCCGAATTCGGTGACAACCAGAGGAACGCCCCGCGGTACTTGGTGAAAACAAGCAGGCGTGTTGCACCGGTTGAAGTTGTAGGCATGAAAACTGATCGCTAGTAGATCTGTTTTAACCTGATGTGTCATCCATTGCGAAACGTCGTTGGCCCAGTTGAGGCCACTGATGAGGATGAGATTGCGCGCGTTTTCGTGACGCACGGCGTCGGCCAGCGCTTGCATGCCGGCGACCGGGTTCTTGTCGAGCGTGCATCCATCGCGCCAACACTGCCATGCCGCCTCGGGCGAGAGGTTGGCAATATGAGGTTCGTTGTACAAATCGAACAGTACGCCGAGGTCGCTCTTGAATGTACCCGCGACACTCGTCCAAAATTCAGGCGCTCGCTTCGCGTGCGGCATCGGCGCGATGCCCGTCGCGAGATCCGTGCCCGTTGACGACCAGTGCAAGTCGACGATGACGAACCACCCAAGCGCGCGAAATCGTTGAATACGCTTGATGATTGCGTCTCTATAGGCGGGTCCTGAAGACTTCGACGAGAGCCGGCTGTCACCGAGCCAGCAACTCTCGTTGAGCGGAATGCGTACGGCGTTGATGTTCCACGACGCAAGGCCCTTGATGAGCGTCTCAACGTCGGGGCCGTCGAAAATGCCATCACCCTTGATGCATTGAAACTCAGAGCCACTGAGATTGACGCCTGCGAGCGAAATTTCCTTTCCGTCAAAGCGCAACTTCTCGCCGTCAACGCGTAGCTCCGGCGAAGCCGTCGGCCGTGGGAACTCTCGGGCCTGCACACAAGCCAAGAGAACTATCGCAAAGAGCGCGCGCTTCATCCCTTTACGCTGCCGGCCGTAAGGCCAGAAAGTAACTGCTTTTGCGCAATATAGAAGATGGCCATCACGGGGATGCTGACGACGATCGATCCAGCCGCGAAGGGCCCCCACGCCGCGGAGTGCTCACCGACGAACCGCTGAAGCACAACGGGCAACGTGAACGCTTCTTCTCGTGACATGAGCGTCGCTGCGAGCACAAATTCGTTCCAGGCGCTCATGAACGCAAAGAGTGCGGTAACGGCCAAAGCTGGTCGCGCCACAGGCAATACGACGCGGACGAACGCTTCGAAGCGCGTTGCGCCATCGACCATGGCGGCTTCCTCGAGCTCGACGGGAATTGCCTCGAATGCGGCCTTCAGCTGGAAGATCGCAAACGGTAACGCAGTCGCCGAATACGCAACGACGAGGCCTGCGCGTCTGTCGAGTAAATGTAACTGAGAAAGGATAAAATAGAGTGGCACGGCACTCGCCACGGTTGGAAACATCTGCGTGAGCATGAGGCCCGACAAGCCCGTGCGCTTACCGACGAACTGCATGCGAGCGAGCGCATACGCCGCAGGCGCCGCAATTGCGATTGAGAGCAGCGCAGTTGATGCTGAAACGGTAAGCGAGTTGACAAGTTGGCGAAAGAAGAGCGCGCTCTTGCCCGTACTTGCGCCTGTGGCAATTGCGAAGTTGGCAAACGTCCAGTGCCTGGGCCACGGCAAGACGAACCCGTCGGTGCCAAGGCCATCGCGCGAGAATGCGACGGTGAGAACCCACAGAACCGGATAGAGCGCGTAAATGACGGCGCCAATAAGAAGTGCATGAACGACAAGCGCCTTGACGTTTTGTCGCGCGTTCAAGCGACCTCCGTTTGCCATCTTCGCGAAAGTCGAGAGGTGAGCCACAGGATGCCAAAGATGAGTACGGCGTACGCCGCGGCATACCCATATTGCGCGTGGCGCGTGAAAGCCCAGCGATACGCTTCGCTCACGAGAATGTCGGTTTGGTTGTCGGGTTCTCCACCGGACACCAAGAACACGACGTTGAACATGTTGAACGTCCATACCGCACCGAGCACGATTGCGGGCGCGAGTTGTGGCAAGAGGAGTGGAAGGGTCACGTGACGAAATCGCTGCCACGACGTTGCGCCGTCGACGTCTGCCGCCTCGAGTACGTCTTTGGGAACGTTCGTGAGCGCGCCAAGGATAACGACCATCATGAATGGAAAGCCAAGCCAGACATTGGTTGCGACGTTTGCCGCGAAGGCGGTCGAGAAGTGTGAAAACCACGACACGGGCTCGGCTCCGCACTTACGCAAAAGCGCGTTCACCGCCCCAAATTGCTGATGAAACATGCCCTTGTAAGCAAGCGCCGTCACGTAGGAAGGCACCGCCCATGGCACGATCAGGAGTGTGCGATAAAGACCCCTCAGCCGGAGCAGCGGTCGAGACAAAAGCAGGGCGAGCGCGAGACCTATCGTAACGTGAAGCGTGACATTAGCGATCGTCCACACGATGGTGACGAGCAGCGTGCGATAGAACGATCCGTAGCCGAGAAGTGGTCCGCCGCGTGCAGTGAGAATGTCAACATAGTTGCCGATCCCCGCGTACGTCATGTGGTTGCGCGGTCCGGAAAAGAACGAGGTGACGGCGCCCGCAATCAGCGGCAGCACCACGAGCACAAAGACGGCGATGGCTGCATGCATCACGTACGCGTAGGCGCCAGCCGATGCGCGTAGGCCGCTCCAGAATCGCGGCCTGCTGCTGCGATACGCGACGAGGGCTGCGGCGAAGAGCGTTACCGCAACGGCGGTGAAGCCTCGGGCCTTCGATGCGGACGTTGTCTTGGGTTTTGAAGATTCGAAGCGCCGTGCCGATTCGACCAGGATTGCATCGAGGGAAGCAGTGTCGATATTTGGTGCTCGCATCGCGCTGCGAATCGCCTGTTCGACGGGCTCCCAAGTGGCACGCATGGCTGTGCGCGTGCTCATGGGCCGAGAGGCAAGAGCCGCGTCGTGAAAAGCGCGCAAGTGTGGAGCGATCGCCTCAGCGCCTTTCCACGTTGCCGCATTCGCGACGACTTGCGCGCGTACACGCGTTCTTGCGGACTCGTCACTCGCGAGAAAACGTGCGAACGCACTGACTTCGGGTCGCGCAACGGATCGCGGGGCGAGAAACAGGAGTTCGACGGTAAGAAAGGGTTCCGGTGCGGAAGCGGCGGCATGCATGCGAGGCAGCGGCATTACCCTGAGCGGAAGTCCTTTTGGTAGCTCGCTCACGAGGCCTGGCCCGCCAATGATGGCTGCTGCTTTTCCCGATTCGAAAAGTTGCTTGACCAACGCGCCGTCGGCGCTGGCCGGAACCAAGCCGCTAGAGACAAGACTGCGCGCGAATAGCACCGACTTTCGCGCCGGCTCGCCTGTAAAACCATACGCATCGTTGGGGCCGAGCATGCTTCCGCCAAATGCGTGCAGCCAGGGAGCGTGGACGTACGCGCTTTCGGCCTCATACGCGAGTGGGTATGCGCCATCGTTCCGGCTCTTGACTAACGACTCGATGGAGTCGGGTGCACCTTCGACGAGCGACGTGTTGAGGATCAGTGCCACGCCCTTGAGCGCGAAGGGAACTCCCCAGGCGACGCCTTCGTCGTCTCGCGCAACCTTCGTCGCGATCGCATCGTAGCGTTCGTTGTCATCTTTCGGAAACGCGGCATCGGCGTGCACCACGAGTCCATCATCGCGATACGATCCAAGTCGTTCGTGAGCGTCGATGAAGACGTCAGGTCCTTGATCGCGTTCGATCGCGGAGGATAGTTTCGACGCGTAGGCAAGGAACGGAACGGCGAGCACTTCGACGGTCGTTCCAGTTTGGGCCTCGTAGCGTGCGGTTAATTCGAGGAGTGCTTGCTCCTCTGCGCCGCGATAGGCATGCCATAAAACAATGCGATTAGCAGCCGTCGACCTGCAGTCGCCGAGAACAAATCCGAATGCGACGACGACCAGAAGAATCGAAACGAGCCATGCCTTCATGATCACGTGTCGAGTGCTCGGCCAGACTTTGGGTCGAAGAGAACGGTGTGCTCGGGACGGACACCAATCGCAATTGCATCGCCACGCGCGACGCGATGATTCGAATCGACTCGAATCACGAGCGCCTTATCGCCCGCGCCTTGCAGTGTTCCGTGTACGTACGTCTCGAAGCCCAGTGCCTCGTAGAAGGTAACGAGTAGAGTGCCAAATTGTGGCGCTTCGGCTGATGCGGGTGTCAGGTGATGTGGCCGCAGCCCGACGACAACCGATTGTGGCGAAAGCGCGCGATAGCGCTCGGGCACCGAAAGAGTGCTGCTGCCGATCGTGATGTGCGGTCCCGCATTTGTGTACACGAGTTGACCGTCAAGACAGTTTATCTTTGGGGACCCGAGAAATTCGGCGACGTAGCGCGACACAGGGCGATCAAAGAGCTCGAGCGGCGGGCCCATTTGCTCGATCTGACCGGCGCGAAGGAGGCACAACGTGTCGGCGAGCGTCATCGCTTCGACTTGGTCGTGAGTGACGTAAAGGGTGGTTCCGCCCATGCGATCGTGAAGCTTGCGAATGTCGACGCGAACTTCGGCGCGGAGTGCAGCATCAAGATTGGAGAGCGGCTCGTCGAAAAGGAACATGCGGGGTCTGCGCACAATGGCGCGCCCCATTGCGACACGTTGTCGCTGGCCGCCGGAGAGTTGCTTTGGCAAGCGATCGAGCAACGCATCGAGACCAAGAATCGCGCTTGCTTCGGCTACGCGACCCGCAATTTCAGTCTCGGGTGTGCGGCGGAGCTTTAGGCCGAACGCAAGATTCTCGCGCACAGAGAGGTGGGGATAGAGAGCGTAGCTTTGAAACACCATCGCGATGTCGCGATCCTTGGGCGGCAACGCGGTTACATCCCGATCGCCCATCCAAATCGATCCCGACGTGGGCGATTCGAGTCCGGCAACTGTTCGCAGCAGCGTGCTCTTGCCGCAACCACTCGCGCCAACCAAGACAGTAAAGCTACCTGACGGCATGGCGAGGTTGACGTTTGACAGGACCACGGTCTGATCGAACGCCTTTTCTAAGTTTCGCACCTCGCAGCAATGAACCGTGCCGCTAGGCATGTTGCTCAAGCCCCAAGGACGAGTGCGTCTGGTGGTAAACGTCCGACACCCCCACGCGTCACGCACTCCCCGACATCAAAAAAGCCCCTTTAATTTATCGACGAACGTCTTGCCCTTGCCGATACCCTCGTCGCTCCCGGTTTCTTTTGCGAAAGCTTCGAGGAGCTCTGCCTGCTTCGGCGTGAGGTTTGTCGGAACGCTAATTGTGACTTCGACGCGTTGATCGCCGCGTCCCAGTCCTGTTCGATGAGGGACGCCCTTTCCCTTGATGCGCAAAACGCTGCCCTGCTGCGTTCCCATCGGGATACGAAGTTTACCCGGACCGTCAATGGTCGGAACTTCGACCTCAGCGCCCAGCGTCGCTTGCGCGAAAGACACGTTGTGCGAAAGGTGAATGTCGTCGCCCTCTCGTCGAAAGATGGTGTGAGGCTTCACGCGCAAGATGAGTTCAAGGTCACCTGCCGGCTTGTCTGCGCGCACTCGGTTTCCTGCGCCTGAGAGCGAGCGTGACGCGCCGGTTTCGGTGCCTGGTGGAATTGTAACCGCTATAGTGTGTTTTTGCGTACGAACGCCCGCACCACGACAGCCCGTGCAAGGGTCTGTCACGATCGAGCCTTTGCCTTGGCAACGCGAACATACGCGTTCGACGGGAATTGGAAAAAGGCCCTGCTGAAAACGCACACGCCCGCGTCCGCTACACGCAGTACACGTGGATGCCTTGGTGCCGGGCGCGGAACCGGAGCCCGAACAATCTGTACAACCAACGATGCGTTCGTATGAAAGCTGCTTCTCGCATCCGAAAGCGGCTTCTTCAAATGTAACTTCGAGCTCTACCTTTAGATCGCCTTTCTCGCCGCGACCGACGCCGAATGCGCCAAGCAGGTCACCGAGGAGTCCGTCGAACGCAAGGTCGCTCAGATCAACAACGCCGCCAGCAAAAGGCCCACCCGAGCCGAATGGAGATCCGGACTCGTCACGGTGTCCAAATCGATCGTACGTTTGGCGCTTTTCGGGGTCGGAGAGCACGCGGTAGGCCGCATTGATCTCTTTGAACTGCTCGGCGGCGTCGGGATTGTCTGGATTCTTGTCGGGATGAAGCTGACCGGCGAGCTTGCGATACGCACTCTTCAGTTCGTCGGCGGAGGCGCCGCGACTGACACCAAGCACTTCATAATGGTCTCGCTGACCCATGCGCATCCCGTAGCACAACCCCCCGCAAATGTCGGGTTCTTAGAGGGGCTCTCGGCGCTCTGTTGCGGCGTCGCGATCACAAATTGCAGGGGAATCATCGGATGTCGATATCACGGTGGTTTCCGCGCCGTGGGGCATCTGGTACTGCGGCGCACGATGTCTGGTCATGCTGCACCATCCTCGTATCCGAGGCTTTCGTTCGACGCGCAGTCGCGCTTGCTAAGCACCATCGTGAAGCGCTGCGCGCATCGGTCGAGCGAACCCACGCCTGTGGTCGTGTTTGATCTCGATGGCACTCTCATGGACAACCGTCCGCGCACTTGCGCCATCGTGCGTGAGTTTGCCGAAACGTTGCGAATCCGCGAGCCCGCAATTGCGGAGTCACTCGCGCTAGCCGAGCCGAATCACCTCGCGTATCTGCTTTCAGATTCGATGGCTGCGCTCGGCGTGCACCGCGAAGATCTTGTGGTCGAGTTGCAAGCGTTCTGGCGGGACCGCTTCTTTTCGGATCCGCACTTGGTTCACGACGTTGCACTTCCTGGGGCAGTGCGATTCGCACACGAATGTTACGAAGCGGGTGCGATTCTCATCTACCTCACCGGTCGTGATTTGCCGCTTATGGGCACAGGCTCGTTCGGCAGCTTGCGCGATCTCGGATTCCCGATCGGCGTGCCAGGCACAGAGCTCGTGCTCAAGCCCGATGCGAGCATGCCCGACGAGGCATACAAGCGCCTCGAAGCGCCGAAGCTCGCGCGCGTTGGGCGCGTCGTCGCTGCGTTTGACAACGAACCCGGCAATTGTAACACTTTTAGGTCACATTTCCCGGATGCCGAGAGTGTCTTCATCGATACCCAACACATGCCCGGCGCGCCTCCACTTGCCGCTGAGGTTTCCGTCATTGCAGACTTTCGTTCAGAAAGTTGACGATGCTGTTTCGCGTCGGTTCTCTTCGCTTCGTTCTGTCATGTGCAGCTTTACTTTGCGCATGCAGGACCGAAGATCCAAAGAAGCCTGACGCGGGCGAGAGTCCACAAGCCTCGGCCGAACCCGCGGCATTAGTCGCGGGGCCGCTCCATCAAGGGGGCTTTGCGGGTGGCGGTGGCCTGCGGGCGAAAGCTGCGATGCGCGTCGATCAGGCGCTGCCGCGCGATCCATCTGGCGCTGAGTTGAAGGAACCGCAGCGCAATGCTCGAGGCGTCGATGCGGGCGTGGTGCGTCAGAGCCTATCGTTCGTCGCGCACCTTCGCGTGCAAGACGTCGCACCTCCATCGAAAGAGGCAAACGCCACGGCAATCGACGCTGCACGCAAGCGTCTTGATCTTCGCATCGACGGCCTCGCCGAAAGTGCTCACTTGCGGATCACTTTGGGTTCTCCAGGTTTTCTCTTTCGATGGGGCACCGAGTTGCGTGCGCGCGCAGACCTGCTGGGTGCGATTGTTGTGACACCTGTTGAAGAGGACGCGACGTCACCTTTTCGAGTGGTTCCCTACGGCGCGCTGCGCGCTGTACTCGGGGAGCGCCGATTTGACGTAGCACCTCTTTCGAATGCAACCGTGAAGGGGGTGCCCGATGGTCCGAAGCGATTTGGACAGCGCACACGACGCGTTGACGTGACGGCGCGCGCAGGTAGAGCAACGATCGATCTGTTGCCTGCGCGAGACCTTGGCGAAGGTGGCTCGCTCCTCTGTTTCATGCTTCTCGATCTGCTCGCTGCGCTGCCCGACGAAACTGTCTGTAAAGTTGACGAAATTCCCGCATACGCCGAAATTCGTTGGTTAGGCCGTGGCGGTTTGGTGTTTGAGCTCGACTCTATTGAGCGACGCACAGAGCAGTCGATCGAAGTCCCGCCTGCGCATTCGCGATTTGAGCCCGGTGCGCCGACACAAATTGTATCGTCGCTTTTACTCACTCGCGTCGAGTTAGCGACGCTTCACACAGTGGCGATTGAGGCGCCGCGCGAAGCGAGCGATGCCGCTGCGCGTCCTCCTGAAGGTCTGCATGTGACCAACAACAGTGACGAATTGCGCGTGCTCTTTCTCGAGGGCGTTCCTGTCGCGTGGTTGCAAGCCGGCGCGCACCTCGTAATCCCGTCTTTGTTGCACGGTCGCTATGTCGCGGAGTGGCGAACGTTTTTGGGTGAGGCGCGCAGCGAGCCCAAGAGCGTTGCTGTGCCAGGCGTGTTCGAATCTCTTTGAACTTGAGCTCAGATTCCGCAGGCGTCGGAAGCGACGACGGGTTCGGGCGTGGTGCATGTGCCGAAGTTACAGCCGAGACTCTTGCAGTCGAGCAAGCCCGAGCATTGGCCGTTGCCGTCCTTAGAGCGCGCGCACTTGTTTGTGTCGCGTGCGCAGTAGTAGCCCGCGCCGCATGAGAGTTCCACGAAACTTGCGCCGTTGCAGGCACCACCTTCGGCCGTTGCTTTGACGCAGGTGGCTTTGCCGTTGTCGTTCTTGCAGTAGAGGCCATTGGCGCAGATGAGGCCGCTGCGGATATCGAGCGAGCAAGTTTCGTTTTCGCTGAGAACGCGGCCGCCTAAGCACCTTCCGC
>JAHFDZ010000382.1 GCA_023248745.1 Myxococcales bacterium | reverse complement strand
TGAGCATCGGTGTCGGCGAGCGCGCTGATGACACGCCCGAGAACGCCTCCAACGCGTTGACCGAACGAGGCGCGCCTCACGTAGGCCGCTGCGAGCTCACCGATGTTTTCAGATGATCGAATGAGTAACGATCGCATCGGACGCAGGCCGCGAGGCGCCTGGTATCCCATCGCTACGTTGAGTTGATCGACGAAGTCTGCACCGTACGCGCGCTCGCCGGCTTCGAGGATGCGGTTGATCGTGTCGAGGCGTGCAAGGTCTGTGTCGAGGCGGTCGAGAAGAAGCGCGTTGAGCGTCTTGCCGAGCACGAACAGAGGGCCAGGGAATTGATCGTTGGCCTGATCGGTGGCTTCAGCGAAGACCGGCGCACGTATGTAACGCGGGTTGATAATGATGACTCCGCCTGCTCCGAGGCGGCGTGCTGGTGACAGCGGTACGTTTTGCCGAAGCCCACCATCGCAGTGAAACTCGTTGTCGAGGCGCACGGAGGGAAACAAGATCGGAATCGCTGCAGACGCGAGTGCATGCTGCGCGGTGAGTTGGGCCGCACGTGGTTCGATGGTGGGGTCCATGCTCCACGGAGGAAGTTCGAGTCCGCGGCGTTGCACGAATACGATGGTTCGGCCCGAAACGACGTGCGTCGTCGATACGGTGATGGCGTCGAGATAGCCTTGGTCAAGATTGTTGCGTATCGCGCGGAAGGGGATGGCTTGTTCGAGGAGGTGCTCGAGACCGCTGGGGTCGAGGAGGCCACCTTCGCGCACCGGCGTTCCGCTCAAGGACGCTGTGCGCGAAAAGAGCTTGGTGCCCATTTTCATGAGCCCCGACGAGTCGATTCGCACCAATTGGTCTACGCGCAGGGTTCGCCAAATTGCGGCAAGTCGCGCAGCACGCCCGCGAGGTGTCTCGGCGAACGCAGCGAGCGCACAGGCGTTGAGGGCGCCGACGCTGGTACCGCAAAAAATATCGAGTGGAACGTCTCGACCAAGTGCGCGCGAAACGTCTTCGACCAAGTAGTGAACGACGCCTACTTCGTACGCACCGCGTGCCGCGCCCCCTGCGAGAACGAGGGCGACCCTGTGGCCTGGACGGTTGCTCTCGGGCATGTCCCCATATTGTAACGGACGACGCTCTATTCGGCGAAGTTACGGGTTCGAGTATCCTGAGCTGGCCGATGGATGCTTACACAGGCCTGCTGATTTCGCGGCTCGAACTCGAGGATGCGTTTCTCTCGTTGTGGGAGGCCGAAACCGCTAGTGCACCCTTCGGCGATGGCCTTATGCGCTCGGCTGGGCTGCTCGCTGAGCTGCAAGGGATTGCGGGTGGTCCTAACGTTTTTGACCCAAAATCGATGGCGCGGTTTCTTCGCACCGTTTCGCTGAGAAGTTTGCCGCCAAAGTGCCTGCATCACATTGCACTCTTTTGGTCGCGTGTACACGCTTCAACCGGTCAAGCCGAGGCAGGATGTTTGTCGACCGCAGCGTGGTCTGCACTGGCGATCGAGCGATCGTATCTGGTTCGCCTTCTTGACGAATTGGGCGCAACTGAGGAGCAGCGCGTCCTCGCAATCGAAGAGCGTGTCTTAGGACCCGTAACGTCGGCAGCAGGTCTCGCGGCGAGTGAGGCGAGTGAATGCAGCCCAAGAGGCTTTATGGCGGCCAAGCTGCTGGCCGACGCGATGCGTCTTCCGATCGACGAGCCATGGCGATCGCGCGTGACCGCAACGGCCGAGCGCGCGCTGCTGCGGTCAATTGCGTCGGCGCTCGATCCGTTGGAATCGCGACTTGCGCTCTTACCTGAGCCGGCGGAGCTCAATGGTTTAGTTAAGAAACTAGACAAGTTGTGGAGGTACTTCGGTAACCACTTGCAAGTGGAACGATTTGTCGCGGAGCACATGGTTGATCCGTTGTGGCCCGCTTATCGTGCGCTCTCGAGTCGCGACTTTTTGGACCTGATCGCGCCGCTGGAGCTCGCCGTCGACGCGCTTGTGCGTCGCAACGAAAGAGGCGAAGAAGTCGCGTTTCTGAGTAACGCGGTCGACATGCTGGCGTTTTATGCGTTCGTTCAAAACGACGATGAGTTCGCCGTTCCCATCTATCGACGGATTCTTAAGCTCCTGCCTACGCATCGCAACGCTCGTCGCTGCCTCGCGGAGATTCTCGCTTTGCACGTTGTCAGTAGTCTGCCTGACGCAAGCTCACCTTTGGTCGAGCTAGAGCGTGCGCTCGCCGAGGCTGAGTCGCTCGCTCCCGATCACGAAGCTGTGGTGCGAGCACGAACTGCCATGGCGGTGAGGAGACCATGAACCCATTTGAAACCTTCAATCTCGATCCGTCGCTCGGTCTCGCCGAAATTACAGAGCATCTTCGCGATCGTCTCGAGGTAGCGAAGACGGAAGACGAGCACGCGGCTCTCCGAAAAGCTTGGGAACTGCTCACTCGCGCGCCGCTCGATCGGTTGCGATGGGCTCTCTTGACGCCGCCGATTTCGAGTGACCTCATCTTGAGTCCACCAAGGGCGGCGGTCGAAGAGAGATTCTCTGTCGATTCGATTAAGCAAATTGACTTTATCAACGTTGGGAGTGAGTGACCAAATGCGCATCGATCGACCCGTGGGTATCGACCTTGGAACGACAAACTCGGAGATCGCCGTCCTGGATCCCTCTGAAGCGCAGATCCACCTCTATGCTGATCGATTCGGGCGCAAGACAGTTCCCTCGGCGGTCGCGTACGATCCCAAAGAAGGCACGTGGTTGGTGGGGCACGCCGCACGTGCGAAGCGAGGCAAGGAGCCCGCACCCATCGAATCGATTAAGCGAAAAATGGGACAGCGCACCCATGTTCATGTGGGACCGCACGCACTGACGCCCGAAGAAGTCTCGTCAAAAATATTGACGGAACTCGCGACGCGTCTCGCGGAGCAACTTCAGGCGAAGGCACGCGAAGGCATCGTGGTGAGTATTACGCGCGCCGTGATCACGGTGCCGGCGTATTTTGATGCGCCACAAGTCGAGGCGACCAAGCGGGCGGGAGAACTCGCCGGCCTCGAAGTGCTCGGCGTGTTGCAAGAGCCAACCGCGGCCGCGATGGTTCATGTTTGGAAACACAACCTGGGTGACGGAAACTATCTCGTCTACGACCTAGGCGGCGGTACCTTCGACGTGTCGGTACTCAAGGTCGTTGGTGGCGAGTATCAAGTGCTCGCAATCGATGGCGACAACTACCTTGGTGGCGACGATTTCGACCGGCGCTTCGCCGAGCAGATGCGGGATCAATTGTGCAAACAAGGTTACGATCTTGACCTCGACGTGCTTGGCAATCCTGACGACGCGCGACGATTTGGTGCCCTCGTATCGCTCGCGCAACAGGTGAAAGAGTCTCTTACGACGGGCGAGTTCGTTCCCGTATCGCGCCAAGACATTACGCTCGATCGAGCCGGAGAGAGCGTGAGCGTTGACTTCGAAGTGAGTCGCGAGCGCTACGAAGCACTTATCGCCGATCTCGTGGATCGAACGATTGAGTGCGCAACAAAAGCACTCGCTCAGTCGAAAGCTGTTGGTGAAGTTGGCATCGAAGAGATCGATCGCGTCATGCTCGTAGGTGGCTCGACGCGCGTGCCTCTCGTTCGACGTGCGGTCGAAAACCTTGCGGCTTCATGTAAAAACGCAGACGTCCTCGCGGATGACGTTGACGCATCGGTTGCGCTGGGTGCGGCGCTCTATGCTGCGCAGCTTGGGGGCTTTCGCGTTGTGTCCGACAACGCGTCGCTTTCAATTGTCACACCCATGGTGACAAAGAACGCCGAGATTCGCGTAGGTCTCAAATTCGAGCGCGTTCCAGAGGGCTGCACCAGCGTTCGTATCGAAACCGCCGACTCCGTCGTCGCAACGATCGGGGGACCATTCGATGCAAAGAAGGTAGAGCGTCTCACCATCGAGCTCGGCGAGGCGAGTGACGTTCCCGTGGACGTTGCGTTTATCAAGGGGCAAATATTGCTCGACACGTTACAATTTGCTGTCTATCGCGGTGAGGCGAAGGCGCGATCGTCGGGGCTCTCGCGCCCTTCGGTGCTTGCGAAGGATGTCTATCTCGAAGTCGTGCGCAGTGGTCGTCGTGATCGCAAGATTCTCATGGCAAAGGGCATGAGCTTGCCTGGATCGATCGAGCAACGATTTGCGACGACGGACCAAAGCGGACTCATCGTGTTACGATTGCTGCAAGGGCGCCTCCCTATCAAGACACTTGCCTTTGAGGTGCCCAAGGAGCTCACGGTGGGCACGGATGTGCTTTTGAGGCTCAAGTGCAGTGAGGCGATGACGCTTGAGGCCGAAGCAATTGTGAGCGGTCGGAAATTCTGGGCCCAGGTCGATCCGGCCGAGCTTTTGCGCTTCAATACGGCAGGGGCCGTTGAGGAGCTGCTCGAGAGAAGCGAGCGAACGCTTCGTCAAAAGGTATCAAGTGATGTCGACCGGAGCACACTCGAACAGTTGATCGCGGGCGTACGCGAGGCTTTTCGAACCGACCCCGA
>JAHFDZ010000381.1 GCA_023248745.1 Myxococcales bacterium | reverse complement strand
GGCGCTTTCTTGAAGTGTTCAACGAACGCCTCGGATTCAAACGCGCCAAAGTTCGCAGCAACCTCATGGTTGGGCGCCGTACGACGAACTCGCTCGTAGTAGCCGCCAACGCCATCTTCGAGCCATACCGAGACGACGTCGCCGCCGATTTCATGCTCTGCGACGTTGCCCAATGTCGTCAGCACGTCTTCGAGCGAGAGACTCGCCGCAATCGCCTCGCTCACCGAGTAGAGCGAAACGGCTTCTCGCAAACGTAGGTTTTCGTTCTGCAACCTGCGCCTCTCGATCCCACGCCGAACGACGCGCAACACTTCTTCGGTGCGAAACGGTTTCAAAATGTAATCGTATGCGCCACGTTTCATCGCATCGATTGCGGTTTCGACTGTGCCGAAACCCGTCATGATCACGGCAACCGTATTGGGAACGTGCCGCGCCATTGCCTCAAGCAACTCGATGCCGCCAAGTCGCGGCATTTTCAGATCGCTCAGCACCAAATCGTACGGCTCGCGCAGCACTTCTTCGAGCGCGGCTTGACCATCCTCTGCGGTCCGCACCTCGTATCCCTCGAGCAAGAGGAAATCCGAAAGCATGTCGCGAATGTACGGCTCATCATCGACGACAAGCACACGCGCGCGCTCTTCGGTAAGGAGCTGGACCGTCACGGCTGCACGCTCAAACGGGGCACGGGCCCCCAAACAATCCGAACCACCTCAAGCCCCAAAGAACGAGCTGCGCGATCTGCAGCCCGATGAACGCGTAGAGCATCCACTTGCCTTCGCCCGATCGATCGACCGATGCGAGGCTACCATCGCGTGCGATCGCGACGAGTGATCGCCCCATAATCCACGCTGTGATCCCCACATGCACGGGGCCAAAGGGGTTGTAGCGAAACACCCCCCTAAAATCGAAATGCAAGAGCGCAAGGACCGAACGCGTCATGCCGCAACCTGGACATGGAATGTGAAAGAGCTCGGCGAACGTGCATTTCACGAAGCCAAAGGCGACAAGCAAGCCCATAGCGGCAATGCCCGCAGCAATAAGGAGCGCTCGCGGGAGGAATGGGAGGGGGCGCACATCAAGTCGCACGATTTGTGGGCGAGTGAAGCAGACCACCGCGCGGAGGGAAAGTAGCTCATTCGATTCTTTTCGACGGGCTCGTTATTGTGCGATGCTCCGTTTCCGAAGAGGCGGGGGCCAAGCGCTACCGCGAGGAGATATTAGCGTGAAGCAATCAAACGAAATCGTGCACGCAGCAGGTGGTTATGGTCCTCCGGGTGGTGGCTTTCCGCCTCCTCCAGGCGGTGGTGGATATGGTGGGCCGCCACAAGGTGGTCCCCCTCCAGGTGGTGGCGGCTTCGGTGCGCCTCCAGGCGGTGGCGGATATGGCGGTCCACCGCAAGGCCCTCCACCAGGCGGTGGCGGATATGGCGGTCCACCGCAAGGCCCTCCACCAGGCGGCGGCTTCGGCCCTCCTCCGGGTGGCGGATATGGCGGACCTCCTCAAGGTGGTTTCGGCGGACCTCCTGGCTTTCCGCAAGGCGGCGGCGGGGGTGACGACGTCAACACCACGCTTACGCTCGTCCTCAGCATTCTCGCAACATGCTGCTGCTGGGGCGGATTCCCGCTCTCCACGGGTCTCGGCATCGGAGCCGTCGTCCTCGCGTTTCAGGCCAAGGGCCTGAAGGAGTCCGGTCAAATCGAAGACGCGCGTGGCAAGAACAAGACGGCTCTCATTCTCGCGGCAATCGGTATGGGCGTCGGCCTCATCGGCGGAGTCATCGCCGGCATCGTGCAGAGCATGAACGGCGGCCACTTCTAATTTAGAACCCGATGGCGTTTCTCCATCAGAGCCTACGGGGCTGTGGGCGGCAGACAGAGAACATCAAGCGCGATCGAACGAACCCGTTCGGTCGCGCTTTTGTATTGTTCGAGTAGCGCCATCGCAGGCGTAGTTCCTGGTCTCACTGGCACCGCAAGACGACGCGCCACCGCAGTTAGCCCTGGCGCTTGTGACTCAAGAAGGCGCGTGCCGCCTCCATGTAACATACGCAAGCACATTTCGATGCGGCGGATGAACCGATAGTCAGCCCGCAACGCCTCGGCTCGCCCCTGCTCGAGTGCGCCAACGAACTCGAGCTGCCGAAGCGCAACCTCGGTCTCGCGCTCTCGTACGCGCCGGTCACGCCCATGTTTCATTTGTAACCACTGCGTTACGAATTCAACGTCAACGAGACCGCCACGACCCACCTTGTAGTCAAATCGCGACGTCGCAAGATCACCGGTCCTACGCTCACGCCCTAGCTCGGCCTCCATGCGCAACCGGATCGCCCACATGCGCGCCTCATCAGGAGCGCCGTGTTCGTACGCAGCGCCTTCCGCAACGGCCATCACACGCTCGCCCAGCGCGACGTCTCCGGCAACGAATCGCGACTTGATGAGCGCTTGCCGCTCCCACTCGTGCGCGGCTCCGTTCGGGTCGTGATAGCGCACGAATGCATCGATCGGCACCACGAGGAGGCCTTGATTGCCAGACGGCCGAAGGGCGGTATCCAATTCGTAACCGGGGCCATCCTCATGGGGCATGCTGAGCAAGCGCATCGCGCGCTGTGCCGCTCGAACGTAACGCTCGGCAAATTCGTCACCGCCGTCGTACACAAAAAATAGATCGAGATCAGATCCATACCCGAGCTCTTGCCCGCCAAACTTCCCCATACCGATCACGGCGAGACCTGATTGTAAACCCACCGATTGAAGCGCCCACGTCAGCGCAGCATTCACCGCCGCATCGGCGAGCGCCGTCAGCACGTGCGATGTATCGCGCAGGCTTAACTCCTCTGCGAGACCGGCGAGGCCGACATGCAACGTCGTTCGCCACATCGCGCGCCTGAGCGCTCCCACAACCAGATGTGCGTCTTCGCGCGCATCGGCGTCGAGGCGCGCCAACTCGTCTTGCACGGAGGCGCGCGCAACCGCTTCGGTCGGAACGTCGCGCGAGAAAAGAAGCGCGTCGACAAGTTCTGGGTGTCCCGCGAGCGCCTCGCCAAGGTACCGACTCGCTCCAAAGAGGTGAACGATGCGCCTGATTGCCGCGGGCTCTTCGGCAAGCGCCTTGACATATCCGTCCGCGATTGCAAATCGACCAATGAACGTACCCATAAGCCGCGCGGCTTGCTCTGGATCGGCCGCGTCGAAGAGTGCTGAAAGCAACAGCGCCGCAAACCCCGGATATTTGTCACGCGTCTGCGATCCGAGCGGCATGTGCGGCCTTCGACCGAGCACGATCAAGTGCCGCGCAAGGTCGCCAAACGATGCGAGCTCCTTACGTGCGCTGAGCCATCGCGCGACATCATCTTCTGACTGTCCCTCAAGTGCTCCGAGCAGCGGAGCGTATTCGTCAGAACGTGTCTCACCAAGAGGCGTAAGCGATCGCAGGCGCTCTTCGACCGTATGTCGCGTTTCATCAAGTACCTTGACGAACTCGGCTGGTGCATACCCTGTCGCCAAGGCAAGTCGTGTCATCGCAACGCCAGATTCTGGCAGCGCGTGCGTTTGCAAACCCGTTGCATACTGAACGTGATGTTCCGCGCGGCGTAGGAAACGATATGCCTCAAGCATCTCGCTGCACTCGCGATCGGTTACGTATCCTCTCACACGCAAGCGCTCGAGCGCGGCATGTGTACCTTGCACGCGAAGCGCCTTTTGCCTTCCACCCCAAATGAGCTGAAGCGACTGAACGAAGAACTCGACGGCGCGAATGCCGCCGCGACCAATCTTGAGATCACGCTCTGAGTCCGAACCAGCTTCTGCGCGCGCCTGGTCAAGAAGCTCAACGACCTCATAGGCAACTTGCGGAGTAACACTGCGACGCCAAACAAAGGGAGCGAGCAGCTCGAGCAACTCGTTGCCAAACGCAAGATCACCGGCGCAAGGCCGCGCGCGAAGAAGCGCCAAACGTTCCCAAGTACGGCCGAACGTTTCGTAGTAGCGCTCTGCCGCGGCAAGAGAGTTCACAAGCGGTCCGCGCGCACCTTCGGGTCGCAACCGCAAATCGACGCGCCACGCAAAGCCCGCTTCAGTCACTTGCTCAATCGACTTGACGATGCGCTGCGTGACTCGTGTGAAGTACTCGTGGAGTGTCACATCGGAGCGAACGCCATCGCGCTGAACGTAGCCATCGTCGGTCCCATAAAACGGGATGAGATCGATGTCGCTGCCGGCATTGAGCTCGAGGCCACCGAGCTTCCCCATCCCAATCACCACGAACGGGCACGGCGATCCGTCTGCAGAAAGTGCCTCACCAAAGCGACCACGCGCCCAGTGTGCAGCTTCCGCGTACGCAAACTGCAAGCAAACGCCCGCAAGCAATGAGAGTTCACGTGCCGTAACAAGAACGTCGCTCTCGCAGAGAAGTTCCCTTGTGGCCGCTCTCAATTTCTCGCGGCGCGCGAACGAAGCAAGTTCGATCGCGAACTCATCGCCAGCGAGCCCAACCAACCGCGAAGCCGCTGCGCGCCGAAGGGTTCGAAGATCG
>JAHFDZ010000380.1 GCA_023248745.1 Myxococcales bacterium | reverse complement strand
ACGACACGACGGGTACAACGCTCCTTGCAAACAACGACGACGGTTACCCTCGCACAACGACGGATGCCGTGATCTTCTATCGCGCGCCGACGACCACAACCTTATGCGTAAGGGTGACCGATTTCGACACTTGGAAGGGCACCCTAAGCACCGTCGCAACCGATTCGAACTTCACGTTTTATGCCGCGGTCGTCAGTTCGACGCTCGAGACGGTAACTCTTGATCAGGAAACCAACGACACGATCGCGGCCCCCCAAACTGGCAAGCTGAAGGCATTTACTTCAGATGTGGGTGGCTACACAACGCTCGTCGGTACAATCGGTACTTCGAGCGACGTCGACGTGTTCAAGTTCACCGTTCCAACGAGCGCGACTTCTCTCACCGTAAACGTGCCGCCCATCGGCGCACCGCTCGTTGCCGGCGAACCGAGCTACGGATCGACGATGGCGCGCTTCGCAGTAACGGTAAAGAAAGCTGACGGCACGATCGTCTCGGAACTTGCGCCACCGATCGGCCAAATCGAAAAGATGAGTGACTCTCTCACCGTCCCAGTCAGCGCTGGCGACTACTACGTCATCCTGAGCCGACCCGGTGGAGTCGCGACAGGTACAAACGATTTCTATGCAGCCACCCTTTCGTTCGCGAAAGGAAACCCGACCGAGAGTGAAGCTTACGGAGCGCACACGAACGACCTCATCGCAACACCAGAAGCAGTCACGATGACGACCGATACGGCGAACTCAAAGCTGAAGCACGGCTACCTCCTTGGGTATCTCCCTGCAGGCGACATCGCGGACAACTTTTCATTTGCGGTCAAGAGCGGTGACGTCGTTTCGATCGCTTGCGGAGCAAGCCGAAACGGTTCCGGTCTGCAGAGTTTCAAAGTCGATCTCCTTGTCGGAGGAGTCTCGAAGCAATCCGAAGTCGAGTCGACCACCGCAGACGTCGCCTGGAGCTCGGGCGCGGCAGCGTCAAAGGCACCCTTAACGATCGCCAGCGCAGGGACAGCAGTGCTTCAGCTCAGCGCGGGATCGCGTTCGGTTACGAACACGGGGACGTACTACTTGTGCGGCGTGCACGTCACGTCGCTCTAAGAGAGTTTAGCGTCGAGAAGCGCGCACAAGCTCAAGGCGGCGATTCATCTCTTCACTTTGAAACCCGGTTCCCTGAAGAATCTCGAGTTCGTTCTGCACGTCTCGACCTGTGAAATATGTTGAATGCGCAGAGAGGCGCTGCCGCTGTTCGAGAACCTGAGCGATGAACCACTCCGCAATGCGGGGGCCCGGATCGATCGCGTCAAAGCGACGCATCAGCGGGAGGAACGGCTCATTGACGATGACGCGGTCCGAAGTAATGCACTGAAGCAGAGCACCAAGAACATCGACCGCTAGTTTTCGCATGCCGATCGCCGAAGCCGCTCGAACGAGTAACTGAAGGCGCGACGCATTTTCGCTTTCAACGAGCGACGCATCGAGCTTCACGAGCGCCTCCCCAAGATGCGCGAGACGCGAGGTGACCGATAGCGACTCATCCTCCGAAGCGAGATAGTGCGTGAGCGCAGCGAGATAATCTGCCTCGCCGGGATGTGCAGCGTGATTCCATTTCGCCACGAACGGATGCGCGAAGGGGCGTTTGGCAACGGCTTCGCAAAGCGCATCGTAGGACGAAGGCTCGATCGCCTCGACGGCTTGCGAGCGCGCAAGGAGTGATCGCGCTTCGAGTTCATCAGCACGATCCGATTTGCACGCGAACAAATTGAGTTGATACGGATCGGCTGGTTGATCCACGTCAAAGGGTGCAATGACGTTGAGCCCCGGCACGAGGCGATAGGGATCGTAGCCAAGTGCACTAAACCGCTCGATCAGGCCAAGGTTGACCTGCTCGCCATGTTTGAGTTCGAACATGATGAGCGGCGACTGCGTGCGGAAAAAATTGATTCCGCCTTCGATGATCCGCTCCTCTTCGCCTTCGGCGTCGAGCTTGACAAAGTCGATGTCGTTCCATCCAAATTCAGCCGCGCAAGCGTCGACGGTGCGAAGTGCGATCGTTTCACCACGCGTAAGGCCGGGCCCTTCGTGAAGCGAGTTGAGCTCGCTGTTGTCGCCAATGAAGAAGCTCGCAGACCCCACGCGGTTGGAAAGCCCACACGCAATCACGTGCAGGTTGTTGAGTGCGTTCTTCTCAACGCTTTTGCGCAGGTAGCCGAGCGTCGACGACGCCGGTTCGAACGCCCACACCTCACCGCTTGGACCCGCGAATTTTGCGAGCGTTAGCGCGTAGACACCGTGATTAGCCCCAATATCGACGGCAAGAAGGCCAGGCCGCGCAAGCTTGCGCACAAACCTGATTTCGTCCTCAAACCAGTCGCCCTGCTCAAAGAGAACGTAGGGCGTAATTTGCTCGCGTGTCGCCGGCACCGCGACGTGAACGTCCCCTTCGATGGGAAGAAACTCCATAAGACAACGGTAACTCAAGTCCGCTTCGCCCACATTTGACGCGTTGTGCGTTGTTAATAAGAGTCTCGACGCCACACATTCCACCCCCCGGGACGCAGATGTGCCAAGGTCGCGGACCATTTCCGTTCGGGAGGCGACTACGTGGATATTTTGACCGCATTAAGCAACAAATCGGACTACTCCAAGAATCAACTGCAAGCCATTCTCGGCGCTTGGGTGCTTAGCGCAGCACGAGAGCGCAAGAGCAAGATCTCTGTGTCGAATGGCGATGTCTCGGAAGCCGACTACGACAAAGCCTCACTTTATTCGTTGCTTTATGCACTTTATCGCTCCGTCGGTGACGTGCGAACCGAATTCGGAACCCGTTACGAGTTCACGTTCAACACGTGGGGATACGCGTGGCCAGCTGCCTGGGGCAAATGCCCAAACAGCGTCACTGACCCACAGCGCTTCGGCCGCAACGCTTACTCAGGACTCTACCAGTTGGCGGAAGTTCAAGAGTACGTCGACAACCGCGACGGCAAAGTGCACGTCATCGAAATGGGCTGTGGAACCGGCGCTGGCGCGCACCACGTCTGCTCATCAGTCCTTCCAAAGTGCACCTATGAAGCGGTCGATATGCAGCAAGCCGGCGTGCAAACATGCCGACGCAAGTTCGTTCCAGAGCTCAATGGCCGCCTCGTCGCAACCTGTTCAGACGCTACGCAGCTCAAAATTCCGGACGGAACCGCTGACTTCGTCGCCGTAAACGAGACGCACGTCACCGAAGTTCGAGGAAGAGTAACGGCCGAAGATGCACGCTTTTTTTCGACCGCGTATCGCTTGCTCAAGCCGGGTGGCTATCTCGTTTGGGGCAACGCAATTCCTGAGCAAACCTGGGAACCTTGTTTTGAATACCTCGAAAAACTGGGGATGACGCAACGACGCAACGACGACGTCACGCTCGATTCGATTCGAGGACGCGACGAAGACAAAGCACGCATCGACACCTACGTCGACCAATGCGTCGATACCTTTGCGGCATTCAAGATTCCCGTCATGGGGCCACAACGACGAGTCGAGTCGGCCATCGCCTTGAAGAATTTCGCGCGCAACCCTGGCACGAACCTGTACGACGCAATGGTAACTCGCGAAGATACATATCGCGTCGTGTGCTTTAAGAAGAACTGACACCGCGCGCAGAAGCAAGGGTGAGGCTCAGTCGCCCAATGGCCGAGCTAAACCCCTCCGCAAACTGACCGTTAGCAAGCGTATTAACCGCTAATTGTCTGTGCTTTGGGGGGAACACCTATGAATCTTCTACACGCTTCGACCTTCGGAACGCTCGTCGCCGCTGCGCTTGCTATGATCTCGACGCCTGCATTGGCGGACCGAGAGGGCGAACAATACAGGGGAAAGCTTCACTGCAACGACGCCGAGGTCACGGACGTGCTCGGCGCATTTTTCGATAAGTACAAGGCCTGGTACGATAAGAAAATTAAGAACCTGGGGTCTGACGCGCGTGTCAATCCCATCGTTCTTGGCGCAGCACAGGCCGGTACGCTGAAGAGCATCTCAAAGCCAACGTGGTACCAGGCCTATCGCGAAATCAACAAGCCAGGCCCCACCTCGACGACGATCGAAAAAACTGCTCAAGGGACTTGCGCAGCCAACGTATTGGTTTGCACGTTCGAATACGTGCCGGGCTCAAAGCAGAAGGCCGTCATGGTCAATGAGTCCGCGGGGCGGTTTGCACACGACGTTCCTGTCGGCACCAAAATGTCATTCGTCATGGCGGGCGCGAAGGAAAAGGCCTCGGTGTACATCACCGTGATTCAACCTGAATCGTCGTATCGAACGTTCACGTACAAGATGACGTCGCCAGCCGTTGCTGCGGCAGCCGCTGAAGCAAAATAGGCGAGCGATCACTGGCAAACCATCTGCGTAAGACAGCATCGAGACCCGCACTTTTCGCGTGCAGCGGCTACAGCCGACCAGATGCGCAAACGCGGAACGATTTTGGCGGCCATAGGCGCTACTCTGTTGCTCTCGGGCCTCGGTGCCGTCACCTTCGTTGCGTGCACAAGCGACTCACCATTCG
>JAHFDZ010000135.1 GCA_023248745.1 Myxococcales bacterium | reverse complement strand
ACGCGCAGCACCAGAGCCGAAGACACGCCACCACGCGAGCATCCACGTCGGCGTCTGGACGACCTCCTTGCGGCTACTCACAAAGAGCTCCCGCCATTCAGCAGCCAGCGCTTCGAGCTCCACGGCTGACTCCAAAACGCGAACCTCAAGCATGCACGCCTGTTGCATTGAGCTTGAAATCGCGCAGCGCTACGGGTCCGGCACGCATCGAACTTGATGGTATGCGATGTCGAAGGTGAGCTGAAGTATCGTTTACTTCGTGCCCTTCTCAGCACCGAAGTACTTCCGACGTGGACTCCTTGCGTTAATCGCCGCGAGTGGCGGCGTCTTTCTGATGCGGCGGCGTCCGAAGGTAAGGGAAACGCGTGCTCTGGCCCTGCAATTTGAAGCGAGATCCCAGGGATGGGGCCTTCTCGGACCCGGAGGCGGCGGCGCTCTTTTTTTGCCCGCCATTGGTAAGAATTACATTTTCGTAACGTGCGACATGGGGCCCGCGTTCGCATCGCTCGACGCTGGCGTCACATGGCGCCTTGTCGACCTCGATGCACCCATCCTCGCGCACGAGTCGCGGTCAGACAAGGTGCGCGCGCTCAGTCTCGGTGTGTGGGAGAGCAACTCGTCGCTCACTGAGTGGCGGCTCATTTTTCCGTCCGACGATCGCGCCCGTGTTGCACTCGAAGGCGACCACGCGGAACCTCATTTTGTCGACGCTCCTCACCCGATCGCATTCGCCGAAAGCACGCGAGGGCATCTATCGGTGGTCGCCTCGTCTAACGAAAACACAAAGCTCTTCTCGCGAGCACCCGGAAGCGATGTTTGGGTCGCAGAGAACGTTGTGCACTACCAGCCTAACGCGCTCGTGAACGTCGGCGAGGCCCTCTTCGCTATCGACCCTGAGCGCGGCATCGTCAACTTTCGGAACGATCAAGTTATCTTACCTTCGAGAGGGACAACCCAGCTCGTCGCGACGGAAGGCTCCGCGTTCGCCATCACGAACGAAAACGCTGACGATCCGCTCTCGGGAGCAACAGACCTCTGGTACTCCCAGGATGAAGCACGCACTTTTCGCAAGGTTACAGGAGCGTTGCAGGCAGCCGTTGCGAGCAAGCAAGCACGCATTGTGAGCATCGCCGTCTCATCCAAGGGGACGCTGATCGCATCCTTCAAGACCGAAGAGCGATTCGGCGTTGTCGAAAGCACGGACCATTGCGCTTCGTTCACGGCCCTTTTCATCGATGGCGATCGCAAGCCCGCATCCAATGTCTTCGATCCCTGGATCGCGAACCGTTTCGAGCCATCGTGGGCGGACGCCCCACTTGGGCTAGCAATCGACGACGATCAAACACGCGTCGCAACCGATTACGGGCGCGTTCTCGTTTCGCACGACAGTGGCCAATCGTGGACCGGAGCGTACGCCGCTCGAACAAGCGCTGGCGCTGTAACCACCACTGGCATCAACACGACAACCGCATACGGCGTCCACGCCGATCCGTTCGACCACGCGCGTATCATTCTCGCGTCTGCCGACATCGGCGGATTCGTTAGCGAGGACGCAGCGCGCAGTTGGGCCCCGTGCAGCGGGGTACCGAGAGCATGGCGCAACACGATGTACTGGGCCGAATTCGACCCTCACGTTCGGGGGCGCGTACTCGCAGCGGTGAGCGACACGCATGATCTCCCTCGGCCCAAAATGTGGAGACGTAAATCTCCTTTATCATTCCGCGGAGGCATCATTCACTCGGAGGATGGAGGACGTTCATGGCATCACCGCGCAAAAGGAATTCCCGACGCGGCGGTCACACAAGTGCTCACCGATCCCGCTTCAGGTGGGCACGGTCGGTGGTTTGCTTGTGTACTCGGTCACGGCATCTTCACCTCGACGGACGGAGGTGAAACCTGGGCCCAATCATCAACGGGCCTTTCGCGCGAACCAACCGTATGGAGTCTCTCACGCGCAGAAGACGGAACGCTCTACGCCGTAATGGCGCGCCGAGCTGAGGGCGACAATGCACTCCCTGGCGCGGTATTTGTATCGTCAAGTAACGGAACAAATTGGCGCGCTCTCGCGCTGCCCAAGAACGTGACTGGACCGACAAGCCTCATCGCCGACCCTTTTCTGCCAAAGCGTCTTGTCCTCTCGGCCTGGGGATGGCACCACCCCGAACGTAATACGCAAGGCGGTATTTTTGTCAGCGACGATAGCGGCGACACCTGGAAACGTGTACTTGCGCGCGACAATTTCATCTTCAGTATTTCGCGCGACCCCGTGCACACCAAGCGCATCTACGCGACGGGGTTTAGCGGGACAGCGTGGCGCAGTGACGATGCCGGAGACACCTTTCTTCCCATCCGAGGCTTTCGCTACAAGAACGCGCACCGTGCATTCGCAGATCGTATCAACGATGGTTACATTTACATCGCCACATTCGGCGCGGGCTTATGGCATGGCCTCGCTGAAACCGACGCTGGCGCGAAGACGATTTCCGAAGAGTTTCCTCGACGCCGAGCGATGTGAAGCCTTTAGGGCACGTACAGAGTATCGCCAGATTGCAACGTGAGGTTTTGCTGCAAGTCGCCCTTCTCGATCACCGCCGAAACGTTGAACGGAATGCGACGCTCGCCGCGATCGTCTTTGCGAATAATCACGATGCGGTCGAAGTCAGCGTAGCGGGTAAACCCTCCGGCGAGTGATAGGGCCTGCATCACGTTAATTTCGTGCGTTGGGCTGTACTCGCCGCTGCGCGACACCTCTCCGACAACGTACACGCGATACGATTTTACGTCGGTCACGGAAACGGTCACCGTTGGCTTGTCCTGAAAGAAGCGCGTGAGGCGCTGCGATACGTCGGCCGTAATTTGCTCGGTTGTGCGACCGGCGGCGGGAACATCGCCAATGAGCGGCATCGAAATGGCGCCGTCAGGACGGACGGGCACCTCTTGCATCAATTCTTCGTGTTTCCACACTTCGATTTTTAGCCGATCGCTTGGCCCGACGCGGTAACCCGTCAGGCGCTCGGCTGGATAGTCATATTTCGGCAAGCCGCCGGCGCACCCAGGCACGAGCACAGCAAGCATGCACAGCCCAAGAAACCCCATGCGCGTATCGCGTCCGATGCGTGAAATCACACTCATGATGTGGCGAGGATTATCACACTCGCCCCACGAAAGACCACGATGTTACCCTGACCGAGTCGATGCGAACGCGTACCTGGCTTTCTCTCCTTGCAATCTCAACCGCAACTTCTCCCGTTGGCTGCAAGAACGACGAATGGCCGGGTCCAAAACCGCCCGTTCTCGTGACTTCGGGTCCCCTGCCACCAATGCCAGGCCCGCCGTCAGAGCGAGCCGCCGACGCAGGTCCGGAGCTTTCGGCTGGCGTCCAAGTCGCGCGCATCATTCTCACGCCGGAACGCATTGGGCGTGCAAAACGTGCCGCGAGCCGAAAATCCAAGGCATGGCAACTTCTTATTGCGAGTTGCGAGAATGCAGCCGGACCGGATCGATGGATGGCTGGCTACGAAGGGTGGGACTGGGCGAGTGGAGGCCTCAATCTCGCCGTTTGTTATCACGTAACTGGTGAAGATCGATTTGGCCGTACCGCGGCACTCCACCTCAAAGCGCTCATTAGCGACGTTGAGCGCATCGGAGACGGCAAGGCCCATCTTAAGACCATTCAAGGAGACAACGGTTACTCAATCCGTACGCGCGGCGCGCTTGCGTCATTGCTCTACGACTGGCTGCGAACCACCAAGTTTGTTGACCAAGCGCTGAAGAAGAAAGTCGCCGATCAGATTTCAGAGTGGCTCGCTTGGTACGGCGGTTCTAGCGAACCGCACGGATACATGACCGACAAGGCGCTTTACAATTACTACGCAGGCTACTTCGGAGCGTTCGCGTTTTTCGGTATTGCGTTTCAAGGTGATGATCCGCGTGCGGAGAAGATGCTTGCCAAAGCACGTACCGATTTTCGCGAAAAGATCGCACCGGAATTCGCAAAAATTCGAGGCGGCGAGTGGCCGGAGGGTTGGCAATACGGCCCGTTCGTCGCGATCATCCATTCAGCGTACGTAGACGCCGAGTCCCGTCTTTCGCCTGAGAAAATCGAGCTTCCGTGGCTCCACGACACGCTTCCGTATTTCACGCATGCGCGTTGGCCTGACGGTGTTCACATGTTTGATACCGGCGATTGGCTTGTGAAGCCCGCCGTCATCACTGGGCGCTCCACACTGTCGCCTGCCTTTGTATTTGACGCGAAAGAAACCGCTCAAGCAGTTTTTCTTAGTCGTAACGAACCTTCGCCCGAAGGTGAATGGCAGTGGCTTCGCGTGCTTACGGAAGACCCAAGCGGCAGCAGCCTCTCGCCACAAAGCGAGACAAGCTACCTCGCGAAGGGCACCGGTACCGTATTCGCGCGCACGTCGTGGAGGAAGGATGCAGTCTGGTTCGCACTGTCGAACGGTCCGCATCACAACGTTGATCATCAACGAATGGACGCCGGACACTTTGAGCTCGTTCGCGGCGCCGACGACATCTACGTTGCGTCGGCCGCTTACGGCGCACTCTCGACTCGAGGGACAAACGCGCTGCTCGTTGACGACAGCATGGATCGCGATCGAGTCGGTCACCTCGATTTTCCACCAAGCCAGGGCATCTCTGGACAGGACATGAAGATCGATCGCTTCGAAGACGCGAACGACTATGTCTACGCGAGGGCCGACGTTGGCGACGCCTATCGCCCTCACGATTTTCAAAGATCCAAGCGGCGCAGCGTAGAGCGAATGGTTCGACACTATTTGTTCTCGCGCCGAGCGATCACCAGCGAAAGCAGCGCGCGACTCATCATTTTCGATACCGTCAAAGTCGCAAAAGGAACGTACGGAGTTACGTTTAGTATTCACCCAACGCAGAGTCCTGAAATTTCGGGCTCGTCCTTCACGCACAAGCAAAAGAGCTCGAGCGCAAAGTTCACGATGCTGGTGCCAGAAGGTGTGCAGCTGAGCGCTTTGAAGGAGCCGACGAGCGCGAGCGACAAGGCCTACATCAACGACACCGCATACGAAGGATTCCTCGGAAGGCGCGTCGAAGGCAAGAGCCCGACAGGCAAACAAGAGCGTTCATTTCTCACCGTCATGACCGTGGGGACCGCTGATACAAAGCACCCAACGGCAATCCACATTGCAGGCAGCGATCTTGAAGGCACCGAACTCGCTGACGAGGCTTACGTCTTCGCGCTGAGTAAGGGAGACCTTTCCTATTCGGTCGCGAACGCGGTCGCGTACCACATCGTTGCAGAGCTTGCGCCCAAAGAAAAATACTCAATTACAGTTACAAATAGCGGCGATCGCTGCGCGGTAAAGATCACTCCAGGTGGGTCGCGAACATCGACCGAGGCTGGCACGCTCGCGTTCAGCGCATCAGGTTGCGCGCTCAAGTAACACATGCCTTCTAAGCGTGCCCTTCTCAAACTCGCCCTCTTGGCTGGCGGTGCCACGGCCGTCAGCGGAGTGCTCACGTTTGGGTTTGGGAAACGCCTTTCGCGTGCGCGTAAGGCGGCTCTATTTGTAACTTTATCAGGTGCATTTTTAGCCGGCGGCGCCGTACTCTATAAACTTCGAGCACATGCGAACAAGAACAGCAGCGAAGGCGATGACGCGTGGAAGGTCGAACCCGCCAAGCGCGAAGCTGACTATGCCGCCTCCCCGAATCGCACCTCGGGAAGGCCACGCTTGCTGCTCACCCCTTCTCGCATCGCCCTCGCAGAGCGCCACATGCGCGAATCGACGCCTGAATTTCGCGCTCTCGACGGCTATTGCAGGCGACTCGATGCAGGGCCTCTCGAAGAGGGGTACCAAGGCGAAACGTACTTCGCTTCCATCACGAGCTTAACGCTCTGTTCGAAGCTCTTGCACAAGACCGACAACAAGCGATCGACCGCACATCAAGCACGCGCAAAGCAGGTGCTACTCGCAATGAGCGATCCGTCGGCTAACCCACTTCGAGACAGTGGGTACGGTATCCGCTTCTACGGCACCGGTATGGCGCTAGGCTACGACTGGCTCTCCGACGTCCTCACGGACGCAGAGCGAAAGCGTGTTGCCGACGCAATCGTTCGTTGGGTGGACGCATTCGAAAAAGAGGGCTTCGGACACGAGCACCCTCAAGGCAACTACTTTGCAGGATTTTATGCCGCCAAGGCCCTCGGTGCGCTAGCGCTCATCGGAGACGACCCGCGCGGCGAGCCAATGTGGTCAAGTTGGTTAACAATCCAACATGGCGGCATGGTGGCGCCCTTCTACGAGCGCTACATGAGCGGCGGCGGCTGGCCCGAGGGTTGGCGCTACGGAGGATTCGCAACCGTCAACATGACGCTCCCTGCAATCGCAGCCGAGTCTGCGCGCGGCATTGACCTATTCAAGTCGGGTTACGTCTTCCCTCTCGATCAAGCCGATCAACTTACACACTTCACCTGGCCCTCGCGTGACCGCGTCGACGATCGTGGCGCGCTCGCCGAAAGTGAATCAACCGCAAGCGCCAACCCTCACCTCTTCGGGTTCATTTCAGGAGTGCTTTCGTCTCGACAAGATCCGCGCGCCGCCTCATTTCATGCCTACGCGCGCGATGTTCGCGCGAGAACATCCGCGCATTTCGAAGATCAAAACGCGTGGCGAGACGTCCTCTTTTGGGACCCTTGGGCAAGCGAAAGGGCGTATCAGAGCGAACCCACAACGTTTGAAACGCGCGGCATGCAAACCGTTGCGATGCGATCCGATTGGAGCGAATCAGCCGTCTTCGGAACCTTCACTTCGGGTGCGTGCCCAAACTATCAAGCGTCCGGCGAGATGTTCTTTGACCAGGGCAGCCTCACCATCACACGCGGGCACGAGCGCCTTCTGGTTAACACAACTTCGGCGTTGCTTGAACACACAAAAGGAACGAACGACGGCGACGGAAACAGCGACTTTTTCTATCGTGACCTATTTGGTGACAACGAAACACGCCCCGATGAGCGCAACCGAACCGTCTTCAACGTTTTCTACGTCAAGGGCCGCCGCTACGGTCAGCTGCCCATTGCACCTTGGCGTTCGAAAACCAAATTGACCGTCAAGTTCATTTCAAATGACGTGACGATCGTGCAGGGGCACGGACTAGAAGATGCCTACTTCCCAGGCGAAGGCGGTGCAAAACTCGTAAAGAGTTGGCGCAGAGAAGTAGCGTTCATTCGACCCTCGACGTTCATCGTCGACGATGTGGCAGAAGCCGAAAGCGCGAGCAGCGATCAATGGATGGCATTTCACGTAGGCAGGACGCCAAGAGGTATCGGCAATCGCAGCTTCGACGTCGAAGACGGCAACACCTACCGTGGTCGCGTGGAGTTTCTTGCACCCTCGGCGTTACGCATTGAAACCGTCGACGTCAACAAGCGGAACAAAGTCTTTCGACTCGAGAGCCACCCTACCGATGGCAAAGCGGCTCATCGATGGCTCACCGTTTTTGATGCGCGCGCCTCAAAGCCGAACGGTGCCATCGCAACGATGTTGACCGCCCCGACGGCAAAGCCTGAGGGTGAGTTTGTGGCCACTCAGCTTGTACTCGATGGTGGTCGTACCGCGTTCGTGGTCACAGGCAACGCTTTCGCATCCAATGTCAACGAACTTACCTATTCAGTTCCTGCCGTTGCTGCCACGCACTTCATCGCGGATCTCAATGGCAAATACACAGCGAGCGCGCAACGCCAAACAGATCGTCTTCTGATACGAATTATCCGAACACAGTCAGGATCAGACAGCACTTACTCCTTTGCGACCGACAGCGAGGGCCGCGTAAGCGGCAACTGATCGATGACCTACGTCGCCGGCATTCTCCTCCTCATCGTTATCTTTGTTCGACCGCAGGAGTTCGTTCACGCTCTTGAGGGCCTTCCCTTTTTGAACGTCGTCGTCGCGCTAGGTTGCGTCGGCATCGCGTATGAGTTCGGAACTGGACAGCAAAAGGACGGCAAGACTCCTCAAGGCAAACTGATCGTTGCCTATCTCGTGTGGTGCTTCATCTCGACGATGCTCCAGAGCGGCATGCCGGGGTTCACGATCGTCAAGACCGACGTCATGTTCTCCGTGATTTTCTGCATGATCTTCATGTACGGAAGCCGGTCGCCGAAGCGTTTTCTTGGTATGACCGCGGCGCTACTCGGCGTTGCATTATTTCTTTCGACCGCAGCGACCATTCAAGGACGAAGCCCGTTTCTGTGCGTCGAACTCGACCAAGACCCCGAAGCGCGAGGCAGCGGCGAAGTCAAATCAATCGGCGGCGAGTGCGAAACGCGGCGAGATTGCTGGGACAAAGACGAGAGCTTCGAAGATGACCCACCCTTCGTCTGTGAGAAGGTCGGCATCGCCGGAACGTTCTCGGTCGCCGGCCGCGTTCGTTGGCGCGGCAAGTTGCAAGATCCGAACGAGCTCTCCATGACGTGTTCAGCAGCGCTCGCATTCGCGTTCGCGTTCCACGGCCTTCTGAAAGGATGGTGGCGCCACATCCTCTTACTCTTCTCGATAGCCGTGACGATGTATTGCGTAATCCTTTCGCAATCGCGCGGCGGCACGCTCGTCATCGGCATCATTTTCCTCGCAGCGTTCGTCAAGCGCTTCGGATGGAAGGGCGCGTTGCTCGGCATCGTGGCAGCGGCACCTGGAATTTTGCTCGGTGGGCGAAGCGGCGAAGAAGCCGACGCATCAGCGGAGGAACGCACCGAGCTTCTGCGCGAAGGGTTCGACATGATCATGCACTACCCCCTCGGCGTGGGTGTCCGAACATATAACGAACACACCGGAACCGGCCTCACGGCCCACAATTCGTACATGCTTGAGGCTGCAGAACTGGGCCTACCCGGCATGTGGCTGTGGGCACTCGTGGTGTACACGTCGATCAAAATTCCGTATGTGATCGGGTTTCGACCGCTTGCAGGCATCGATCCTAAAGTCAAAGCGATCGGCAACGGCCTCTTCGTCGCCTACTGCGGAATGCTCGTCGGTATCTTCTTCTTGTCGTTCGCGTACCACTCGGTTTTGTGGACCTACTTCGGCCTATCGGGCGGACTCTACGGAGTTGCGCGAGCTTCGGACCCAAACTTCGAGATCAAGATTAGCCAGAAAGAAGTCATCGGCGTTTGCGTCTCTTGCGTCCTGTTCCTTGTCTTGCTCTTCGGTTGGCTCAAGGTGAAGGGCGGTCACTGAACCGCACGATCACGGAACGTTCGTCATTGAATCGCGCTGCTTGCGTCGATCGAGCATCGAGCGCGCGACACCGATGACGTCTTTGGTCGCCTGTCTCGCAAACACGTACGCAGAGAACGGGTAGACCACGACACCCGCGAGAATTTCGATCACAAGCGAGAACACACCCGGAGGGATACCTGCCGATCTCAAGAGCGATCGAACTCCCACGACGGCGAGTGCCATCGGCACGCACGCAAGCAACGACGGCCCGATGCTAAACAGAACGCGCAGCACCGGAACTTGATCGGTCGCGCGCGCTGCGAAAAGACCGGCGAGCATGTGAACCGCATACGCAATTAGCGCGGCGCCACCTACCCAATACGGATTGAGACGTCCAAGCGCAAAGATGATGGCGAGTAGCGTGATCGCCTTGAAAATACCGAGCATCATCAGGACGCGAGGCCGGCGCTGTGACTGCAACAGCGACGTCGTCGTCATGCTGATCGGCCGCACCACGCTCATGAACGAGAGCAAGATGAGCATGTTGACGAGCTCGGGCATGACCGCGACCCACCTCGGAGCGCGAAGGACGGTGGGCGCCAACGTTGGCGCAACCGCCGCAAGACCGATCGACAGTGGAAACACGAGCAACGCCATCAACGTTGCGGAGCGTACGAACGCGCGACCGCGATCGCTTGGAGGAAGCTTCGCGAACGAAGGAGAGAGCACATCGCCGATGTGATCAGCGAGCGACTCTGTTGGCGTCTCGGCCATGTTGAATGCGAAAATGTAAGTGCCGGCATGGGCATCGCCGTGAAAGTAGCCCATGAGCATATTGTCACCTCGATAAGCTACATTTTCAGCGAGGCCGCCAATTGAAACGGGAACTCCATACGCAGCGAGTTCTTTCACCGTCGCTCCATTCAGCCGGTGCGGTTTGATCCACGAACGCCATGGCACTTGCGCCGCAAAGGTCAACGTTAGGAACGAAGCGCGCACCAGGTTGGCTGCCACAATCGCGAATCCACCCATGCGCTGCGCAAGTGCGAGCATCGTGATGGTGAAGAGAATCTCGCTAACGCCACGGCCCACCGCGACCGTGCGAAATCGTAACTCACGAAGTAACAATTTTTCAGGCACATAGCCAAAGCGACCGATGAACATCGCGATCGCGAGCCCCGGGACGTAAATCGCCGCAGCGGGAGTGTGCGTTAGCGTGGCGATGGGTCCTCGAAAGAGTACGAGAACGATCACCATCATGAGGCCCAGCATCACGTGAAGGAAGCTCGCGTGAAATGGAACCTCTTCGCTGTGATCGCGCTTCGCGATCAAGTACTGACCAAAATTGAGATTGAGCAACTGGCTCGTAATGATCGTCGTTGCGGCCGCAAGATTGACCGCACCATACACGTCCGGCGCGATGAACTTCACGACGTATAGCGTGCCGACGAACGAGAAAATCCTGGCACCCATGCCAGTGACGAAATTCCAAATAACGCCAGCTGCAGCCTTCCTTGCGAGCGACACGGGCGGGAGAATACGTCAGATCAGCGACCGATGGGCGCGCCTTCGAGTGTGGCGAGCGCTGGCGTTCGCTGATCGGTCGCAAACAGGTAGGCAAGGCCGACGTACCCGAGGTGTTGGTCAATTTCTGGAACGGTTGACGAACCTGACGACCAAGTACGCCGATACGAATAACCGACCGAAAGACTAAGTCCGTTCACCAGCAAACGGCGCACTTCGGTCGAACCTGCCAGGAGCGCAATCTTGGACGTAAGCCCGGCCGCAAGTGATGCCTCTGCGTAGCCCGTATCGATACCAGCGAGGTAAGACCATTTCTTCCAGAAGCCGTGAACCGCTTGCAAGCGCATGAATTCAAAGGACCCGAAAATTCCAGGACCTGATCCAGTTCGTGGAAACGGCGTGCCGTACTGATAAGTAGCGGTCGCACGCAAGACGATGCCGTCCCTTCCGTAAGCCAGCGTTTCAGAAGCGTAGGGCGAGATCATGAGCCGCTGATCGGTATCGAGCGGCGGAGCACTTGCGATGGTGCCACCAATGCGCGAGCTCGCCAGAAGTCCGTTGCGTGGATGTTGGTACATGTGTCCCAACGCGAGCGTCCACGCGTGGTTATCGAAGACCCCCAAATTGCGCGGCGGCGTCGTTGAATAGTCGATTGCCGAAGGCGAAAAACTGTAGTCGTAGCGCGTGAGGACATTGACGCCGTGCCGGTCGTTCACGGTATGGGTCAACATGAATTGCCCGAAAGGCTGAAGCGAATCGAGTCCGCGACGGGAGCTCGTCGTACCATCGGGAAGCGCAAAAATCGTTGGGTCGTCGAGCGTAAATGTCGCCAGTGAGCCGCCCGTGATCGACAGGCCCCAACTCTTTGCGAAGTCATATGTAAGCGCGCCGGCGAAGTTCGCGAAGGTTTGAATGCTTCGCGACTGAAACGGATTTCCACGGAAAAGAGGATTGCCGGCAGGCGCCGCGTTGAGCGTGAGAACGGTATCGCTCACGAGGAGACTGAACGAAGATCGCGGAGACAGCGCCCACGAACCGCCACCACGAATGAATGCGGCGCCATCGTGTTGCGGCTCGAAGTTCTCGAGCGGCACATAGAAACGCGCGCGCGCACCCACTTCGAGCACAAGTTCGTCGTTCCACTTGTTACGACGCTTCATCTGAAAGTTCGTATCGAGCCCGGTAAATAGCGCCGGATTCTTCTGATTGACGTTTCCGCTGGCCAAAACGGCGACGTTCGAATTGTAACCTTCGGAGATCGCTGCTCGAACAGCATAATCAGTGGTTGCGTGCAGAAGCAGAAGCGGCAGCATCTTGGGGTAGCGTTATATCTCGCCTTGTACTGAAGTGGCATGTTCATCGCCCAGTTGAGGAGCACATATGGCAAGCGCATTGAAATTACGGTGGTCGCTACTCCTGCTTGCAGCGATTCCGCTTTCGTGCCGAACGATGGCGCCTTTTCCTGGCCCGGTCGATCCACCTCCACAACCCACTGCTTCGGGTGCCCCGGCAGACGCAGAGGTGCCACCTCCACTTGCGCCCATGTCCGATGCTGGCACCACGCTCATCCCATCGGCAACACCGATCGCACACGGCGAACTGCTTAGCTGCGAAGATCAGCATGAAGCCTTCGTTAAGTTTCTTTACCACCCGAAGCGACCCACGGGTCTCATCCGCGACTGCTATAAGCAGCTTCCCGAAGACACGCCGAGGATTACCGGAATGATCACGGGCTTCGTCAACCCAGACGGCACGTTGCTCACCGTCCGAAGCATCGCATCGCCTGCGTCTCCCCAATTCGTATCGTGCGTAGAGCTACGGGCCCGCAAATGGCTTCATCTCCATCCTGGGTGCGCCGGCGGCAAGCAGCGCGTCCGATTTGCGGTCGACGCAAAATCGGTAGGGCGGTAGCTTCGGTACCGAGGTCAACATGGCGAAGATTCTGATTACGGGCGGCGCTGGGTTCATTGGCTCGTCAATTGCCGAAGAATTGCTCAGCAAGGGAGAGAAAGTCCGTATTCTTGACGATTTTTCGACCGGCCGAAGGCAGAACGTCGAGAGCCTCAAAGGTGGCGTGGAGCTCATCGAGGGCTCGATCGTCAACGCTGAAACGGTGGCCACCGCAATGAAGGGCATTGAGGTTGTCTTTCATCAAGCCGCGATTCCATCGGTCGCTCGTTCGGTCGCCAATCCACAACTGTCGATGACCGTTGGTGCTCTCGGAACGACGACCGTGCTCGACGTCGCGCGCCACTCCGGTGTGAAGCGCGTGGTGTTCGCCGCAAGTTCGTCCGCATACGGCAACACACCAACGTTGCCCAAAATTGAAACGATGACGCCTGCGCCGCTGTCTCCGTATGCGGTTTCAAAGCTCACGTGCGAACATATGATGCGCGTCGCGGCGGCGCTCTACGGCCTCGAAACATTGAGCCTGCGCTACTTCAACGTCTTCGGGCCGCGGCAAGATCCAGCGAGCGAATACGCCGCCGTCATTCCAAAGTTTGTCACTTGCGCCATTCGCAACCAGAAACCTGTCGTATTCGGCGACGGCGAGCAAACGCGCGACTTCTGCTTTATCGCCAATACCGTCGATGCAAATTTGCGCGCGTCGACAACGTCAAACAAGTTGACCGGTCAAGTTGTCAACGTTGCCTGCGGAGATCGCATCTCGCTCAACACGTTGCTCTCGATCATCAAGGAGCTTGCGCAAAAAGAAGGCTGCATCCCTTCGGGTTCAGATTGGGGCGCCGAATACAAAGACACGCGCGCCGGCGACGTTCGTGATTCGCTTGCCGATATCAACGCCGCAAAAGAACTGATTGGGTACACACCAATGGTTCGCGTGCGCGAAGGCCTTGAAAAGACGTTCGCAGCGTTTCTAAAATTCACGTCGAAATAGTCGAGACGTGCGTCTTGCGTACGACGTACGCAACAATGTTGTTCACCGTGTCGAAGTTGTCCGGCACGGCGTCTTCATTTTCGACGATGAAACTAAACGTCTCCTCGATGAACACGATCATCTCTAGCGCTCGAACGGAGTCGACAATATGTGCCCGTTCGAGTGACATATCGTCGCTGAGCGCACTCGCGTCCTTTCCCTCGAGCATCCGGTCAAGAATCATGGAGCGTACCCGCTGTCGAATTTCGTCCTGGGTCATCTGGGCTCCTGGTTGTTCGGCGCGCTACGCATAGGCTTTCTCGCGCGACCTCCCAACCCCATAAGTTCGGTCGTTGTATATCAACTCGAGCGGCGTGTCGTGACTGAGGAAACGCAGTGGGCTCGCCGAAAATGAATACGCACCGCAGCTTTCAAACGCGATGAGGTCGCCAACATCGCAACGTGGCAGCTCAATCGCCCGCGCCATCGAATCGATCGGCGTGCACAAAGGCCCGACGAGCTCTTGCGGAATTTTTGCAGATTCCGACGGCTTGCTCAAGTTCGCGACGGGGTAATTCTTCTTGATCAGCTGACCGAAATTTCCGGTCGCGGGGAAACAATGGTTCATCCCGCCGTCCATGATCGCAAAGCGTTTGCCGCGCGTTTCCTTAACGTCGACAACCCGCGCAACGTACACCCCAAATGGACCGATCAAAAAGCGCCCAAGCTCGAGAATGAACTTCGCGTCTCTCAGCAAAGGCTCCTCGGCTTTGCGATAGGCAATAAACTTGCCGATATCTGACATGAGCGCGTCGGCATCCATCGCGACTTGTCCTGCAAAATAGGGAATGCCGAAGCCTCCACCCAAGTTGACTTTGCGCACGCTGACATGGTGTTTGCGCGCGAGGCCAACCACAATCGTGAGCGTCTGTGCGATGTTCTCCAGAATCGCCTTCGGCTCCAGGCAATTGGTGCCCGAGTAAATATGAAACCCTGCAAGATCAATTTGAGGATCGGCGAGTGCCGATGCAATCACCGGGTCGACATCTTCTTCCGCAATTCCAAATTGCGACGGTCCGCCCCCCATCCGCATCGGAAACTCTTTGCCCGTGACGAGCGGATTGATCCGAAGTGTGATGGCCTGTCTTTTCGCGTATTGCCTCGCAACGGCCGATAGCCGAGCAAGCTCACCAGGAGATTCGACGCTGACGAGCCCAACGCCCTCCCGGACAGACAGTTCAAGTTCTTGATCGCTTTTGCCAGGCCCCGCAAAACTCATCACAGGCGCTGCGAACCCAGCACGCTGAGCGATTGCGATCTCGCCACCACTTGAAACGTCAAGACCTGGAACTATTCCTACATATGCGCCCAGAACACTGGGATTCGGGTTGGCTTTTACGCAGTAGAAAAGCTCAACCTCAGAAGGCAGCTGGCTCGCCAATCGGCGATAGTGAGCCCGCGCCAAATCCATATCGTAGAGGTAAAAAGGCGTGCCGTGCGCGGCCGCGACCCTCGCGAGATCATGCTGGTTCATGGTCGATCAGTAAGAAACCCTAGGCCTGACGAGCGATCATACCGAAAGTTATGCTGCCCTGCGGCTGGAAGATTACTGCCCAGACGTTGCAACTTTCCATGCATTCACACGTATATTAGGTGTTGTGAACGTTCCTCCCCCTCGCGCTCCTTATGGCTCGTTGCCCCCCTTTCAGTCGGGAGGGCCGGGACCGAACCCGATCATGTCATTTCCGCCCGGCTCTCAAGGCCCGGCGGGTCCCCAAAAGCCAGAGCCAACGCTGCGCGATCGCGTTGCGCGCATCAAGACGCTCGTTCGTCGCGCGGCAGGCTTTTGGAAGGGCGTCTTCCTTCTTTTGATCATCACGTTTGCTGCGGCATACCTCTCGATGATCAACACGAAGCGCACCTACATGGCCGAGTGCAAGATTGTGCTCAAACGCGGCATCAGGACTGGCGCGCGCGAAGAGGGCGGCGACAACAAGGCGACGATCAAAGACAAGCTCAAAGAAGCACTCA
>JAHFDZ010000134.1 GCA_023248745.1 Myxococcales bacterium | reverse complement strand
TGCAAACGTCGTTGTCGACGGCTCTCAGTCAGACGTCGTTGTGCCGCCCGACGGCAACAAACCCGACAGCAGCAAGCCCGATGGGTCCCTTCTCGACGGGTCGCCAGACGCAACTCCGACGCCAAAGACAACAATCTTTACCGTCGTTTTCGAGAACCACGATTACAAAGAAATCGTCGGCTCTAGCAACGCCCCCTACTTCAACGAACTGATCGCAAAGTACGGACTTGCTACGGGCTATACGGACTGCAACATCCACCCTTCGCTTCCGAACTACCTGTGCATGATCAGTGGCGACCCCCAATACATTGGAATCGTCGACCTCGATCCGACTTTCATTGGCACGTTCCCCAAAGACAAAGAGAACCTTGGCAGCCAGCTGCAGAAAGCCGGCATCCCTTGGGGCTCCTATCAAGAGAGCATGGGCACTGCCTGTTTGCTTTCAAGCAAGGGCAACTACGCGCCGAAGCACGATCCGTTTCTGTACTTTAAGGACATTCAAAAAGGCGCGAACAACCTTTGTGACAAAACCAACGTTGATTACAGTCAGTTCGCAGCCGATCTCGCTGCCGACAAAAATCGGTACTATTTTGTGACGCCGAACCTCATCAACGACGGTCACGACCCGGCGAGCGATCCTGTTGCTGCGCTCAAGACTTCTGACAAGTGGGCGCGGGCCGAGATTGACAAAATCATGGCATCGTCTGCGTACAAAAACGGCGGCATCATCTTCATCACCTGGGACGAAGCCGAAGGACGCAACGGCAACTCGAAAGAGCAGATCCCAATGATCGTGGTGTCCGAGCGGATCAAGAGCGCAGGTTTCACGTCAAGCAAAGCCTACAGTCACAAGAGCTATCTCGCGACGGTCGAAGATCTTCTCGGATTGCCTCGTCTCGCAACCGTGACGAAAGAGCCCACAATGACCGAGTTTTTCAAGTGACCGACGCCAATCGGAATTGATTTTCTTGGACATAAGCCAAGTGATTCGCGCACTCTGAAATGCCCATGCAGACCAAACTCTTTGCCAGCATCGTCCTTTTTGGTTCGGCGCTTGGCGCTGCGGCGTGCAGCGCGACGCAAGCTGCGGATGCCGGTTCCACGTTGGATGGATCGGTCGCAGATTCTGGAACCCCAGACTCACCCGCAACAATCGACGCGGCAGGTCATGACGCCACAATAGGCGATGCCAAGATCCACGATGCCGATCTCGACGGCTGGCATCCCACGAAGTAACAGGGGCGCACATGCGATGGAGTGAAACCGGTCGATGGAACGGCAAGGTAACGAGTCGACCTTTGCCAGAGTGCGATCCCTCGATCGACGCGCTCTCTGACGACGATCGGGCAACGCTCGTGTCAGTTTGGCACGCGCGCGCAGCAACCGAACGCCGCGTCGCTGATTCGTTCACGCTTGTCTCCCACGCACTCCGCGAGTTGAACGCCGCTGCGGATTTGATCGCCCTCTCCGATCGCGCAATCGACGACGAACATCGACATGCCGAACTCAGTCGCTACGTGGCGTCGCGCTATGCAGGTAAGGAACTTGACTATCCGCCACTGCTCCCCTTCTCTGCACCGAAGCATACGCAAGCGAGCGACGAGCTCCGGCATACGTTGCATGTGCTCGGACAATGCGCCTTCAACGAAACGATAGCGAGCGCATTTCTCGAGGCTTGCTGTGAACACGCCAACGCACCACTCGCAAAGGCCGCATGTCGAGAGTTGCTTTCGGACGAAATCGATCACGCAAGGATCGGTTGGGCTCAGCTTGCCGCATCGCCGCCCGTAGTGCGAAATCAAATCGTGGCTTGGCTCCCTTCCCTCGCAAACGCGAATCTTCGAATGTGGCGTGAGTCTCCCCGGAAATATCCGTCTCGTGAACTATTCGCCGGCCACGGGGCACCCTCCGAGCCGGTCATCGCAGGCGCTCTCGCAACCGCGTTTCGGGAGCTCATCATCCCGGGATTCGAGCATCTCGGGATGCCGACAGGCGCCCTCCACACTTGGATGGACGCCGAATGTGTCGCGAAAAGTCCCGTCAAAATTACCGAACATAGGCTTCAGTAAGCACAGATTTCGGCTTCGTGTCATCCGAACGGGCGATTGCGGCGGCACGATCCATGTGGCGTGCTAAGCCGGCACACCATCGGAGAGCCCCATGAAAAAATCACTGTCGTTCGCAGGAGCAATTTCGCTCACGCTGCTTGGATGTTTCGGCTCGTCGGACCCCAACGCAGTTGACGGCAGCGCGATCTTGCCAAACCAGCCCGCTGCTGACGCCGCCGTTCCGGTCGGACCTGCCAAACTTGATCTGTCCGCTACCTCCAGCGTCGACTTCGGTCTTGTCGATTGTGGCAGCGCCGCGGCCGAGAAAGCCGTGACGATTAAGAACGCCGGCGGTGAGCCTCTCCACTGGAGCGCGCTCATTGATGGCGGCAACAACGCCTTCTCCCTCAGCGGTGTGCAGAGCGGAACGTTGAACGGAGGTGACAGTGCGACGATCGTCGTGCGCGCGGCAGCAGTTGCGGCATCGGCCCACGCCGGAACAGAATCGACGGCGGTTCTCCGCATCGACTCAAACGACGCGAAGCCTCGAACCGATATGCCCATCAAGCTTACGGCGACCGGTGCAGAGCTCAGCCTTGTACCAGGAGCGATCGATTTCGGGCTCTACCCCGTGGGCGCATCGGCACCAGAAGTGCCGCTCACCCTCACCAACAATGGTAACAAGGCAGTTACAATTGGCTTCGCGCAACCAAGCGATTCGCAATTTTCGCTGACATGGGCAGGCGCTCCTACGGCACTTGCGCTCAACGCCAAGGCGACCGCGGTGGGTCTGATGGGTAAGTTTAAGCCCTCGACAACGTCGCCAAGTTCGTCGTTCGCGGCAATGGCTTTTACCGGCGCAATCTGCGGTGACTCACCAAAACAGATCGCGATGAAGGGCCAGGGCTCGAACGGCATGGTCGGTGTAACACCGGCGGGCGTCGATTTTGGCCAAGTCGATTGCGGAACGTCAACAACCGCGAAAAAGGTCACCGTGTCAAACACGGGCAACGGTCCGTTTACGTTCGATGCAAAATTGGACGCGGCGGGTTCCAATTATTTCACGATCTCACCAGCGACCGGTTCCGTCGCCCCTGGCGGAACGACAGATGTCACCATCACGCCAAAAGCGATTCCGAGCGCAGCCCCCGTTACCCCAAACGCATTCGGCGGCTCACTAAGCGTCAGCACCAGCGCAATCGGCGATGCGCCGCACACGGTCTCGCTGACACAAACTGCGCACGGCGCCATCATCACGGCGAACCCTACATCGGTGAACTTCTCGTCGGTCCCAGTGTCGACCACACAAACGGCGGGCGTGACCTTGACGAACAGCGGAAATGCAGCAGCAAATGTTACAATTGCAGCTTCAGGCACCGGCTTCTCAGTATCGCCAGCGACCGCATCACTAACCGCAGGCGATACGCTTCAAGCGACTGCCACGTTTGCTCCTACAGCCGCAGGCCCTGCAACGGGTGCACTGTCGCTCGCAGCAACGGGCACGGTTCTATGCGCGCCAATGCCGGCCGACGTCGCGCTATCGGGAAGCGGAACGAGTGGCTCGGTTTCCCTTTCGGCGCAAAGCTTCGACTTCGGCGCGACGAACTGCGGCGCGAGCGCAACCGCAAAGACGCTCACGCTTCAGAATCCCGGCAACGCAGGTTACACGTGGACGGCTGCGCTCGCGAAAGGCACATCGTCTCCGTACGCGCTCTCGAAAGCGAGCGGCACCGTCGCCGCTGCAGGCTCGGACGCACTCACAATCACGCCCTCTGCAATACCTCAAGTATCGCCAGTTCCAGGGAGCTATGGCGACGTTCTCACGATCACAACGAACGTTCCTGGCGACGCTCCGCACGCGCTCACGATCACACAGAGCGCTCAAGGCGCCATCCTGAAGTTCTCGCCGACGACGGCGATCGCCTTCGGCCAAGTCGGTCTCGGCTCGACATCGGCGGCCTCGTTCAGCGTCGTCAACGAAGGCAGCCTCGCAGCGAGTCCGGTTCTAACGTCAAGCGCCGGAACCGTCACGCTCTCGCCTTCGTCATTCTCACTGGCGGCGGGTGCGACGGGCGCCGTTGTCGCAACGTTCAAGCCAACAGCCTCGGGCACCGTCACGGGTAGCGTCGCCGTCAGTTCAGGCGGAACACTGTGCGCAGCGATGCCGACCGCGTTGACCTTCGGTGGCGAAGGCACGCTTGGTTCGGCAACCGTGTCACCCGCCGCGATTTCTTTTGGTGACAGCGGCTACGCCAATTGTGGCACGCAAGCGGGAACGCAATCGGTCACCGTCAAGAACGACGGCTTGGCTTCGTTTTCGATCACAAGCGTCACGGTTCCAACGGGCTACACCTACACCGCTCCCAGCGGTACGACGATTGCTGCCGGCAAGTCGGTATCGCTCGTCGTCACGCCGCCTGCCGTCCCAGCAACACTAACAGCCATCACCACTTACAACGGCACGATGGCAATCACGACCGATATCCCTGGTGATACGACGCACAGCGTGGCGCTCTCGATGAGTTCACGGGGCGCGATTCTGGCGCTTGCCGCGTCCTCGAAGGTTGGCTTTGCCGACACGGCATGGCCTGGGTCGTCGGCTCAAACTGTGAGCTTCACGAACGTCGGCAACTCGGCGGCAACGCTCACCTCAAGCACCACGGCAAACAGTGGGTTCACAGGACCAAGCTCCATCACGGTTGGCACGACCGGTGGCAGCGGATCATTCACGTTCACGCCAATCGGTTACGGAGGTCATGAGGCAAAGGTTGCGCTAGCAGCTGCTTCCGGTTCTACGCTTTGCAGCGCGGTTCCTGGCACGCTCTACCTCAGTGGCACAGGCCTCGCGGGTGTTCTCACCGCATCGCTGTCGAGCATTTCGTTTGGCAGCGTCAACTGCGGTGCATCCCTCAATCAAACCAACTTGACCATCACCAACACGGGCAACGCCACCATCACCAACTTCTACGGACTACTCGGCGGATCGCGCTTCTACCAAAAGGGCTTCCCAACGAGTTCGACCGCGGCAACGACGCTTGCCGCTGGGGCAAGCACGACGGCCGCTGTCATCGTCAACTCAAACGAAGTCGGCAAGAGCGACGACACGTTGACTATCTATGGATATGCACCTGTTTCGTCGATAGGCATTCCGCTTTCCGTAAGCCGCACGGGTGCGCAACTCTCCGTTTCGTCATCGACGCTCACCATTCCCCGCAATGGAACGTCAATTGGAACAAATACGTTTGCTCTGCTCAACACTGGCGATCAGGCGATCACGGTTGTTGGATCCATAAGCACCACCGCAACGTGGGCCTACTGGCAAGTCGCCTTCTCATCGACGGCAAAGTCGACAAGCAAACTTGCCGCAAACGGAGAAGACAAAGGCCAAATCAGTGCCTACGTCACGTCCGCCGGAATGAGCGCGACGGGCACGCTCAACCTCGTCCAAGAAGGCAGCATCCCGCTTTGCGGCACGATGCCAAGCATTGCGCTCACGACTACCCCATAAATTGCACGGCGAACTTCATCAAGGGCAGGGCACATACAAACTCGCCCTGCCCGTTACTCCAACATAGACGCGCAAATATTCGCTGTGCACATGGACGCCGCTGACTTCAATTTTGTCGGCCTCCGCCTTGACGCATCCCTGCCCGCTGCCGAAAGTTAAGTTAGTTGACAACTTTTCTCGCGCCGCTTTCAGGCGTGCGCTGAGGTCTAGCTTCAGGGCAGAACGCGCTTGCTCTCGAATGTCGGTACTGTCGATCGTCGTTTTCAATTTGAGTAAGAAGTTTGACGTTTCGATCGTCGGTTCGAGATCGGGAACGCGAAGCTCGTTGTCGACCACCGTCGGGTGCCCTGTCATGAAGAGGTCACCATTCATGTCAACGCTGAGACCAAATTTCTTCGCTGGCCCGCCAATACGAAGTTTGAGAACTAGCTTATCGCGCGACGCGTAGACTTCGGGATGCGACAGGTAAAGTTCCGGGTGCTCTTTCGAGAAAAATAACCTGCCGTCGGTAAACGCAAGGGTCATCGCCTTCGCGAGCTCATCGTAACGCGCGGCGATCGGAATACTCACGATGAAAGGACCCGACTGGATGCTCGACACGTTGGCAAGCGGCGGCAGTGGTTGCGCCTTATCTTCGTGCGCACACGGCAATGTGACGCTTGGCGCGACGATGAACGCGAGATCCTTTTCGAATCCGTCTGCAAGCACCGTTGGACCCGCTTCGACGCTGAGCACGCGCAAATTGGCGCACCCAGTTGCATCGCCCAAAGGAAATTCGATCGGGCGCGCGATGCGCTGAAATGACTCGTCGAGAATGGGACGCAACTCGTACTCAAAGTCGGCAACCTTCTTGTCGATTTCGCCTCGAATCTTGGGAAGCACATCTGCAAATTTATCGACGGCGCGAATCAACTTACCTTCCGACGTGACGCGAACGTCCACAGACTGCAGCTTTGCTTTGTACTCTGACGTGAGCACGGGTTCGGCACCGATATGAAAGTCGAGTGGGGCGTCGATGCTCCCGACGGGCATGTCTACGTTTGCATCAACATGAAGCTCGATGGCCACTCGGCCGCGATCAAATTTGAGCGCGATGGGTCCACGTCGCCACGTGAACTTACGCTCGCGACGAAGCAGCGGAAGCACCCCCTCCCCGGCAAGAGGCACGTTGTCTTCGAGCGCTTTCTTCAAACCGGCCGCTGTGATCGTCGCGTGCACGACCACACGCGACGGTGAAGGATCCGCGATCGCTTCACCAGGAGTCTCGGGCGGCCTTGGTGGATAAAGAGCACTATCCCCCACACAAGCGGAGAGTGCGGCAAGAAGACTCAGAGTGACCGTACGCATGGGATGCGCAGCAAACCCGTCGAGCTCATCCGTGTCAATCGACGAGCTCTACCTGAAGAAAATGGAACGCCGACCGTCCATAAGTGGCGTGCTCTAATCGCGCCCGTGCGGGGAGCTTAGGGGCGACTCGAAGAGGGAGAATTCAAAATGGCTCGAATTGGAACGTTGGCATTGGCTGCTCTTAGCGCTGCGTTTTGGACGTCGATCGCAGGCGCCGCTGACACGTCCGCCGCGTCAAAAGACCCAAGCGCCGGCCCTGGCCCGTGCGCGCGGATCAGGTGTGCGGCGGGTACTCGATGCGTCAACAGCGCAGACAACAAGACCGGCAAGTGTGAAAAAATTAGCAAGATCGTAAAACCGATCAAGATTCATCTCGCCAAGTGCGATCCAGGCTGCGCTTCAACGGAACGCTGCGTTTGGAAGCAAGTCGTTTGCATCAAGGCGCCATGCCCGCCCGTCGCGGCATGCGTTGCAAAGAAGGACTCCGAGAGCTGCGAAACGACCAAGTGTGCCGAGGGGCAAACCTGTGTTTTGCAACTGAGCAATCCGCCCAAAGCGGCTTGCATCGACTCGTCGTCGTTGCCAGGCACGAAGTAACTTCGGCTTGCGGGCAAAAAAGGCACCCTCGGCGCGGCGCGTCGAAGGTGCTCTTGCGTTTGGGTAAGTTGATTTACTTCGCACCAAATGTCGCAACAAAATGGGGTGCGGCCTCTTTGAGCACACGCGCAAATGAAGGTCGCTCGGTCAATCGACCGAGGTACGCCGTCAGGTGCTTGTGGCCTTCGAACGGATGCACCATGCGTGCATACTGAAGCGCTGGGGCCGCTGCACAGTCGGCCATCGAAAAGATGTCTCCCATGGCCCACGTGTTCTTGGCGAACTCTCCCTCAAGAAGCGCGTACATCCCATTGAGGCGCTCCTTTGCCTGAGCAACGCCATGGGGATCCTTCGAGCCCTCTGGGCGGCGGCCATCGAAGAAAATTTTTCCCATCGGTTCGTTCACATAGAGGTCGAGCATGCGATCCCGCATACGCACCTGACGGGCAAGATCGGGATCGTCGGGGATGAGCTTCGTTCCGCCCGGAAAGTGGCGATCGATGTACTCGATGATGATGGTCGACTCGGGCACTTGCCACGACTTTTCTGGAACATCGAGGAACGGGACCTTACCGAGCGGATAGACCTTCCGATATTCGTCCCGAGAAGCTTGGTCCATCAAGTTGACGATTACGGATTCGAACGGACATTCCTTTTCGTAGAACGCCATCATGACCTTCTGCGAGTACGACGAAACCGGGTTGTAATAGAGCTTCATTGCTTTCTCCGAGGGAGCGGATGGAACGCCTGCGCCCGACGGTCGTCAACAAGGGTGCGTCGACAAGAAGAACAGGCGCTCCGCGGGCATCGACCTACATTGACGCACGAGTACGTACGCGATACCCGCCGACCATGCGCGTTCGAACGATCCTTCTCCTGACCTTGCCCTTCGTCGCTTTTGCGTGCGGCAGTTCACAAGTCGCGAGCGATGCCTCACCTAGCGATGCGTCGACGCAGGCGTCGGATGCGAGCTCGCCAACCGATTCGTCGTCGAACGACTCTGCCGCTGTCGATCCATTGAGCGAGCAAGGTCTATGGAATCGAGTCAATGGCAGGGCCTGCGACGCGGTCCAATTTACGTCCGACTCGGGTGCGGTCGCGATCGCCGATGCCGCAGCCTACTTTCTTGGCACGTTCAAAAAGGGCGCGGACGGCAAATGGACTGGACGCGAATACCTGCTGCAATATGCAACACCGGACTGGCAAAAGAACAACGGCAAAGACTGTCGCGTCGTTTGGGAAGCCACTGTGACCGAAGGGCCGATATCCACGTGCACCACGTGCGAGAAAGCCTTCACCGTCAAAGCCACCGTCAATCCAAGCGAAACGACATGCGACGCCGAGTTCTACAAAGGCGAGGATACTTACACAGTTACGTATGAAGTCGACGTCGCTGCGGACGGTGCCAGCGAGTTCTTCTTCTCCAAGAGCAAAAAGTCGCTCGGAACCGGCTACGTCAAAGGTGACAGCATCGGTTACCTTTCGACTCAACAGTGTCGGTACTTCTGAGCGGAAACTCAAGCACGGGGATCCGCGTCCGTTCAGCAATGCATGCGGGGAGCGCACACGCGGAGAAGAAGCAGAGGCTCTGCATGCCTTTTGTCGAGCCTGCTAGTCTGCGCGGGTTGCGCCTCTTCAAACGACAACGTCACCGGTAGCGTTGAGGGCGCCAATGGCAGCACGCCGAGCTCTACTGCAACGGTCTCGTCGTCGTGCACGTCTGCTCCAGTTTCACGATGGCTTGCGAGTCCGCCAACTCCAAAGTGGACGGCCAATTTTGACTCCGCGGCATCGCTGGCGAGTTCTGAGATCACACTCGAGACTGCAGCCGGTGACTCAAATACGGGAGAGTTCGTCGCTGGGCGTGGCGGCGGTCTCGCTTACCGACCAAAAGGCACGTACCTGAAGATCCCAGCTGCAAAGGTCATCAACCCGGGCGCTGGATCGATCGCGCTTTGGATCGGTAACGAAACGTTCACCGCGCTGTCTGGAAGCGCTGCGCTCACCATCTTCGACACGGACAACTGGCGAAACGCGTCGAACTTTCAAACAGGGTGGGCGATTAGCCTCAAGCGCGCAGGTTACACGGGTGACAACGCGCAAACGCTCCGCACGCTCTTCACACCCGGTGATCCCTATGCGCTGGCTGACGCGACGGAATTCAAAATAGCGACAGTCGACACGAGCGTCACAAAGTGGGCCGCTGGGCAATGGCACCACTTGGTCGTTACGTGGAGCGCCACGACGATACGAACCTACGTTGATGGATCCCTGTCCTACGCCAATGGCCTGCCCTCGAGCGAGTTGGCAACCACATTGGTTCCGAAATCGATCCCCTCGAACGTCAACATGTACCTATTGAGCAGCAGGCGCGGCGGAGCGATAGACAAGACGACGGGATCGTTACGCATTGACACGATGAGTTCGTACGCTTCGGAACTTGCGAGCGACCACGTTGCGCGCCTCTACAACGAAGGTGTGAGCTCAGGCCCAACGATGCGGTCGAGCACGGAATGCCTCGCGATCGAACTTACAGGCGATAGCGACGGCTATGGAATTCGGCGCATCTACGATGGGTCTGTGGGGTCGGCTAAGACGCTAGGCTCACCTTCTCGCCGGCTTTGGCAACTCAAGCTGCGTTCGACCGACGGAAAGGAAACCTACGTCGACAACACGGCAGCTCTTGGCGCAAAGGTAACGTTCACACCCGGAACGGTCGACTCGATCATTGCGTGGAAGGGTATCCCGCTGCCAACAACAGCTGGTGTCTATGGCACCCAAGCGATCGACGTCACCTACACGCTCACGGCGATGACAGGCGGCGCGATCGGCGCAAAGCTTTCGGCAAGTTTCTTACCCAATGCATCTTGGGCTATCGCCGAGGCTCGGGTGCTTCAGCTCAAGGACCTCAGCACGATGGGTGCTCTGCCGGAAGCAACGAGTCTTGTGTTCCCCGATCGATCGGTAGGACGAAATTTGCCAAACCCTTTCGATGGTTTGAAGCCATTGAAGATTGCCACCGAAGCGCTCTACCCGAGTCGCGACATGGCAATGCAATGGTTCGGTATCGCAACCAATTCGTCCTCGATGCGAGGCCTATATGTCGCGGCGCTCGATCCGTCGGCGTCTACAAAGGCGTTTCGCCTTTCGCGAAAGGCAACGGCGGCGTACAGCCCAATCGACGCTGAGATCGCGATCTTCGCCGAGAACACTGACACGCCGGGCAATGGGTTCAGCATGAATTGGCCGGTGGTTGTGGCTCTACAAACAGGCAATTGGTACGACCATGCGCGTCGCTACCGAAGCTTCGCGCAAACGGCCCCTTGGATGCCGTTGTCACTCGTCAAGAAAGCTGACGTTCCCACGTGGATGCGAAACGCTGGCCTCATCAACCAGGGCGCAGCCTCCAGCGATTCCACAACGCTCGCGGGTCAGCTTAAGAGCGCGGGCGCGCCCGATGGCCTCCTTCTCTGGCATCAAACCCAGTGGGACACCGTCAACGCCGTGACCAACAAGCAGTTTAACGACACGCCGTTTCTAACTCCGAGAACGGACCTTACAACACGTCTTTCGAACGCCAACACTGCGGCAGTACCAACGGCGCTCTATTTTGATCCGGTCGCATGGGACGTCGCTGATGACACGCTGTCAACACCCACACCGTGGGCATCAAACAACGGCGAGTCGATGGCGGTCCGCAATCTAGACGATTCGATCTCAACCACCAATCCCAAGGCGCCGTACAACGCGAGCTTCAAGGGAGCGGGCGAGCACCACGTTTACATGTGCCCCGCGTCGCAACAGTGGCGCAACCTTACACTCGGCAAGCTCGGGTCTCTACTTTCGAACTACTCGTTCGCGGGCTTCTATCTTGATCAAATCGGAAGCTACGCGCCGCGTCTGTGCCACTCAAAGACTCATGCACACCCAGTTGGCGGTGGGCACCATTGGGTCGACGGTCATCGTGCGTTTCTCACAGCGTTGCGCGCCAAGTTCAAAAGTAACCAAGGCATTTACATTGAGGGCTTCACTGAGCCTTACGTCAATGTTGTTGACGGTTTTTTGACTTGGGATGCCGAAGTCGAAAACGCCGTACCTCTCACGCAGGTCGTCTATCACGACTACACCCAATTTCTGGGTCGCGCGATTGAGGTCAACAACAACGGGGGAGTGACGGGTCTTGAGGCAAGCACCGCCAAACAAGCAGAGCTTCTCGCGTGGGGCGGCATGCCTGGTTACCACAACACCTCGATGACCCAGGTACCTCTCGCACCCTTTCGCGAGTACCTGTTTACGCTTGCGCGCGCCCGCCGAACATTCGTCAACTATCTTGTCGATGGTGAACTCTTGCCGTCAACCAAAGTAACGCTGCGATCCGATAGTGCCTCAGGTGCAAAGCCCCAACTTGGCGCCAGCGTGCAGACCACCGCGCTACCGACGCAATCCATCGCGAGCGTCGATATGGACGGACATCCTGGAACGTGGACGGGCCCCGTGGTGCTCCACTCCGTGTGGAAAGGCGCGGGCGCAAAAGCACTTGTTCTGCTGGCGTCATCCGAGTGGAGCGCGCCGACTCGCACCATTCAAGTTGAGCTTCCGAGCTCCATAGGACTTGGCGCCTCTGCAAAGATAACCGCTACGAGCGTAAGTCTTACAGGAACAACGGTGACGACTTTGGGCACGACGGCCATTCCTGCGTTCGTTCGCGTGGAGATGCCCCAGCGTGGAGTCATCGCGATCGAACTCGCGTATTGAGGCTTGCTCGGCTTCTCACGCAATTGCGGGCGACATGATGACGTGAAGCACCCTATTCTCCGACGCGGGGAGACCCTCGATGAAGAATACAACCGCGATGCGTTCGATTGCGCTTGCCGCTCTATTTGTAACTATATTTGCTATATTTTACGCATGCAGCGACGGCGTTGCGCCCCTTGACGGTGGACTGCCTGACGCGACTGCGACGGACTCGGGAGGAACCGCGGATACAGCTTCCGACTTTGACGCCACTCCAAGGCCCGACGGTGGTCCGAAACCTGACGGTGGTCCCAAACCTGACGGCGGCCCTAAGCCCGACGGCGGGCCCAAACCTGACGGTGCAACGCCCGACGGTGGTCCGCCAGGTGCGATCGTCCACGTTCCATCAACTGTCGGCGGAACGACGGGACTGGCCGTATCGATAGGTTTACCTGCGAAAGCACGATTCTCAAGCGGGAAGGCACCGGTGGTGGTCGCCATCCAGGGAGGGTGGGACGAAACCGGCATTGGTGTGGCCAATTCCTACCAACTCGAGAGCGCGGGCTTCGTCGTCATTCAATTCAACTTCCCGGGCGGAGGCGCAGGCGCGACACAAAGCGGAGGCACGCCCGACACGCGCGGTCCTGACGCACTTGCTGCAGTGCGCGATGTTGCAAAGTTCGCGATGGGGCTACTCGCCGACAGCAATGGCAAGTTCCTCAAAGATCTCACCGGAACCATCACTCCGTCATCGACAAACATCGGGTTCATCGGCTCGTCGAACGGCGGCAACGCAAGCCTATCGACCGCAGGCTTGCACGGCACTTCGATTCCAGCCCTCAAGTGGATCGTGAATTGGGAATCACCACTTGGTGATGGGGCTGCGATGGGTGAAGCGGGCGCAAAAGGCGGTGTTGTCAACCCCACGTACAACGATCAAACGGGAGTCTTCGACTACGCGAAGCTCAAGTACTCAAGCACCCTCAACATCACCAAGGCAAACCCTGTGGTCAGCGGGGGCTTCTACATCGACGTCAATAGCAACAGCACGTTCGACACTGGCGACTACCAGACGTTCCCACTCTTCGATGACCTCAAGACCAAGGCTCACTACTCGGTGGGCATGATCAACGCGGCGGTTCAGAAGAGCATCTTCCCGACCACGCCTCCCGCCCACCTCGCAAGCGCATCCGAAACCGCAACTTGGTGGAGCTCACGCGACGCGGCGAACAACATCAAGCAAGCACTCGTCAACTTTCCGAACCTTCTCTTCACCGTCGAAGCTTCCGTCGAAGATCATGTGCAAATCGCACCCGATCACCCGCACGTCTTCGCGCAATACGACGCCATGCGAACCAACGGAGGCAAGTTCGTGCGGCTGTGCGCCGACCGCGCATACGTAGAAGAAGCAGCGGGCACGAGCGTGCCGACAGCCATGGACAATGCCGCCAATACGGCGTTCACACGCGCGAATCTTCGCAACAGCGTGAATCCCGAAACTGTGGATTCGGCGATCGCACTTCGCGCAGCCGCATGCGAGCTCGCCGATCGATCCGAAGCCAACAATCTGTCAACAAACCTCACAGCGGTACTTTCACCGTAGAAGGTGAACGTGCACTTGGGCGCGCGGGCCGGAAACAGGCGAAAATGGCGCCGATACCCGACACTCGTTAGTTCGAGAGCGCCAAAAAGGGGCAAAAGCACGCCAAATTGCACACAGAAGGTTCCCCGAACTTTCTTTTCAGCCTAGGCTCCCGGTAGCGCATGAATCTGCCCGGCCGCGCCCTTTCCTTTGTAAGCCTATTGTTACTCACCCACTGCAGTGGCGTGTTCGATATTGGCTCGCGCGAAGCCAGCTCAAACGGGCCTTCAACGACCGTCGTCTTGAGCGCGAATGGCGAACATTGCCCTTCTCATTTTGCCACTTCGGTTAATGAGCCGAAGTCTGACGCGACGGCCTGCGAAGAGTTCGCATTTGGTGCCAGTCGAGAGCTATTGCGCCACACGATTCGTCGCTCGGAGACAGAAGCGACGGCCAAAGGTCTCGCAATTGTCAAGTATATTGACGTTTTCGACGAGGCGGTTACGCTCCGGTCTCGAACAACGGAACGTTTCGAAGGTGTCCTCTTAGATTCAACGAGCACCGAGTCATTTTGGCTGCCGTCGATTGCAAGTCTCCCAGGCACGGACGGCCTTCCGGCAACGTGGAAAACAACGTTCGCGTACGACTCGAGTGGTCGGCGCATCTCTGCAAGGTTTGATCGGGCAATCGATGGAACGCTCGAAGCGGAGCACACCTGGACCTATTACCCGAACGGACAGGTTCGTGAGCATTTCCGCCGCGGCAACGAAGCTGCAATTGTCGAGATCAGCGACAGTGCGCCTTGGCTTCTCGAAGCGTTCAACGAAGTCGGGCAACTCGTCAGTCGGCTTGACGATACGTCGACGGGTGAGCGGCACACCTATGGCGCGGGTGGCCTCCGACTGGTTTCCGAACAGCTCAAGCTAGGCGCTGTCGTAAGTCGCGACGAGTGGACGATGGCTGACAACGCTCGCGCGCTTCTTCACAAGCGGTTTGACCTGCTGGCAATCGCAGGAACGAAGCTCGTTCTTGAGGAGCAATTCGACTACCACTCCGACAAGACACTGAAGTTCCACACCATCTGGGAGCTTGCCAACGATGTCGTCCACACCATCCGCTACGACTACGACGCGGCCGGCCGTGAGTTGCTCATGGTAGAAATCGCACCCTCGTCGCACTGCACTCGGGCCTCGACATACGACGGGCGCGGCAACGCACTCAGCGTTCGAACGGAATGCGCAGAAGGTGAATTCGACGAAACAGCGTACGTGTGGAATGACGCCAACCAACTCGTTTCTACTAACCGACATTGGACTGTCGACCACACTGAACGCACAGCAACCGTCAACAACACTTACAACGCGTGCGGTGGGCTGAGCGAAACGGTATCGAAAGTTGACGGTAAGCTCACCGGCAAGCGCTTGCTCACCTACGATCAGTACGGCTCTATCAAAACGGACACCAACGGCGCTCTCTCGAAGCCCATAACGATGCACTACGACTACGATGGGCAGGGTCGCTTGATTGTTCGCAACTCGGACCGCTGGGTCTTCAACGAGGCGGGCAAGCTAAGTGAGCACGACCTGGGCGTTCCCCAAGTTGTCGAGCCGGGACTTGCACCGATCGCGCACATCTCATATCGCTACCAGTGCGAAGAACCTCGCTAAGCCTCATTAGTGTCGTTGGTATTCGATACTTGCTCCCAGGTGGCCGATTGCGCGCGCCTCGAGACAAGCGGGTGAGCCTGGTTCCACGACGCGGCAGTCGTCTCCCCTCACCGCATAGATCGAACACGGATATTGATCGGGGACAGACACGTCGAGCGCTGCGCAGCGAAATCCACTATTTTTCATGAAGCGCATGTA
>JAHFDZ010000133.1 GCA_023248745.1 Myxococcales bacterium | reverse complement strand
GATCGTATCGGGCGTGATGTTGCGACCGAGCTTGAAGGTCTTGCCCTCTGCGCGCTCCCAGCGAAGTTTGCCGAAGAAGCCGCCACCGACTTCGTAGAGGCCGCCTGTTTCTTGGCAGCCTTCGTGCGCGAGATAGGCAACAAGCGGAGATACATATTCGGGCTTGAGTGCGGCGATGAGATCCGGTGGAAGCACCGTTTCGGTGAGTCGTGATCCGGCGAGCGGAGCGATCGTGTTGACGAGCACACCCTTCTTTTTGCCTTCGGCGGCGAGCGTGTTCGAGAAGCCCACGAGACCAAGCTTTGCCATCGCGTAGTTGGCCTGTCCGAAGTTGCCGTAGATGCCGGCAGCAGAGGCCGTGAAGATGATGCGGCCGAAGCCACGCTCAAGCATGTGCTTCCAAACGGCCGTCGTGGTGCGGTATGCGCCGAGAACGTGCACGCGGTAGATGAGGTCCCAATCTTCGGGGCTCATCTTGGCGAACGAGGTGTCACGCAAGATGCCTGCGTTGTTGATCAGAATGTCGACCTGACCGAATGCATCCATCGCGGTCTTGACGATCTTGTCGCCATCTTCGACCGAGTCGTAGTTGGCAACCGCCATGCCGCCGGCCGCTTTGATCTCTTCGACAACTTTGTCTGCGGCAGCCGATGACTTGCCACCACCATGGATCGAACCGCCAAGATCGTTGACGATTACCTTAGCGCCACGGCTTGCGAGAAGAAGTGCGTGGGCGCGGCCGAGGCCGGCACCTGCGCCGGTAACGATGGCAACGCGATTATCGAAGCGCAACTCAGACATGCGGGAACCCCTTGGATACGTTTCGTGTGGAAAAGATTCGTGTGCGAAGTATCGGGTTCGGGAACGTGGGGGTCAAGAGGCGCATTGCACCGATTTTCGGGGTCGATTCGATTCGCTAACCCGACCGTTTCCGCGAAAAATTGGGGTTTACAGCGATCTCTCCGTCGTGGCGCGCGAAGCCTGACCGATCTCCCCCGAGAGCTCCGTGACTTCGCCTGATTCGTCGAGCCTCGCGAGTTCTTCGCGAAAGTCGGCAACGCGATAGGTCGCGTTCTCGGCCGTGCGGACGAGTGCTCTTCCGTCAGCCGAGTCGTCGATGCGAAAGCCTTCGACTTCGCCTCGTTCGACGGAAGCCACGAAAGCGCGTCTTTCGCGCACCCTCGTGTGTGCGATGTAGGCCGCGGCACTGCCGAGAGCGATCGCGATAGCGCCGAAGAGCCACAATTGCGCACCGCCGCGATCTCCACGCCCAGAGAGAACGGGAACCAAACCCGTCCCGACGAGGAGAATGGCGAGAATGGCGAATGCTGCGACGGAAGCGCTGGCGACACCCACCAAGCGCTCACCATTCTCTTCGCCGGCGAGACCCTTCCTCGCCAGTTGCTGCGCGTGCCGAAGGGGCCATCCGAAGACCATCAACGTCAGTAGCCACGCTGGGAACCAGATGATGGCACCGAGCGTACCCCCGAGCGCCGCACCCTCAAAGATGGCCTTAACGAACTGATCAAAATTGAACGGTCCGTACTCGATAACTCGAGCGATACGGAGGAGTGCGAAGGACGCCATCGCGTTCATCGCAGCAAGAGGGAGCGATGCTATCCATCCGATGCGAGTTGAACGCAGAGTCAGTGCCCAAATCGCTCCGAAGAAGGCCGTCGACGTGCCGATGACGAACGGATGCCCGAGCACCGCAGATGCGGCGGTTGCAAGAGAGAACGCAACGCCCCACACGTTGAGCAACATCAACGCACGATTGGATTGAAACGCTCGCGGCAGAATCACAGGAACCCTTTGCCCCAAACTTACGCTCGTTTGTCAGATCGAGGCATAGGAAACGCTCTTTCGTTCGGCAATGTTCGCAGTGCTTTGGCCCTTTCGGTACGGCCGAGCTCGACACGCGACCGTACTCACCTGACAATCGCCGTCGTGCCCTCGCTCGCCAGACTGCGCGCATCGCTTGCGGATCGAACGCTTGAGCCTCATCACCAGGGGTCGAATTTACGTGCTGCGATTGCGGCCATTTTTCGCGAGCACAATTCGCAACTTCAAGTGTTACTCATCAAACGGGCCGAGCGCACAGGCGACCCCTGGTCAGGGCACATGGCCTTTCCGGGTGGAAGGTTCGAAGCGAGTGACGCGCACCTGCTTGAAACGGCCATTCGCGAAACGCGTGAAGAAATTGGCCTCGATCTGGAAGCCACGGCAACCGTTGTTGCGCGCTTGGACGACATCGCCGCAATTCGCAGCAGCTCGGGATTGATCATCACGCCGTTTGTCTTCGCGCATCATGGCGACGATCCGATCTTTGCACCGAACGAAGAGGTGGCAGAGGTGCTCTGGGCTGACGTCGCGCCGCTTATGCGTGGCGAACGCGCGACGACCCTCGCCTATCGTTTCGGGAAAACCGATCTCGATTTGCCAGCGTACGACGTGGGAGGCCGCATCGTTTGGGGCTTGACCTACCAAGTGCTTGAACCGCTGCTCTCGCGCGTGAAGTCGCCCGTTCCTTAGTGACCGGTTCATCGACGAATAGTCAACATAGTAGTCAAGGTATTGAACTATATGGATCCGTACCTTGACGACGTTGCTTCCGCCGTTTGATCGAGCCTCGCCACTTTACCCATGCGCGCCACGTGGTCGCGAGAGTGAACTTCCCGCACTTCATACGCATCAACTGCTCAGGTCAGGAATTTTTCACCTGGCAGAAGCCGGAGCAAGCGTGCGAAAGACGGAGTGCAGTCCTAGGGATCGATCTCTTCTCTTACGGGTAGACGTTCGATGTCTACCCTTGCAGATCGCGATCGCGAGCACGCTCGTCTTCGTCGCCGGGTGCGGTGCGAGGACTGGGCTCGACGCGCAGCGCATACGGCCCGACGCTGCGATTGCCGTTGTCGGGGTGCTCTCCGAAAATCCACAGGACGCAGGCGTGCCACTCAAGCCGCTCGGGTGCACGAACGATAGTGTGAGTATTGAAGGGACCCTTGACGGCACTCCCGTTCGACTCGTCGAGCTCGCAACGCAAGGCATACCGTCAAACCTTGCTTCACGAACGAGCCTAAGGTGGCAAGCGTTTGCCAATCCGGGCCGAGCATCCGGCATGTTCAGTCTGCAGGGACCGGCGATAGTGGAAAGTCGGCCCACGGAAATGTCAGGCTGGATTCGGCTGCCGAGCGATAGCGCTGACGGAACGCTCTACTGCGTAACGGCGACGGTCTCTCAGCAAGACGAGTTCAACTATACATTTCGGACGACCGCGATTTCGCGCTTGGGCTCTTGCCCGGGCACGCCCGTCAAAGGGCGCGTGGTGCGAAACGAAACGCAAACAACGAGTGATCTTTGGACCGAACCAGGCGGGAGCGGACTGGAGTGGGACCCTCGTACCGACATCGGGGAGCACTACCCTTGGGAAACTCAGTTGAACCCAAACTTGGGCCTCGAGTTCATTTCGTGGCGCCGGGATGGCAAGTTCTTTGAGGCGTTCATGCGTAGCCCAACTGGGCCTAACAGAGGAACGTTTTACTGCGCAGGGCACGGTTCGAGCATCCACACAGGGCCCCGAGTCACCGAATTAACCAACATCACAGAGCTGGGCGCGTGCAACGGCTCGCAACCTCGCATTGAAGGCAACGTCACGGGTTGCGTCCGCAGCGGAGCGCGCGCCATCTTGTGGAACAACGACCCATAAAGTTGCAGTCCTGCTGGCAGCGCCCACATCGGATCACCCAATCGACTCGGGGTACAGTCACAATGTGTCGCCACAAACGACGAAACAAGGAACAATTCCTACACGAGGTGCGTCAAACGACCGTCTCGTCTTGTCGTCCATGCGCGCAATCCTCTTCTTCAGCGTCACGATCTCTGCCGCAGCCCTTCTTGGGGCCGCGCACAGGCCAGGCACACTCGCGCTACTCATTGCGGGAATGCCGCACGCGGCCCCAATCGCGCGTCCAGACGATCGCGTCGCAGCGAATGCAGCTTGTGTCAAATGCCACGACGACATTGCGAAAGAATGGTCAAGTTCTTTACACAAACAGGCGCACACCGATCCGGCCTATAAGCGTGCGCTTGCGCTAGAGCCGCTCAATTTTTGCCGTGGATGCCACGCGCCCGAAGCCGACGCCTCACACGACGCGCCGAAGCCGCTGGGCGATATGGGCGTCGCGTGCATCACCTGCCACGTGCCCGACGGAAGCGCGCACGCAGGAACTCTCGCCGTACCTGGAAGTCTAACAAGCGCAAAAAAGGCGCCTCACGCTGTGCTGAGAAACGCTGAGTTTGCGACCAAGAGCGCTTGCGCCAATTGCCACGAGTTCACATTTCCGCACGGTCGTGAACTCATGCAATCGACGATTCACGAGCACGCATCGTCAGGCACGAGCGCAGCATGCGCCAATTGCCACATGCCGCTTGTCGAGGGTCCAAAGGGACGACATCGAAAGCACACCTTCGAAGTGACGAGCGAAATGATTCGCAACTCCGTCGAAGCGCGCGCCACGCGCGAAGGCAGCCGTGCCACCTTTACAATCGACCCACGCGGTGTCGGCCACGCGGTTCCGACAGGCGACCTATTTCGACGCTTGGTGCTGCGCGCAACCGTCGTCGACGAAAAGGGCCAAACGCTCGAATCGAAGCGACGTTACCTCACGCGGCACTGGACCAATATTCGCTCGCCAGGAGGCGCCATAGTACGCGGGCTCGCGAGCGACGATAGGCCCGGCGGAAGCGAAAATAGATCCACGCGTGTTTCATTTCAGTTTGCGGATTCGTTCCGGAACAAAACGATACTCTGGCAGCTCCAATACGAAAAAGTGGAGCATCCCCGTTCCGAATCAGAAGATGACGTGGTGAGTGGCGGTAGACTGCTACTCACCGAAGGACGCCTAGACCCCCAACCTCAATGAGGATCCCAATGCTTCGTGCCCAAGCTTGTGTCACCGCTCTCGGCTCGTTCACGTTCGCTGCGTTTCTGTTGGGGGGTTGCGGACAGTCAACGCCGCGCACCGCAAACGATGCCGTCATCAAGGCCGCAACGGTCGCAAAAGAAACCGTTCCAAAAGTTGAAGAAGCGCCACAGCTGCATATCGCCGCGCGAAGCGGACATCACCAGATGCACGTTTTTCCTGCGTTCGGACGCACATTTGTCGCAGCGCGGGGCTACATCGGCGAAATTTTGAACAATGGAATTGTGCCGCGGCCCGAACTCGCAAAGGGTCTCGAGTCTGCGCCCGGCCAGCCTGTCGGATTCTATGGCGATCTCAAGTCAGAAGCTTACGCGGTCGCAATTAGCTTCGGCGAACGATCAGAACGGTACAACGTCTACAAGTGGAGCAACAACGCGTGGACGTTGTCGAACGATCACCATGGCTATGCAACGTTCTTTAGCTCGCCGAGCGGAGCCACCGGCACTTTCGTCTCTCACAGCGATACGCCCTTCTTGGGAATGGATCAGAAGGCGCTCGCAGGTGCGCCAACCATCGATGGATCACGATTTGCAAGCATCGCATCACTGAGCGACAGTGTGCTTGCGCTCGAGGAGCCATCCTACGAAAGTGACACGAAGCGCGCGCCGCGAATCGCGCATTGGACCAAAACCGGCAACCGAATTTACGATCTGCCACTCGTCGGTGTTTCACTCGCAAATTTCCGCGTCGTTCAAATGCGAGCCAAAGGCAATCGCGCCATGCTCCTCGGCACGATGGGCACCTCGGATAACGACGTCAACGCTGTACAGCCTTACGTCGCCACATTTGATGGGAGTGCTTGGTCGCGCATCGACTGCCCAGCGACGATGGGTGAACCGAACGTCGGACAGTTGAGCCCCGATGGCACGCTCTATCTTCGTACGACCAAACCCAAACCTGGAGGCAATGACGTCGGGTCAGAGCATCTCTGGGTGCGGCCTGTCGGCGGAAACTGGCAGTCAATTGACTTGCCTAAGTCGGGAAGCGGCGGAAAGTGCTGGTACCAAGATCTCGAAGCCGATGAGTCCGCCGTTTGGCTCACAGCCTCATGCGACAACGACGAAGGGCCGCAGCAGGTGCTCTTCACTTCTCACCCGGCGTACGCAAAAGGCCGCACGCCAGAGAAGATCGATGACCCTCAAGCCCCGTCCCACGCCCCTTGATCGTCTGAACTCGCCTTCCCTGGTTGTTTTTCGTAGAGTCCAACGCGGAGGCGAACGATGAAAATCGATCGGGCGGCATTTCTAACGATCACCGGGCTACTCGCTGCAGGATGCAACAATAACCGCCCCGCGGCTGCGCCCGTGATCACGGCCGAGCCTTCGGCGCTACCCGCTACTGCAGCGGTTCCACCCCCTGTTGCGGCCACTTCAGCGACACCTCCGGCCGGCGACGTTCCACCTCCTCCTCCGCCCCCGGCGCCTGTCACGAACTTTGTGCCGCCGCCTCCCACAAGACCGCTTGCTTCAACGGTTGTTCCTCCCTCGACTCCACCGCCGACAGCGCGAGGACCCATTCCCGAACCGATCGCGAACCGCAAACCACTGGGCCTCGAAACCAGCTGCGGTAAAGGGAAGGTTGCGTTCGATCCGAACAAGCAAACGTGCAACGACGACCAAAGCGCCGAAACCGATTGCGTCGAAATTGTGAGCAGCGGCGTCTACCCCACAACCGAGAGTGGTCGATGCCCCGGTGCTGGTGCCGCTCAACGACGTTGCAACGTTTACACCCGCTATTTCAAAGCACGCATCGCGCACGAAGCCGGAGAGTGCCTCAAGAAGGCAACGGGCCGCGCTTGCGACGGGTGCAAGTTCTTTCGCTGCGGCCATGAATCACTCATGACTGCGTGCGTCGATCACAATGCCGACTACGAGTGCGGCGTTATCGATTCCGTTTGCACCGATGTGAGCAAGAACCGTTGCTTGTCGTATTTGTCAGGCATGAACCAAGCAGGCCGCGATGCGATGGTGGCATGCCTTAAGAAAGACTGCGGTCGCGGCTTTTTGCGGTGTCTAGAAGCCATTAAGTAGGCGTTTTTGGCGGATTTCGTCTCCCTTTTTGGCGCATTTTGCGCGCTTAGCAAAGGTGGCGTCGACGCGAGCGCGAGGCTATTGAGGCTCCGCCATGGCAGTTGCCTCGAAGTTTTTAGCATTCGCGTTGCTTCTCGTGGGGTGTGGTCCTTCGGGGCCGAAGGCGCTCTCGGCCGATGAAAAAGCTGTGTGCGAGCGAGCGCGGCAAACGTTTCGCGAAGCACGTGCAATCAAGAGCGATGCAATCGCAGACTCGAATCCCGAATGGCAAAAATCAAACGAGCTTTGGCAAAATGCAATAACCGCAGTTACGAATGATCGCCTCAAAGGCCAGTGCGGTGTGCTGCCAGCGCCGCTCTATGAAACCTGGATGAACTTTCTCGATCGCTCGCTCGATCGACTCGAGCGTGATGAGAGCTTCATGGTGACGGGCAACGACATGGCTTTCGCCATCGCGACCTCGCCGCTCGAGACAGGCCCACAAGAGTTCTTCGGTCCAGAGCTTCTCGTGCGCTTCGATCGCGCAAGCAAAGCGAGTTGGGTGCGGCGATTTCAGAAGGTAAAGAAACTTGAAGAGAGCACCACAAAAGATCCACTGTGCGTCTTCTCGTCGCAATCAATCGGGCACCTCGACGGCGCACAGCTTCACAATGCGTGGGCCGACTACACAAAAGAAACGTGGGGCCGTTGCGCATTTCCGAACCCCATTAAAGAATGGAAGCACGACGCACCCGACGAGGTTTCGATCAGCTGGCTGACATGGAACGAAAAGGAAGGAAAGCCGTCGTTCGAATACGTCATGACCGTCAAAGGCGTTCAGCCCATGGGCGATCGAGGCGTCATGTTTCACTTTCAACCCAAGGCCGCTCTCAAGAAGCTGCCTGGTGTGAAAGAGAACCGATGGATCGGTCTCAGCGTCAGCTACCGCACACTCGAACGCAAAGAAAGTGAAGAAACCGAGAAGGGCAAGAAGAAGTTCGAGCCGGTTGAACGCGCCACCGGTGTCGTCCTCGTCAAGCGTGGGAAAAAGTAAGAACGTTGACCTTCATGCTTTGCGAAAATTGTGTCCCTATTGGGAAAGCGCTCCGCGTGCACGCTCGATGAGTTGATTGGTCGAAGCGTCGTGACCCAGGGGTGCACTTGCGCTCCCCAGCTCTGGTTCGATCGCTTTGGCGAGTTGCTTACCCAACTCGACACCCCATTGATCGTAACTATTGATGTTCCAAATAGCGCCCTGAACGAAAATTTTGTGCTCGTAGAGCGCGATCAGTTTGCCGAGTGACTCAGGTGTTACCTTGTCGATGAGGAACGTTGTGCTGGGTCGATTGCCAGTGAACGATCGGTGGGTCGCAAGCGCATCGATCTTATCGATTGGAACGTTCGCCGCCTTCATCTCGGTCTTTACTTCGCTCTCCGTCTTGCCTCGCATTAATGCCTCGGCTTGGGCAAATGCGTTCGAAAGAAGCACCTTGTGATGCTCGCCAAGTTTGTTGTGGGTATGCAGCGGCACAATGAAGTCGCACGGGATGAGGCGCGTGCCTTGATGAATCAACTGATAGAACGCGTGCTGTCCGTTCGTGCCTGGTTCGCCCCAAATCACGGGACCGGTTGAATAATCGTCAATACGCTTACCTTCTCGGTCGACGCTCTTCCCGTCGCTCTCCATGTCACCCTGCTGAAAGTACGCGGGAAAGCGATGGAGGTATTGGTCGTACGGCAAAATGGCCAACGTCTCGGCGTTGAAGAAGTTGCTGTACCAAATGCCAAGCAACGCCATGATGGCCGGTACGTTTTGCTCGAGCGGCGCAGTGCAGAAGTGTTTGTCGACAGCCTCTGCGCCGCGAAGCATTTGGTCGAAGTTCTCGTATCCGATGGTGCACACAATCGGCAGGCCGATAGCCGACCAAAGTGAGTAGCGGCCACCAACCCAGTCCCAAAAGCCGAACATATTCTCTGTCGCAATTCCGAACTTCTTTACTTCGGTCTCGTTCGTCGAAACGGCAACGAAGTGCTTTGGAACCGCTGCCTCTCCAAGAGCATCGACCAGCCACCCGCGTGCGCTGTGCGCGTTCATCAGCGTTTCTTGGGTTGTGAACGTCTTCGATGCGACGATGAACAGCGTGCGCTTGGGGTCAAGACGCTTTACCGTTTCGGCAACATGAGTGCCGTCGACGTTCGACACGAAATGCGGCGTGATGGGTCCCCAATACGGACGCAAGGCCTCAGTCGCCATGACGGGACCGAGATCGGAACCGCCGATGCCGATGTTCACGATGTCGGTGATTCGTTCGCCTGTCGCACCCTTCCAAGCGCCGCTTCGCAACGAGTCGCTGAACGTTCGCATCTTCGCAAGCACAGCGTGAACTTCGGGCAATACGTCTTTGCCAGAAACTGTAAACTTACCTGACTTTGCACGAAGGGCGACATGCAGAACAGCACGGTCCTCTGTGATGTTGATCGCCTCACCCGAGAACATACGGTCGCGCAGCGCTTCGACGCCTTGCTCGCGCGCGAGTGCGAAAAGCGCCGAGAGCACAGGATCGGTTACACGATGCTTCGAGTAGTCGACAAAAATGTCACCAAACGTGATCGAATAACGCTTCGCTCGCGCAGGGTCGGCGATGAAGAGATCACGCATGTGCGTGCTTCCCGTCGATTCACGAAGTTCGAGTAACTTGCGCCAGGCCTGAGTCGTCGTCGGGTTCGCCATGCAGGCGATGGTATCCCGCCAAGCCTGTGTTTCGCGAGTTCGTCGTTACGACCGCTTGTAGACGACCTTGCGGGGCACACCGCCCGATCTTGCGACGATTTGCTGTGCTTCGCGCTGCAAGAGCGGATGCACCTTTTTTCCCATGACGAACATGCCGAGCAATTGTGGGTTCATCTCGGCGAGCTTCTTCATCGCGCGGGTCGCGGACTTCATATCGTTGGCGCCTGCAAAGGCAAACGCGCGTGCGCGGTAGAGTTGAATCTGAAACTCCGCAAGCTCGGGATCGTCTGGATTGAACAACTCGAGGACGTCGACGCCCTTCTTCGCCTGACCCGTGCGTCCCCAAGCTTCAGCCGCAACCGCTGCGAACATGGCGCGCGCGCGTAGGTCTTGTTGCTTGCTCATCTCGACTTGGTCGACAAGCATTCGCGCTTCCTTTGCCTCACCCTGGGTAAGGTGCATCATCGCGCGCATCGTACGAACCTGATCGGCAACCGGCTGCATCTGCTTGCTCAAATCGATCGTCTCGAGTGTCGAAATAGCCTTCTTGGGATCTTCCTGCATCTCGATCTGAGACCGCGCGATGACGGCTTGCACGTCGTCTTTTTTGAATTCAGTCTCGAGGCGTTTTAGTGCGTCCTTGCGGCCTTCGCTCGAATTCGCTTGCGACAGCAAGGCACCTATCGCCTGCTGATTTTTGAGCAAGCGCATGAAGTAAATGAGCGCACCGGCAACAAGCACCGTGAGCGTGCCTGCAACGGCGGTGGGCCACCAGGTCTTGACGGCGCTTTGCACCATTGCGGCGATGACCCAAGCTGCCGCGACAATCAAGCCAACGCGTTTCAGCGTCTTCTTCATGTCGGGGGCCGAAGGAGGATTGGCAGACTGACGCGCTTCAAGCATCTCTTTGAGATCGCGCTGCATCGCCCCTGGCGACTTCTTCTTTTGCTTCTTTTCGAGAGCCTGCATGGTTAGCCGGCGTGTAGCAGTCTCCCCGTGCGGGAGCAAAGCGGTTCGTGCCTGGTCAAGTTAGGGGACTGTCGGTGAAGCGCTCCGCTTCGAGCTCGGGATCACCAGCGTTTGCGGCCTGCAGGAAGTGCACGAACAGGCTCTTCGCTATCGACATGCACGGAACAGCCAACAAGGCCCCGACTGCCCCAAAGAGGTGCTCCCCAGCGAGAAGCGAAAAGACGACCAGCACGGGATGAAGCTTCGCCGCGTCGCCCATGATTTTTGGGTTAAGCAGGTTGGCTTCGAGCTGATGAATTCCGACGATCCAGCAAAGCACGAAGACAGCGGTCCCGAGTCCTTGCGTGAGACCGATTGCGACAGCTGGAATGGTGCTGGCGATCGACCCGAAGATAGGAATCAGCGACAGGATTGCGGCGATCAACGCAAGCACTGGCCAGTACTTGAGACCCACGATCGCGAAACCAATCGCAGAGAGAACGCCGTTGATCAAACAAATGATGAGCTGCCCTCGAACGACGCCCGACAAGCCGCGATCGATCCGTGAAAGCAACTGATCGTACGAAATGCGCGCAGACGGACGGACGAGCAAACGAGTGAAAGCGACGATCCGCTCACGCGTAAGCATGATGTACGCGGCGAGCATCAGCGTGATGAAAAACAGAAAAATCCCGCGGCTCACACCCGCAATGATGTCTTTGCCAAGTTTGTAAACTTCGGCCGGATTTTGCGTCAACCATTGGCGCAGTTCGACGATTTTCTCGTTCGCCTTACTGCTTAAGTCGACGTCGCGAACGCCAACCTCAGCGAGGCGTGACTCGATACCCGGAATCCAATTTTCTTTCGCCTGAGAAAGTAGCGAGGGAAATTCGCTCCGCAGACGTTGCACCTCTGACACGAGGCGAGGCGCCGCGATGCGGATGAAAATCCCGGCGGCGACGAGCCCAACGAGATAGACGCCGATAATCGCAACCGCGCGCGGCACTCTCTTTCGTTCGGCCCACGCAACGGCTGGCGTTAGCAAATATGCGAGGACGAGCGCCATCACGAACGGGAACATCACCGCTTGTGACGCCCAAACGATGACGCCAATCGCCAGGGTTGCGACGCTTAGAAAAATTGGCCGACGCAAGTGCCGAGGAATCAGCTCACTCACTAGAATTCCTAACGTTGCTAGATTCGATGTCAGCGAAGAACGGCTCGAGTCGCGCCCATGTTTGATCGAGGTAGTCAGGCATCACGCGAACGTCGCCGATCACGGGCATAAAATTATGATCGCCCGACCATCTTGGAACGAGGTGGCCGTGAAGGTGCTCTTCGACTCCCGCCCCGGCAGCCTTCCCAAGATTGAACCCAATGTTGAGACCCTCGCATCGCGTAGCTTTTCGCAAGCGTTCGGCGCTCAGTCTTAATAGATCCATTAGCATTACATATTCGTCGTCCTCGAGCAGCGACAAATCGGATACGTGCCGATTCGGCGCAACCATGATGTGGGCGGCAGCGAATGGGTAGCGATTGAGGCAAATGTGGGCGTGCTCTTTGACGACCAGCACGAGCTGCTCGCGAAAAGTATTGGGAGTGCCCTTTGCGTAAGCACAGAAGAAGCACTCACTCGACTTCGCGCCAAGAATGTACTCCATGCGCCAAGGTGCCCAGAGAGGCTCGGTCATTAAGTGGAGATTACCCGCGTTCAGACTTTCGCGAACGCAGTTTTGCGCGCAGGTGCGAGGCCCTTACAAAAATGCCAACGGGCAACGAAGCCAAAGCTCCGTCGCCCGCTTGCTGAGTGCACGCTCTCGTTACTTGTCTTTGTCGACGGACAAGTTGCCGAGCTTCTGCTTGATGAGATCGCCGATGGTGCCGCCGCTTGCGTCGCCGCCGTCTTTGACCTTCTTCGCACTTGGCGCCTTTGCTGTGCCGGCACCACCCGTTGTCGTAGGTGTCTTCGACTCGCGCTTCTCTGCCTTCGCAGGAGGGCTTGCGCCAGCTTCGCCGACCCGCATCGTCATGGTGACACGACGATCTTGTGTGTCGAGATTTGCAACTTCGGCGTTGAATTCGTCGCCGATCTTGATCTCGATTGGTTCGCCTGCGTCGTCGTTCTTTTGAACGAGTTCGTTCGTTGCGATGAAGCCTTCTGCGCCTTCGCGGATACGAACGAATACGCCGAAGTCGACGATCGACAGAACCTTAACCGGAAGCACTTTGCCCGGCGGAAGCTCTGAGAAGATGGTCGGCCATGGATCATCGTAAAGTTGCTTGACACCAAGAGAGACCTTCTTCTCGTCGTGATTGATCGAGAGGATGATCGCGTCGACGTCGTCGCCCTTGTGATAAATGTCACTTGGGTTGTTAACTTTAGCCGTCCACGAGATGTCGCTCTTGTGCACCATGCCGTCGACGCCTTCTTCGATGCCGATGAAGACACCGTAGTCGGTGAGCGAACGGACCTTGCCGCCGATCTTGTCGCCTGGCTTGTACTTGTCGGTGAAGATCGTCCATGGATCGGGCTCAAGCTGCTTGAGGCCGAGCGAGATGCGCTTGCTCTTCGCGTCGACTTCGAGCACCTGACACTCGAGTTCTTGGCCGACTTCGAGGAACTTGCTCGGGTGTTTGATCTTCTTGGTCCAGCTCATTTCGCTGACGTGGATCAAACCCTCGACGCCTGGCTCGAGCTCAACGAATGCACCGTAATCGGTAATCGACTGAACCTTGCCCTTGACCTTCTTGCCTGGCGGGAAGGCCTCTTCGGCGTGGTTCCATGGGTCTTCTTGCGTTTGCTTGAGGCCCAGCGAAACACGCTCGGTTTCGGCGTTGTACTTAAGGATCTTGACCGTTACCTCGTCGCCCACCTTGAAGAGTTCTTCAGGATGATTGACGCGGCCCCAGCTCATGTCGGTGATGTGGAGCAAGCCATCGATACCGCCGAGATCGACGAACGCGCCGTACTCGGTGATGTTCTTGATGACGCCCTTAACGATCTTGCCTTCCTCGAGTGAGAGGAGGGTCTTGTTCTTGATCTCGTCGCGCTCACGCTCCAGTAGGACGCGGCGAGAGAGCACGATGTTTCCGCGCTTCTTGTTGAACTTGATGACCTTGAATTGATACGTCTGGCCGATCAATTTATCGAGGTTGCGGATCGGCCGAAGGTCTACCTGAGAGCCAGGAAGGAATGCCTTAACGTTGCCGCGAATGGTGACCGAGAGGCCGCCCTTCACGCGCTGGCTGATGGTGCCTTCGATGAGCTCGTCGCGTTCGCACGCGCTCGAGATCTCGTCCCATACCTTGGCCTTATCGGCCTTCTCTTTCGATAACGTGATGAGGCCATCATCGTTTTCGCGGCTCTCCACGAAGACGTCGATGACGTCGCCGGCTGCAACGCCGATTGCACCGTGTGCATCAGCGAATTCAGCGATTGGCAGCATGCCTTCGCTCTTGCCGCCAATATCGATCACTACGTGATCTTTATGTACTGCGATGACCGTCCCTTTGACGATCTCTCCCTCTTTGAAGTCTGCACCTTCTTCGATGCTCGCTTCAAAAAGTGCGGCGAAGCCATCGGCTGCGCCTGATTTCCCGGATGCTATGCCTGCCGAGAACAGGGTTGTGGTTGCGTTAGACATTGAACAGATTTTCTTCCTTCCGGCGTCAAAAACGCCTTGATTCCCGCGAAATTGACCACGGATGCTTGAGGCACACGTGTCCCTTTGCGCGGGGTTGGCAGATGTATATGGGGCTTGAGCGCGTGTCAAAGCCGAAAATGCTGGGCTTTGGTGCAATTTAAGGGCTCAGGACCTAAGCGCCAATCCTGCGTCAGCCCCTTGGGTGACCTGCATGCCGAACGGCAACGAGGCGGGCTCCCTCGACTTCGTGTGTTCGCCGCAAATTCAGTTCACCTTGGTCCGCCAAATTTGCCCACCGGCCGCGTAGTTCGGTCCGCCAAAATACTGGTAGTCGCCGAAGCCCATCGTGATCGCGTTTTCACCGTTGTTCTTCGAGTCGCCGAATCCATCCGTGTTCGACTGGACCCAAGTTACACCGTCGTCGGATCGCCAAACGGGTGTGCCCTTCGACAGCGTGATGTCGGTGTATCCCGTGGCCCAGAGCTTTCCGAACGACGCGCGAATGCTACGCACCTCCGACACCGACGGACCTTTGCCAAACGCGTCGGCCGTGATCTGTTCCCACTTCGTTCCGTTGCTTGTCCGCCAGACTTGACCACCTCGAGTGGGATTCGTGGTGGTGGCGTAGAGATAGCCGTTGAACGATTCAAGCGACGCGATGACCTTGTTGTTCGGATCGCCGAAGCCGTCTGCGACACCGGCATTTTTTGTGAAGGTCATTCCGTCTGTGGACTCCCAGAGTTGAGCGCCTGCGTTGGTCGAAAAGTAGACCTTGCTGTTCCAAACGTAAAAGTAACTCACCAGGTCTATTTTCGAATCGCTCACGTCGCCGAAATCGAACAGCTTAACCCAGTGGGCTGGATCAGAATCTGTGTAAGGGATTCTCCAGACCTGTGCCTTCGTGCCTGCGCCATGTGCTCCCATGCCGGCATACAAATAGGGAGTCACGTCACTCGGACCTTGAAAAACAACCATGTGCGGCGCAGCGCCAATGAGGCCCGAATTGCCAAAACCTCGTGTCGCGATCGGGATCCAATCGACGCCGTTCTGCGACCTGAAAATCATGGCACCGCTTGCGCTGCCCGTCGCACACCACAGATAACCCCCTCCCAATGTCGTGCTTCCGAACGAATGGATACTCGCGTCGCCGGCGAGTGGGGGCGTCACGTCCTTCCACGATCCGGAGTCTCCAGTGGACGAGCGATAGAGCTTGGCCTGTCCTTTCGTATTGGGTGCTGCCGCGGTGGAGACGTAGAGGTTCCCATTGAAGACTTCCATCTCGGGTACCGTTCCCTGAGTCGGGAAGCCAAAGCCGTCACCGCTGACTTGGGCCCACGTATCTTGCACTTGCACGCCACCTTCGGGTGTCCCGCCGTCTGCGTACGTGGTCGTGTT